>NZ_JAURVJ010000190.1 GCF_030655615.1 Nocardioides sp.
ATGCACCAGCTGCAGCGCGTCGGCCTGGCCGACTTCGAGCCCGACTACGAGGTCTCGCGCCGGCTCCCCGAAAGGGTTGCCCGCACCCTGCAGGTCATTCCGGTCGCCGAGAGCGAGGGCGAGGTTCTCCTCGCCGTCGCCCGTCCGCTGACGGCCGAGGGCCTCGCCGACGTCGAGGAGGCGTTGGACCAGCCGTTCCGCCAGCTCCTCGCCAACCGCACCGATCTCGACCAGCTCATCCAGCGGGTCCACAGCAGCCACTACGCCGACGTCTCCACGCAGTTCCTTCTGGAGAACTACCCCGAGCAGTCGGCCCACACCGTGTTCTCGGCAGTCCAGAAGGCCGTGTTCATCATGGCCGCCGTCGTGCTGGTGGTCTGCGCGGTCATCTGGCCGACCGGCACGGCCATCGGCGTCGTCGGCGTGTGCAGCTTCATCTACTTCTTCGTCTCGGTCTACAAGTTCCGCCTCACGCTGCGCGCCCTGGGCACGCACCTCGAGACCGATGTGACCGACGAGGAGATCGCTGCTCTCGACGAGCGCACGCTGCCGGTCTACACGATCCTGGTGCCGCTCTACAAGGAAGCCGGCATCGTTCCCCGTCTGGTCCGCGACATCAACGCTCTCGACTACCCGCGCACCCGCCTGGACGTCAAGCTCCTGTGCGAGGAGGACGACCTCGAGACGATCGACAAGATCAAGTCGCTTGCGCTCCCGCCGCACTTCCACCTGGTCGTCGTGCCCGACAGCCAGCCCAAGACCAAGCCCAAGGCCTGCAACTACGGCCTGCAGCTGGCGACCGGCCAGTTCTGCGTCATCTTCGACGCCGAGGACCGCCCGGACCCCGACCAGCTGAAGAAGGCCCTGATCGCCTTCCGGCACGTGCCGGCCAACGTGGTGTGCGTCCAGGCCAAGCTCAACCACTTCAACCAGGACCAGAACCTCCTGACGTCGTGGTTCGCCAACGAGTACTCCATGCACTTCGAGCTGGTCCTGCCGGCCATGGGTGCCTCGGAGTCGCCGATCCCGCTCGGCGGCACGTCCAACCACTTCAAGACCCACATCCTGCGCGAGCTCGGCGCCTGGGACCCCTTCAACGTCACCGAGGACGCCGACCTCTGCATACGGCTGCACCGCGAGGGCTACCGCACGGCGATGATCGACTCCACGACGCTGGAGGAGGCCAACTCCAACGTCGGCAACTGGATCCGTCAGCGCTCGCGCTGGAACAAGGGCTACTACCAGA
>NZ_JAURVJ010000194.1 GCF_030655615.1 Nocardioides sp.
TCCGCGCACGCCGTCCCGATCCGCTCACTGTAGGCCTGAACACATGAGCGAATCGGAGCCGGGTGAGCAGATCGGGACCAACCCGTCAGCTGAGCTCTCCGCCCTCCAGGAGCTCGGTGACGAGGGCCGCGATCGCGGAGCGCTCGGAGCGCATCAGCGTCACGTGTCCGAACAGATCGTGGTCCTTCAGACTCTCGATCACGCTGGCGATACCGTCGTGCCGTCCGACGCGCAGGTTGTCCCGCTGGCCGACGTCGTGGGTCAGGATCACCCGCGAGTTCTGACCCATGCGGCTGAGCACGGTCAGCAGCACGTTGCGCTCCAGCGACTGGGCCTCGTCGACGATCACGAACGCGTCGTGCAGCGAGCGTCCGCGGATGTGCGTGAGGGGCAGCACCTCGAGCATGCCGCGGTCGAGGATCTCGTCGATGACGTCCTTGGACGTGATCGAGCCGAGCGTGTCGAAGACCGCCTGGCCCCAGGGCGACATCTTCTCCGTCTCCGAGCCGGGCAGGTAGCCGAGCTCCTGGCCGCCGACGGCGAAGAGCGGCCGGAACACCACGACCTTCTGGTGCTGGCGGCGCTCCAGCACGGCCTCGAGGCCGGCGCACAGCGCGAGCGCCGACTTGCCGGTGCCGGCGCGCCCGCCCAGCGAGACGATGCCGACCTCGGGGTCGAGCAGCATCTCGAGCGCGATCCGCTGCTCGGCGCTGCGGCCGTGGATGCCGAAGGCCTCGCGGTCGCCCCGCACGAGGTGGACGTGCTTGTCGGGACCGACGCGACCGAGCGCCGTACCCCGGTCGGACAGCAGGACCAGGCCCTGGTGGCAGGGGTAGTCGCGGGCGCTCTCGAGGTCGACCTCGCCGTCGTCGTAGAGCTCGTCGAGGACGTCGGCCGCCACGTCGAGCTCGGCCATCCCCGAGAAGCCGGTGTCGGAGTCGTTGATGGCCTCGCCGCGGTACTCCTCCGCGTCGAGCCCCACGACCGAGGCCTTGATGCGCAGCGGCAGGTCCTTGGAGACCAGCGTGACGTCGCAGCCCTCGTCGGAGAGGTTGAGCGCGACGGCCAGGATGCGGGTGTCGTTGTCACCGAGCCGGAACCCCGACGGCAGCAGCCCGGGGTCGGTGTGGTTGAGCTCGACCCGCAGCGTGCCGCCGGACTCACCGATCGGGATCGGCTCGTCGAGCCGTCCGTGGCTGACCCGGAGGTCGTCGAGCATCCGGAGCGCCGAGCGGGCGAAGTAGCCCAGCTCGGGGTGGTGCCGTTTACCCTCGAGCTCGGTGATCACCACGACGGGGATCACCACCTCGTGCTCCTCGAAGCGCCGCATGGCGCCCGGATCGGCGAGCAGCACGCTGGTGTCGAGCACGTAGGTGCGGGAGTCGGCCACGGTGATCCCCTTACGTGACCGCGCGCGCACTCGTCGCCCGGTCCTCAGTCAGCGATGGACCGGAGAGGAGCCCGAGCGCCGGAGTGCCGGCGTCCTTCTCCCACGACGACAGCAGCGCTGTCGCCAGTGGTGCAAAGGTCGTGATCGCTCACGCTCGGGCCTCCCGGTTGCGGCGAGCTTCCCCACTCGCCACTCAGGCGACCGTACGACGCCCCGCGGCGGTTTCGTGGCGACACGCCCGAACGCGTGATGACGGTCAGGTGACGGGAGTGTTGCGGGCCTTTCGGGCCACTCGGGTTTCACCGGCTGGCCGGTGAAACCCGAGCTGGGACGACAAAGCATGAGCGTCCGAGCTCGGCATTCACCGGTCGGCCGGTGAAACCCGAGTCACGAGTCCCGCGGAACTCAGACCCCGTGCCGCCGCTCACGCAGGGCGTAGGCGCGGATGGCACGCAGGAAGTCGACGCGCCGGAAGTCGGGCCAGTAGGCCTCGCAGAAGTAGAACTCCGACTTGGCGCTCTGCCAGAGCAGGAACCCGCCCAGGCGCTGCTCGCCGGAGGTGCGGATCACGAGGTCGGGGTCGGGCTGGCCCTTGGTGTAGAGGTGGTCGGCGATGTGCTCGACGTCGATGATCTGGGCGAGCTCCTCGAGCGAGGTGCCGCGAGCGGCGTGCTCGTGGAGGAGCGACCGTACGGCGTCGGCGATCTCGCGGCGCCCGCCGTAGCCGACCGCGACGTTGACGAGCATCCCGTCGACGTCGGCCGTGGCCTCGGCCGCGTCCTTGAGGCGCCGTGCGAGGTCGTCGGGCAGCAGGTCGAGCGCGCCGACGGGGTGGAGGCGCCAGCGACGCTGGCTCGCGAGGGAGTCGACGGCGTCGCCGATGATCTCGAGCAGCGGCTCGAGCTCGGCGGCCGGACGGTTGAGGTTGTCGGTGCTGAGCAGCCACAGGGTGACCACCTCGATGCCGACCTCGTCGCACCAGCCGAGCAGCGGCTCGATGTTGGCGGCGCCGGCCTGGTGGCCGTGCTCGGTCTCGCGGCCGACGGCCCGCGCCCACCGGCGGTTGCCGTCGAGCATGACCCCGACGTGCTGGGGCAGGCTGTCGGAGAGCGGCCCGATGCGGCGCAGCACCCGCGCCTCGTAGGCCGGGTAGAGCACCTTCCGCACTCCCCGCTTCCAGTCCGCCACCTGGCGATGGTAGGACACCCGGAGAGCCTCGCGCCCGCAATCCCGCCCGAACCGACCCACCGAACCGACCGAAGAGAGCGACGTACCGATGACCGCTGACTGGCACCCCGACCCGACCGGCCGCCACGAGCTCCGCTACTGGGACGGCTCGCAGTGGACCGAGCACGTCGTCGACAAGGGCGTGCAGGCGACGTCGCCGATGGACGCCGCGACCGCGCAGCCGCAGCAGTCCGAGCCCGCCCAGTCCCAGCCGCAGTCCCAGCCCCAGGGCCAGCAGGGCCAGCCCCAGGGCCAGTACGGCGGGCAGCCGCAGGGTCAGCAGGGCTTCTCCGGCGACGCGTTCGCCGGCATCACCGGCGACCTCATCGACGGCCGGTTCTCCGAGGTCAGCGGGTCCGGCCCGCAGCTGCAGAACAGCAAGCTGCTCCGGGTGCGCGTGACCGAGCCGTTCATGGCCCGCCAGGGCTCGATGGTCGCCTACCAGGGCAACGTGACGTTCGCCTACCAGGGCGCGGGCGGCGCCGGGCGGGTCCTCAAGAAGGCGCTGACCGGCGAGGGCCTGCCGCTGATGCGGGTCGAGGGCCAGGGCGACGTGTTCATCGCCGACACCGCCAAGCACGTGCACCTGCTGCACCTCAACAACACCGGCATCTCCGCCAACGGCAAGAACGTGCTGGCCTTCTCGGCCTCGCTGCAGTGGAACATCGAGCGGGTCAAGGGCGCGAGCATGCTCGCCGGCGGCCTGTTCAACACGACGCTGCGCGGCAGCGGCTGGGTCGCGATCGTCACCGACGGCGAGCCGGTCGTGCTCAACGCGGCAGAGGCACCGACGTTCGCCGACACCGACGCGATCGTCGCCTGGTCGGCCCACCTCGACACGTCACTGAAGTCGACGATGAGCGCCGGCGCGCTCATCGGCCGCGGCTCCGGCGAGGCCGTGCAGGTCGCCTTCCAGGGCCAGGGCTTCGTCATCGTGCAGCCGTCCGAGGGGCTCAACCTCCCCGGCCAGGCCTGACGCACCCCGGTCGGGCCCCGGCCGCTGCGGCGACCCCGGCCCGGCCCCGCACCTCGATCCGCCCACCACCGCGCCCACCACCGCGCCCACCGGACCCGCCGACCGAGCGCACAGGCGACCCACAGACCCCCGCGCCGGTGTGGCCATGCTCATCCGTGGAGAGGGTCCGAGCCGACCGCCACCCCGCTACCCTCGCCACATGAACCCAGCCCTGCACAACGCCAACGAGGCGGTCCGCGCGGGACTGGAGACGATCGGCGACCGGGCCGAGCAGACCCTGGAGGCGATCAAGCCTCGGCTGCGCGGCTGGCTGCACCTCGCGACCGCGCCCATCGCGCTGGTCGGCGGGATCGTGCTGATCTGCCTGTCCCCCACCTCGAGCACCCGCACCGGGTCGGCGGTCTTCGCGGCCTCGGCGCTGCTCCTGTTCGGGGTCTCGGCGATCTACCACACCGGCACCTGGTCGCCGAGGGTCTGGGCGTTCCTGCGGCGCTTCGACCACGCCAACATCTTCATCCTCATCGCCGGCTCCTACACGCCGCTGACGCTGATGCTCCTCGAGGGCACCCAGCGGGTCGTGCTGCTGACGACCGTGTGGACGTGCGCGGTGCTGGGCGTGTTCTTCCGGGTCTTCTGGACCGACGCCCCACGCTGGCTCTACACGCCGATCTACATCGGCATGGGCTGGGCGGCGGTGTTCTTCCTGCCGGGCTTCATCGACGGCGCCGAGGCCGTCCTCGGCTCCACCACCGCGATCGCGGTCCTCGTGCTGATCGGCGCCGGCGGCGCGCTCTACACGATGGGCGGCGTGGTCTACGGCTTCAAGCGCCCCAACCCCTGGCCCCAGTACTTCGGCTTCCACGAGGTCTTCCACGTCTTCACGGTGCTGGCCTTCGCCACGCACTACATCGGCGTGTCGATGGCGACCTACTCCCTGCGCTGACGTCTCAACATCTCGGCGGCTCTCCTCGTCTGAACAGGCGGAGGTGCTCATGCCGGAGTACGACGAGTTCGTCACCGCCCACCAGCATCGGCTGCTGGGCCTCGCCCACGCCCTGACGGGCAACCCGCACGACGCCTGGGACCTGACCCAGGAGACGCTCGCGCGGGTCGTCGAGAAGTGGCGACGGATCCACGGGGACCCCGGCGCCTATGCGCGCACCGTGATGGTGCGGCTCAACATCGACCGGGTCCGGCGGTTGCGCCGCGAGCGGCCGACGAGCGAGCCGCCCGACACCGCGGTGGCGGCGGTCGTGGTCGGCGAGGTCGACGGCTGGCTGGTCGCCGCGCTCGCGACGCTGACGCCCCAGCAGCGCACCGCCCTGGCGCTGCGCTACGTCGAGGACCTGGACACCCGCCAGGTCGCTGCCCGGATGGGGTGCTCGGAGGGGACGGCCCGCAGCCACCTCTCGCGCGGCACCGACCGACTCAAGGACCACGCCCGCGGGCGGGAGCAGGAGCTGAACCGATGACCGAGTCCCCCACGATCGAGGCCGCCTACGAGCGGCTCAGCACGGCCCTCGACGTCCCCACCGGGGCCAGCGACCTCGTCGCCGCCCGGGTCGCGCAGCGCCGGCGCCGGCG
>NZ_JAURVJ010000212.1 GCF_030655615.1 Nocardioides sp.
ACGCAACGTGAAGGGTCTGCTGGGCACCAAGCTCGGCATGACCCAGCTGTGGGACGAGAACAACCGCGTCGTCCCCGTGACCGTGATCGCCGCGAGCACCAACGTGGTCACCCAGATCCGCAAGCCCGAGACCGACGGCTACAACGCCATCCAGGTCGGCTACGGCGAGATCGAGGGTCGCAAGATCACCAAGCCGCAGGCCGGCCACTTCGAGAAGGCCGGCACCACGCCGCGCCGCCACGTCGTGGAGATTCGCACCGCTGACGCCTCGACCTACACCGTGGGCCAGGAGCTCGCGGTCGACACCTTCGCTCCCGGCGACACGATCGACGTCACCGGCACCAGCAAGGGCAAGGGCTTCGCCGGCGTCATGAAGCGCCACGGCTTCCACGGCGTGGGCGCGTCCCACGGTGCCCACCGCAACCACCGCAAGCCCGGCTCCATCGGCGCCTGCGCGACCCCCGGTCGCGTGTTCCAGGGCACCCGGATGGCCGGCCACATGGGTACCGACACCGTCACCACGCAGAACGTCACCGTCCACGCGGTCGACGTCGAGAAGGGCCTGATCCTGCTCAAGGGCGCCGTCCCCGGCCCCAAGGGCGGCCTGATCATGCTCCGCTCCGCCGCGAAGAAGCAGGAGGCCTGAGCATGGCTACCACCGTCCCCGTCGACCTCCCCGCCGAGATCTTCGACGCCAAGGTCAACGTCCCGCTGATCCACCAGGTCGTCGTCGCCCAGCGCGCCGCCGCCCGCCAGGGCACCCACTCCACCAAGACGCGCGCCGAGGTGCGCGGCGGTGGCCGCAAGCCCTACAAGCAGAAGGGCACCGGCCGCGCCCGCCAGGGCTCGACCCGTGCGCCGCAGTTCGCCGGCGGTGGCGTCGTCCACGGCCCGCAGCCGCGCAGCTACGACCAGCGGACCCCCAAGAAGATGAAGGCCGCCGCCCTGCGCGGAGCCCTCAGCGACCGGGCCCGCAACGAGCGCATCCACGTCGTTGAGTCGATCGTCAGCGGCGACAAGCCGTCGACCAAGGTCGCTCTCAAGGCGCTGGCCGAGATCTCCTCGCGTGCCAAGTTCCTCGTCGTGCTCGAGCGCGCCGACAGCGTCACCTGGCTCTCGCTGCGCAACGCGCACGAGGTCCACATCGTCGCCGTCGACCAGCTCAACACCTACGACGTGCTGGCCTCCGAGGACATCGTCTTCACCCAGGGTGCCTACGACGCGTTCGTGGCCCAGCAGACCGGCACCGCGACGCGGGCCGAGAAGGCCGCCCCCGCGGTCGGCCTCGACAAGACCGAGGAGGGCGACAAGTGAGCACGATCCACAAGGACCACCGCGACGTCCTGATCGCACCGGTGGTGTCCGAGAAGAGCTACGGCCTGCTCGACGCCAACAAGTACACGTTCCTGGTGCGTCCCGACGCCAACAAGACCGAGATCAAGATCGCGATCGAGAAGATCTTCAGCGTCAAGGTGACCTCGGTCAACACGCTCAACCGGGTCGGCAAGACGCGCCGCACGAAGACCGGCCTCGGCAAGCGCAAGGACACCAAGCGCGCGATCGTCAGCCTCGCCGAGGGCCACCGCATCGACATCTTCGGGGGTCCGGTCTCCTGACCGGGTTCCGAGAGGACTACTGACTCATGGCTATTCGCAAGTACAAGCCGACCACCCCGGGCCGTCGTGGCTCGTCGGTCGCCGACTTCGTCGAGATCACCCGTACGACGCCCGAGAAGTCCCTGACGCGTCCGCTGCCCAAGAAGGGCGGCCGCAACAACCAGGGTCGGATCACCACGCGTCACCAGGGCGGCGGGCACAAGCGTGCCTACCGGATCATCGACTTCCGTCGCTACGACAAGGACGGCGTGCCGGCCAAGGTCGCTCACATCGAGTACGACCCCAACCGCACCGCCCGTATCGCGCTGCTCCACTACGTCGACGGCGAGAAGCGCTACATCATCGCCCCCAAGGACCTGACCCAGGGCACCCGGGTCGAGTCCGGCGTCGGCGCCGACATCAAGCCCGGCAACAACCTGCCGCTGCGCAACATCCCCGTCGGTACCACGATCCACTGCGTCGAGCTCCGCCCCGGCGGCGGCGCCAAGATCGCCCGGTCCGCCGGCATCAGCGCCCAGCTCGTCGCCCGTGAGGGCTCGCGCGCCACGCTGCGCATGCCGTCCGGCGAGATGCGCTTCGTCGACGTCCGCTGCCGCGCCACCATCGGCGAGGTCGGCAACGCCGAGCAGTCCAACATCAACTGGGGCAAGGCCGGCCGCATGCGCTGGAAGGGCAAGCGCCCGACCGTCCGCGGTGTCGTCATGAACCCGGTCGACCACCCGCACGGTGGTGGTGAGGGCAAGACGTCCGGTGGACGTCACCCCGTGTCCCCGTGGGGCAAGCCCGAGGGCCGCACGCGCAAGCGCAAGGCCTCCGACTCGCAGATCATCCGCCGGCGCAAGTCCGGCAAGAACAAGCGTTGATCAGGGCCTAGGAAAAGGAACTAGAGACAGATGCCTCGCAGCCTCAAGAAGGGCCCCTTCATCGACGGCCACCTTCAGAAGAAGGTGGACGCCGAGAACGACAAGGGCACCCACAACGTCATCAAGACCTGGTCGCGCCGTTCCATGATCACGCCCGACTTCATCGGGCACACGATCGCCGTCCACGACGGTCGCAAGCACGTCCCGGTCTTCGTCACCGACTCGATGGTCGGCCACAAGCTGGGCGAGTTCGCCCCGACCCGCACCTACCGCGGGCACGTCAAGGAAGACCGGAAGGGGCGTCGTCGCTGATGTCTACCACCGAGCGCCACCGCATCAGCGCGCGCCGCGACACGCTCCTGGGCGACCAGCCCGGCGCGTTCGCGAGTGCCCGCTTCCAGCGGATCACCCCGATGAAGGCCCGCCGCGTGGTCGACCTCGTCCGCGGCCTCCCGGTCGCCGACGCGCTGTCGATCCTGCAGTTCGCGCCGCAGGCCGCCTCCGAGACCGTCTACAAGGTCCTCGAGAGCGCGATCGCCAACGCCGAGACCACCGAGGGCCTCGACGCCAGCGACCTGGTCGTCTCCGTCGCCATGGTCGACGAGGGCCCGACGATGAAGCGCTGGCGCCCCCGCGCCCAGGGCCGCGCCACCCGCATCAACAAGCGGACCAGCCACATCACGCTCGTGGTGCAGCCGGCCTCTGCTCTCAAGAAGAACGGAAAGGGTGCCTGATGGGCCAGAAGATCAACCCCAACGGCTTCCGTCTGGGCATCAGCACCGACCACAAGTCGCGCTGGTACGCCGACAAGCTCTACAAGGCCTACGTGGGCGAGGACGTCGCGATCCGCAAGCTGCTCTCGAAGGGCATGGAGCGCGCCGGCATCGCCAAGGTCGAGATCGAGCGCACCCGTGACCGCGTGCGCGTCGACATCCACACCGCGCGCCCCGGCATCGTCATCGGTCGCCGCGGCGCCGAGGCCGACCGCATCCGTGGCGAGCTCGAGAAGCTGACCGGCAAGCAGGTCCAGCTCAACATCCTCGAGGTCAAGCAGCCCGAGATGGACGCCCAGCTGGTCGCCCAGGGTGTCGCCGAGCAGCTCGCCGGTCGTGTGCAGTTCCGCCGTGCCATGCGCAAGGCCATGCAGACCACGATGCGCTCGGGTGCCAAGGGCATCCGGATCCAGTGCTCCGGCCGCCTCAATGGCGCCGAGATGTCGCGCACCGAGTTCTACCGCGAGGGTCGCGTCCCGCTGCACACGCTGCGAGCCGACATCGACTACGGCTTCTACGAGGCCAAGACCACCTTCGGCCGCATCGGCGTGAAGGTCTGGATCTACAAGGGCGAGGTCGCCGGCACCCGTGCCGAGCGTCAGGCCCAGGCCGCAGCGCGCGCCGGCGTACCCGGCCGCGGCGGCAGCAACCGCCCGCAGCGCGGTGGCGAGCGTCCGAGCCGTGGCTCGCGCCCGACCCGCGCCGACCGCGAGGGTGGCGCCGAGGCTCCGGCCGAGACGGCGGCTCCCGCGGAGACGACTTCCGGAACGGAGGGCTGACCCATGCTGATGCCCCGTCGCGTCAAGCACCGCAAGCAGCACCACCCCAACCGCCGCGGTGCGGCCAAGGGCGGCACCACGCTCGCCTTCGGTGAGTTCGGCATCCAGGCGATCGAGGGTCACTACGTGACCAACCGGCAGATCGAGTCCGCTCGTATCGCCATGACCCGCCACATCAAGCGCGGCGGCAAGGTGTGGATCAACATCTACCCCGACCGCCCGCTCACCAAGAAGCCCGCCGAGACCCGCATGGGTTCCGGCAAGGGCTCGCCCGAGTGGTGGATCGCCAACGTCAAGCCCGGCCGCGTCATGTTCGAGCTGTCCGGTGTCGACGAGGAGACGGCCCGCGAGGCCATGCGTCGCGCGATCCACAAGCTCCCCATGAAGTGCCGCTTCATCACCCGAGAGGCCGGTGAGTTCTGATGAGCGCCGAGACCACCGCCCACGAGCTCGACGAGTTCAACGACGTCGACCTCGAGGCCAAGCTCCGCGAGTCCAAGGAAGAGCTGTTCAACCTGCGCTTCCAGGCCGCGACCGGCCAGCTCGAGAGCCACGGCCGCCTCCGCACGGTCAAGAAGGACATCGCGCGGATCTACACCGTGGTGCGCGAGCGCGAGCTCGGCATCCGCACCGCCCCCGGCACGAACGACGAGGCAACCGCATGAGCGAGACCACCGGCACCAACACCCCGACCGAGCGCAACACGCGCAAGACCCGCGAGGGCCTGGTCGTCAGCGACAAGATGGACAAGACCGTCGTGGTCGAGGTAGAGGACCGCGTCAAGCACGCGCTCTACGGCAAGGTCCTGCGACGCACCAGCCGTCTCAAGGCGCACGACGAGAACAACGAGTGCGGCACCGGCGACCGGGTCCTGATCATGGAGACCCGTCCGCTGTCGGCGACCAAGCGCTGGCGCCTCGTCCAGATCCTCGAGAAGGCCAAGTAGTCCACCTTCCCGGCCAACAACACCGTTCAGCCAGGCTCCTCGTCCGAGAGGCGCGGAGAACCGGCTCGACAAGGAGAGAACAGTGATTCAGCAGGAGTCGCGACTCAAGGTCGCCGACAACACGGGTGCCAAGGAGATCCTTTGCATCCGGGTGCTCGGCGGCTCGGGTCGGCGCTACGCCGGCATCGGTGACGTCATCGTCGCCACGGTCAAGGACGCGATCCCCGGCGGCAACGTCAAGAAGGGCGACGTCGTCAAGGCCGTCATCGTGCGCACCGTCAAGGAGCGCCGCCGTGCCGACGGGTCCTACATCCGCTTCGACGAGAACGCCGCCGTCATCCTCAAGGCCGACGGCGAGCCGCGTGGTACCCGCATCTTCGGCCCCGTGGGCCGCGAGCTGCGCGAGAAGAAGTTCATGAAGATCATCTCGCTCGCCCCGGAGGTGCTGTGATGGCTACGCCCAAGAAGGCCAAGATCGACATCAAGAAGGGTGACACCGTCAAGGTGATCGCCGGCAAGGACAAGGGCGCCGAGGGCAAGGTCATCAAGGTGCTCCGCGAGGAGCAGCGCGTGATCGTCGAGGGCGTCAACCGCATCAAGCGCCACACCAAGGTCGTCAACCAGGGCGGCCGCTCGGGCAACACCGGCGGCATCATCACCGCCGAGGCCCCGATCCACGTGTCCAACGTGATGCTCGTCGAGGGCGACGGCGTGACCCGGATCGGCTTCCGCCGCGAAGAGGTCACCAAGCGCCGTCCCGACGGCTCGACCTACCTGGGCACGCGCAGCGTGCGCATCTCGCGCAAGACCGGCAAGGAGATCTGAGCATGACCGAGGGAGCTGTGGCCGAGAAGGTCACGCCGCGTCTCAAGACGCGCTACCGCGAGGAGATCGTCCCGGCCATCAAGGCCGAGTTCGAGATCCCCAACATCATGCAGGTCCCCGGCCTGGTCAAGATCGTCGTCAACATGGGTGTGGGCGAGGCCGCTCGCGACTCCAAGCTGATCGAGGGCGCCATCCGCGACCTCACCGCGATCACCGGCCAGAAGCCGGCCGTCACCAAGGCCCGCAAGTCCATCGCCCAGTTCAAGCTGCGCGAGGGCATGCCGATCGGCTGCCACGTGACGCTGCGCGGCGACCGGATGTGGGAGTTCCTCGACCGCCTCCTGTCGCTCGCCCTGCCCCGCATCCGCGACTTCCGCGGTCTCAACCCGGGCCAGTTCGACGGCAACGGCAACTACACGTTCGGCCTGACCGAGCAGGTCATGTTCCACGAGATCAACCAGGACAAGGTCGACCGCCAGCGCGGTATGGACATCACCATCGTCACCACCGCCACGACCGACGACCAGGGTCGCGCGCTGCTCAAGCAGCTCGGCTTCCCCTTCAAGGAGAACTGACATGGCCAAGACTGCTCTGAGGGTCAAGGCGGCCCGCAAGCCCAAGTTCGCCGTCCGCGGCTACACCCGCTGCCAGCGCTGCGGGCGCCCCAAGGCCGTCTACCGCAAGTTCGGCCTGTGCCGCATCTGCCTGCGCGAGATGGCCCACCGCGGCGAGCTGCCCGGCGTGACCAAGTCCTCCTGGTGACCACCAGCCACACCAACCGCTGAAGGTCCGCTCCCGAGAGGGGCGGAAACCACAGAAGAGAGAGAACGACCATCCCATGACGATGACCGACCCGATCGCAGACATGCTCACGCGTCTGCGCAACGCCAACCAGGCGTTCCACGACGACGTCTCCATGCCCTACAGCAAGCTCAAGCAGGGTGTCGCCGAGATCCTCAAGCAGGAGGGCTACATCGCCTCCTTCGACGTGACCGACAACGAGGGCGTCGGCCAGACGCTGACCATCACCCTCAAGTACGGCCGCAGCCGCGAGCGTTCGCTCGCCGGCCTGCGCCGCATCAGCAAGCCCGGACTGCGTGTCTACGCCAAGCACACGGGCCTGCCCAAGGTGCTCGGCGGCCTGGGCATCGCGATCATCTCCACCAGCCAGGGTCTGCTCACCGACCGCCAGGCCAACCAGAAGGGCGTGGGCGGAGAAGTCCTCGCCTACGTCTGGTAACCCGAGACCGAGATAGGAGAAACACAGCATGTCGCGCATTGGCAAGCTCCCCGTCGCGGTCCCGTCCGGTGTCGACGTGGCCATCGACGGCCCCCTGGTGACCGTCAAGGGTCCCAAGGGAACCCTGAGCCACACCGTCGCCGCCCCGATCGTGGTCGAGAAGGGTGATGGCGTCCTCGACGTCAAGCGCCCCGACGACGAGCGCATCAGCAAGTCGCTCCACGGCCTGACCCGCACGCTGGTCAACAACATGGTCGTGGGCGTCACCGACGGCTACGAGAAGAAGCTCGAGATCGTGGGCGTGGGTTACCGCGTCCTGTCCAAGGGCCCCACGCAGCTGGAGTTCCAGCTGGGCTACTCGCACTCGATCACCTTCAACGCACCCGAGGGCATCACCTTCGCTGTCGAGAGCCCGACCAAGCTCGGCGTCATCGGCATCGACAAGCAGCTCGTCGGCGAGGTCGCCGCCAACATCCGCAAGCTTCGTAAGCCCGAGCCCTACAAGGGCAAGGGTGTTCGCTACTCCGGCGAGCACATCCGCCGCAAGGTCGGAAAGGCTGGTAAGTAGTCCATGGCCGTCAAGATCAAGCAGCAGAAGCACGCGTCCAAGCGTCTTCAGTCGCGGCTCAAGCGCCAGGTGCGTGGCCGCAAGAAGCTCCATGGCACCGCCGAGCGCCCGCGCCTCGTCGTGACCCGTTCGAGCAAGCACATCTCCGTCCAGGTCGTCGACGACCTCGTCGGCAAGACCCTGGCCTCGGCTTCCACCATGGAAGCCGACCTGCGGTCCCACGAGGGCGACAAGAGCGCCAAGGCAGCCCGTGTCGGTGAGCTCGTTGCCGAGCGCGCCAAGGCGCAGGGCGTCGAGACCGTGGTCTTCGACCGCGCCGGCAACAAGTACAACGGCCGGATCGCGGCCCTGGCTGACGGGGCCCGCTCCGGCGGGCTCACCTTCTAAGCCAGCGACGAATTCGAACAGGGAGTAGAGACTCATGAGTGGACCCCAGCGCGGACAGCGCGCAGGCGGCGACCGTGGCGGCCGTGGCGGCCGTGACGGCGGCCGTGGTCAGGGCGCTGAGAAGAGCCAGTACCTCGAGCGCGTCGTCGCGATCAACCGTGTGGCCAAGGTCGTCAAGGGTGGTCGGCGGTTCAGCTTCACCGCCCTGGTCATCGTCGGCGACGGCGACGGCATGGTCGG
>NZ_JAURVJ010000214.1 GCF_030655615.1 Nocardioides sp.
GCGCAACGCGTCGACCTGCGCGTCGGTGGGGTCGCCGCTGTCGGCGAGGTCGAGGACCAGCTGCTCGCGGCTGACGCCGACCCGGCAGGCGGCGTCCTGCACGCCGTGCAGTACGAGCCGTTCGGTCAGGCCCTCGATGCCTGTCGCCCGGGATGTCGCCTCAAGCTTGGCGCACGGGTCGGGCGGCCGCAGCGGCTCGAACGAGCCGCCGCCGTGAGCGAGCTGCACCCACAGCACCCCGCTCACCAGGGCGAGGGCAACGATCGGGAGGGCGATCCAACGCGCAGCTGCTGGCCGCGTCGCCACCGGGCGCTTCGCGGATCCGGCCTCGACGTCCAGGTCGACCTCGGCTGGGTCGTGGCGCGTACCGGACACGCCCTCATCCTGACCGACAAGCCTGGCAACGAGCGCCTTGCACCACCGGTGTCGTGTCGAACAACGGCGTCGCACTGTTGGGCGACCCGGCCATGCGACGCTGACTCAGCTCGTGACCAGGTTCTTGCCGCCCGACTCGAACTTGAGTGCCTGCTCCCATCGTTCGGCCCGACTGCGGAAATCTGCGCACTCGCGACTCACCTAGCCAAAGCGCGCACGTGACCCTCCGGTCACCCGCTGCACAGGCGGGGAATGACGCAATGACGTGGTCGCCGTTTGGGCGCAGCCCGGTAATGAACAAGGCTCTAGCCCCGACCTGCGTGGGCGCCGTAACGACCCTGCACTGTCGGACGTCGTCGTTAGGGTCAGAACATGAGCAACGACGACAGCAAGCGGGTGTTTGTGTCCTACGTCCGGGAGGACTCCGACGCGGTGGATGACCTGTGCGCAGTGCTCGAAGCCGCGAAGATCCCGTACTGGCGCGACCGGAACGACCTCGGCCCCGGCGACGCTTGGCGCGCGAAGATCCGCGAGGCCATCCGCAGCGGCTCCATGGTGTTCCTCGCCTGCTTCTCCGACAAGTCCCGTGCCAAGGACAAGTCCTACATGAACGAGGAGCTGACGCTCGCCGTGGACGAGTTCCGGCAGATGCCGCCGGGCCGGACATGGCTCATCCCGACCCGCTTCGACGGTGGCGACCTGCCGTACTGGGACCTCGGCGCGGGCCGCAGCCTGGATGACCTCAACTACGTCGACCTGTTCGGCAAAGCGCACGCCGCTGCGGCGGCAAAGCTGGTCACCACCATCCACGGGCTCATGGGGGACCGGCAGATGAGCCCGGCTGCTGCCTTGGAGGCAGTCGAGCGGGCCAACGCGGGCAGCCGCGTCGACCTGCTGAAGCAGTTGACGAAGGACATGCTGGTCGACCCGGCTAAGCGCATCCAGTTGGACGACCTGGTGTCGCAGGAGGTGCAGCGCATTCTCGCCGCCATCAACGACGACGACCGCGTGGCCGGGCCGGTATCTGGTACCAACGAAGAACGCATCGTCAAGTACGCCACCGCAGCGCAAGAGATGTGGGACCTCGCCAAGCCGTTCTGCGCGTCCCTGCAGGTCGCAGCTCGCTACGGCACGCCGGACGTCTTGGCGCCCTGGGTCACCGGCATCCGGTCGCTGGTGCAGGCGCCGCTGAAGGTCCGGTCCGGCGACTCGACCCTGCTGGACCTCGGGCTGCTGCCCGGCATGGTGGCGATCATGACCGCCGGCATGGCTGGGGTCTCGGCCCGCAGGTACGACAACGTCAAGGCGCTGGTGGCCGACCCGATGGTGAGGTCCAAGTACGACTCCAAGCCGTTGCCGATCCTGATGGCAGTAGACCCGTTCTCGCCCTTCGACAGCCAACAGTGGACGGCCAACACCTTGGCTCGAGGGACTATCGAGGGCAAGCCGTTCGCAGAGGCGTTGTCCGATATGACCGAGAACCGCGTCGGCAAGTACCGCACGCCCATCGGCGAGTGGCTGCATATGTCGCTGCGCCCCCTGTTCGCCGACCAGTGGCCCGACGCAGACGCCTTCGCTCTCGAGTTCGACCGCGCGGAGGTGTTCCTCGGCATCCTTGGCCAGGACGCCGTCAACGCCCGCACAGCCGCCAACCCCGACGCTCCGGGCTGGGGCAGGTCGCACTGGTTCGGGCGGTCGGCGTGGCGAGCGGGCCACGGCCACGGCAACCCTGTCGAGGACCTCCAGTACGAGCTGGGCACCGAGGGTGATCGGTGGGGGCCGCTGCGGGCCGACCTGTTCGGCGGCGATGCCGAGCGGGCAAGCGCCGCCGTCGAGCGTTACAAGGGCGACTTCGACAAGATGGCCGGTCGGCACGCCTTCTAGGTCGCCAGCAGCAGCAACGCAGGACCGACCCAACCCGCGGGTCCCGCGCTGCCGCCGCTCCCGCGTGGCCCACGGGGTCTAGGTGCGGTCGATCAGCCGCTGGCGCGCCTGCTTGGGCGGACGCGAGTCGATAACGGGGAGGTTGGGCCTACTGTCGCGCCCGCCACCCAAGGTTGCATCGTCAAAAGCGCCTACCTTGGCACCTTGATTGTGACGCCTGGACCGGCCCAACCGGAACCAACAGTGTTCCTCGCTGTGACGGTAATCCTGTAGGTGCCAGGCCTAAGTGCGCCTGTCGCGAAATGGACGGCTCGGCCGCTGATGGAGCTTGACCCGGTCGCCCGGACACCACCTGAGCTCCAGCGCAGGTTCGATCCCGGACATCGACAGTCGAGCCGGCACACGACGTAAGTCATTCTGGAGCCGTTAAGACGCGCTAGTCCCTCGCCTCGAGCGCAGCCTGCCCAGCCAACCGGACCACGTCCCACACGAGCGCCCGGGTCGGCGCGACCAGGGCAGGGTCGCCCTGCCGGTGCACGCGGTCCCACGGGTGCGCCCGGTCCGCGAGAGCAGCCTCGATGACCGGTCGGTGCACGGCCGGAGCGTGCTCGAGCGCCCAGCGGGCGGCGGCCTCCTTGCCGACCACCTCGGCAAAGGTCGCGGTGTAGAGGATCCGGCACGAGGTGAGCACGCAGTAGGGCTGGAACCAGGCGTTGGCATACCAGGACGGGTCGTCCTCGAGCTGCTCGGCGCGGGCCCGGGCGACGCCCAGGGCCTCGGCCCGCAGTGCCGACGCCGGGACCTCGGCGACCAGGTCGCGCGGCGATGGACCGCGGAGCACCAGGCCGCGCTCGCGGAGCAGCCACCGGGTGTGGGCGGTGTTGTCGTGGTCCGACGCCTCGAGGTCACGTGAGCCGTTGTCGACGTAGAGCCAGCGCTTGCCGAGGGTCATCGGGCTGCGCAGGTCGGCGAGGTCGGCGTACGAGCCCTCGAGGTGGGCGGCCCAGCCGCCGGCGTCGGGCCGCCGGGCGTGCAGCACGCGCAGCGCGGCCTCGGCCTCGGGGGTCGGGCGGCCGTCGGTGACGACCAGGAAGTCGACGTCGCTCCACTCGTCGGCGCACCCCAGGGCGAACGAGCCGACGAGGTAGGCGCCCACCAGCTGGTTGCCCAGAGCGGCCTCCGCGCCGGCGACGAGGTCGTCGAGGACCCCGCGCAGGTCGGTCGGGAGCGTCACCCCGTCACGCTATCCGGGACGGCCGCCCGCGCGACGTCGGAGGCGGCACGACAGGATGCCCGTCGTGAACTCCTGGGTGACGCGGGTGTCCCGCGACCGCATGCACCTGTCGTTGATGCTGGTCCTGACCTTCGGGACCGGGATCATCGACGCCGTCGGCTACCTCGGGCTCGACCGGGTCTTCACCGGCAACATGACCGGCAACGTCGTCATCATCGGTATGGCGGTGGTCGGCGCGGACGACCTGCCGCTGCTCGGGCCGTTCCTCGCCCTGGTCGGGTTCCTCGCCGGGGCCGCGGTCGGCGGGCGGGTGCTCAAGACCGCGCCGTCGGTCTGGTCGCTGCGGACGACGCTGCTCTTCGCCTCGGTCGGGGTCGTCGAGCTCGCGCTCGCCGTCGTGCTGCTGGTGGCCGGCGACGAGCCAAACAGGGGGATCGGCATCACCACGACGACGCTGCTTGGTGCCGCGATGGGTGTGCAGGCCGCGACCGCGCGGTTCGTCGCCGTCAAGGACGTCACCACGGTCGTCGTCACCTCGACCCTCACCGGCCTGGCGGCCGACTCGGTGCTGGGCAGCGGCAAGGGTGGCGGCAGCGGGCGCCGGGCGTTCGCCGTCGTGCTGATCATCGCCGGTGCGGCCGTCGGCGCGTTGCTGCTGAAGTGGCACCTTGCCGCCGGTCTGGTGCTGGCGGGCGTGGTCGTGCTCGGCTGCACCCTGGTGGGCGCCTGGCACGACCGGTTGGTGTCAGGCCAGGTCGAGCACGACGTCGCCTAGCACCGGCGCACCGTCACGGTCGCCACCGGCGACCAAGGCGGTGCCGACGATGCGGCCGTCCTCGCGCCAGCCGCGGACCCTGATCGTCTCGCCCGGGAAGACCACCCCGGAGAACTTGGCGGCGAACCCGCCGACCTGCGTCGCGTCGCCGTCGAGCAGGGCGTCGGTCAGCTCGCGCAGCACGATCCCGTAGGAGCACAGTCCGTGCAGGATCGGGACGGGGAAGCCCGCGCTCTCGGCGAACGCGGGGTCGGCGTGCAGCGGGTTGCGGTCGCCGCACAGCCGGTAGAGCAGCGCCTGCTGCGGGGTGACGTCGTAGGACGTGTCGGCGTCGGGGTCGCGGTCGGGCACCTCGACCGGCGTCGAGGAGCCGCGCTCGCCGCCCCAGCCGCCCTCGCCCTTGACGAAGATCGAGGAGCGCGTGGTCCACAGCGCGTCGCCGGCGTCAGACCGGGCGACGCCCTCCTGCCAGATGACGGCGGCCTTGCCCTTGTCCCAGACGTCGCTGATCGTCGTCGAGACCGTCGCGGAGCCGGAGGTCGGCAGCGGCCCGTGCACCGTGACCGCCTGCGAGCCGTGCACCACCTGGCTGAGGTTGATGTCGCAGCCGGGCAGGTCGAGCGGCGGCGGGTCGGTCTCGTGGAAGGTCGGTACGACGACCCCGAACGACGGCAGCACCTGCAGGCCCGGTCCGTCGAGCGTGTAGGCCAGCGCGGCGGGGGACAGGTTGTCGCCCGGGCGGGAGCCGGCGCCGATGCCGAGGTGGTAGAGCAGCACGTCGCTCTCGGTCCAGCTGAACGCGCGCTCGCCGAGATCGGCGCCGATCGCGACGTCGGGGTCGATGGGCATCAGCTGGCCTCGGGGGTCTCGACCCGGGCTCGCTGGCGCTCGCCCGGCTCGACCACCCCCTCGGGGGTCTCGACCCGGGCTCGCTGGCGCTCGCCCGGCTCGACCACCGTGCTGCTGCGCGCGATGTCCTCCGCGGCGAGGTAGCCGAAGACGATCGCGGGGCCGATGGTCGCACCCGGTCCGGCGTAGGTGTGGCCCATCACGGCCGACGAGACGTTGCCGGCGGCATAGAGGCCCTCGATGACCGATCCGTCGGCGCGCAGCACCCGGGCCCGCTCGTCGGTGACGAGGCCGCCCTTGGTGCCGAGGTCGCCGGGAACGATCTTGACGGCGTAGAACGGCGCCTGGTCGATGACGTGGAGCGAGGGGTTCGGCTTGACCGTCGGGTCGGAGTAGTACTTGTCGTAGCCCGAGACGCCACGGTGGAAGTCGGCGTCGTCGCCCTTCTCGGCGAAGCCGTTGAAGCGCTCGAGCGTCGCGGTGAGGTTGTCAGCGGGTACGCCGATCTCGGCGGCCAGGGCCTCGATCGTGGCGGCCTTCCTGATGGTGCCGTGCTTGTACCAGCGGCCCGGGAAGGGCTGGCGCGGCATCAGGCCGGCGAACAGGTAGCGGTTGCGGTAGCGCTGGTCGATGACCATCCACGACGGCACGTGGCCGACGCCGGTGGCCTCGCCGTCGTACATCGCGTGCACGGCCTCGACGTAGGGGAGCGCCTCGTTCATGTAGCGCTTGCCGTCCTGGTTGACGATGATCGAGCCCGGCAGGTTGCGCTCGGCCAGGCAGAACCACGGCCCGCCCGGCAGCGGGATCGTCGGCCCCCACCAGGCGTCGTCGAGCAGCCCGGTCTCGGCGCCGGCGGCGATGCCCGCGAGGATGCCGCCGCCGGTGTTGAACTCCGAGCCGGTCGTCCAGTCGACCGAGGTCGGCTGGGGCTGGTACTTCTCGCGCATCTCGAGGTTGCGCTCGAAGCCGCCGCTGCCGAGGATGACGCCGCGCCGGGCGCGCACGACGTGCTCGGTGCCGTCGCGGAGGACCTTGACCCCGGCCACGCGGCCGTCCTCGATGAGCAGGCCGGCGAGCTCGGCCTCGTAGTGCACCGGGACGCCGGCGTCGACGAGGCCCTTGCGCAGGCCGATCGCGATGGCGTTGCCCATGGCGTACATCCGGCGACGCAGGGCGAGGCTGATGATCCGCTTGACGAGGACCTTGGCCATGGTGACCGGGCCGCGAACCGTGCGGACGCCGAGGTTGATCTTCCGGAAGTCGGCCTGGGTGACGATCATGTTGGCCGGAGCCTTGGCGTACTGCGGGTGCAGCCGGTCGAGCTCGGCGCCGAGGAAGCGGGCGTCCATCGGGATCGGCTCGCAGCTGCGGCCCTTGAGCCGGCCACCGGGGGCCTCGGGGTGGTAGTCGGCGTAGTCCTTGACCCACTCGAAGCGCAGCGGCGTGTGGGCGCGGACGAAGTCCATGACCTCGGCGCCGCGGTCGACGTAGGTGTCGCGGCGCACCTTGGGCACCTCGTCGCCGACGATCGAGTCGAGGTAGCGCTTGGACTCCTCGAGGCTGTCGGCCTGGCCGGCCGCCTTGAGCGCGTAGTTGCCAGGGATCCAGACGCCGCCGCCGCTGCGGGCGGTCGAGCCGCCGAAGTAGGCCGACTTCTCCAGCACGACGGTGTCGAGACCCTGCTTGCCGGCCGCGAGGGCCGCCGACATGCCGGCCCCGCCGGCTCCGACCACGACGACGTCGACCTCGCTCGGCAGCGCCGGCACAGGGGTGCTCATGGCGCGAAACTGTAACAGGTTCTAGTATTCGTCCGTGACCTCTCAGCCCACCCTCGCGGGCGACATCTCGGCGGCGGTCGATCGGCTCGCCACGGCGCTCGAGACCCGCGTCCCGTGTGCCGCCGTGCGTGACCTGATCGGCACCGACGACCTGTCGGCGGCGTACGCCGTCCAGCAGGGTCTGGTGGAGCGGCGCCTGGCCGCCGGGGCGAGGGTGGTCGGTCGCAAGATCGGGGCGACCTCCCAGGCCGTGCAGGACCAGCTCGGCGTCGACCAGCCCGACTTCGGCTACCTGCTCGACGAGATGGACGTGTCGCACGGCGTCGACGGGTCCCCGATCTCGATGGCCGGGCTGCTGCAGCCGCGGGTCGAGGCCGAGGTCGCCTTCCTCCTCGCCGCCGACGTCGCGCCCGCCTCCGAGTACGACATCACGCTCGAGCTGGTGCGGGCCGCCGTCGAGGTGGCGCTGCCCGCGCTCGAGATCGTCGACTCGCGCATCGCCGGCTGGGACATCACGTTCACCGACACCGTGGCCGACTGCGCCTCCAGCGCCCTCTACGTCGTCGGCCGCGACGGCCGGCCGCTCGACGAGCTCGAGCCCCGCGACGTCGTCATGTCGCTGACCATCAACGACGAGGAGCGCTCGTCGGGCACCGGCGCCGCCTGCCTCGGCGACCCGCTCGAGGCGCTGCGCTGGCTGGCCGTGCAGGCCCACCGCTTCGGCGACCCGCTGCGCGCCGGCCACCTGATCCTGTCCGGGGCCCTCGGCCCGTTCGTGCCGTTCGCCCCGGGTGACCGGGTCACGGCGTCCATCAGCGGGTTCGCCCCGCTGACCGTCTCCTTCCAGGAGTAAGCGTGACCAACAAGCCCCACTCCCACAAGCTCACTGCCGCCATCGTCGGACCCGGCAACATCGGCACCGACCTGCTCTACAAGCTGCTCCGCAGCGACGTCATCGAGCCCCGCTGGATGATCGGCGTCGACCCGTCGTCCGAGGGCCTGCGCCTGGCCGCCGACAAGGGCCTCGAGGCCAGCCACGAGGGCGTCGACTGGCTGCTCAAGCAGGACGAGCTGCCCGACCTCATCTTCGAGGCCACCTCCGCCTACGTGCACCGCGAGTACGCCCCGCGCTACGAGGAGGCCGGCATCGTCGCGATCGACCTGACGCCCGCCGCCGTCGGCCCCGCCGTCATCCCCCCCGTCAACGGCGAGGAGCACGTGGGCGCGCCCAACGTCAACATGATCACCTGCGGCGGCCAGGCCACGATCCCGATGGTCGCCGCCGTCTCCCGCGCGGCAGCGCCCTACGGCGGGGTGTCCTACGCCGAGATCGTCGCCTCGGTCTCCTCCATGTCGGCCGGTCCCGGCACCCGCGCCAACATCGACGAGTTCACCCGCACCACCGCCTCCGGCGTCGAGAGCATCGGCGGCGCCGCCCGCGGCAAGGCGATCATCATCCTCAACCCGGCCGACCCGCCGATGATCATGCGCGACACGATCTTCTGCGCGGTGCCGCCCGACATCGGCCAGGAGGGCCGCGACGCGATCGTCGCGTCGGTGTTCGACATGGAGAAGGCCGTCCAGGAGTACGTCCCGGGCTACCGGCTGCTCCAGGAGCCCCAGATCGACGACCCCTCGCCCGCGACCCAGGGCCAGACCAAGGTCGCGATCTTCGTCGAGGTGGAGGGCGCCGGCGACTACCTGCCGCCCTACGCCGGCAACCTCGACATCATGACCGCCGCGGCCACCCAGGTCGCCCAGCACATCGCCCGCGCCAAGCTCAACCACGGCGGCTGAGGTGCGAGCGCAGCGAGCCTCGAAGCCCCGTGACCGGAAGGCCTGACATGACCACCACTGCCACCAGCAATGCTGCAGACCGCGACACCCTGACCCGCACGTGGAGCGACGATCTCGACCTGCGGCTGACCGACACCTGCCTGCGCGACGGGTCGCACCACAAGCGCCACCAGTTCACGGCCCAGGAGGTGCACGACATCGTCGAGGCCCTCGACGACTCCGGCGTCCCGGTCATCGAGGTGACCCACGGCGACGGGCTCGGCGGCTCGTCGTTCAACTACGGCTTCTCCCGCACCCCCGAGCAGGAGCTCATCAAGATCGCGGCCGAGACGGCCAAGCGCGCCAAGATCGCGTTCCTCATGCTCCCCGGCGTCGGCACCAAGGACGACATCCGTGCTGCCCAGGACAACGGCGGCCAGATCTGCCGGATCGCGACACACTGCACCGAGGCCGACACCTCGATCCAGCACTTCGGCCTGGCCCGCGAGCTAGGCCTTGAGACCGTCGGCTTCCTGATGATGAGCCACACCCAGCCGCCCGAGGTGCTCGCCAAGCAGGCCCGGATCATGGTCGAGGCCGGCAACCAGTGCGTCTACGTCGTCGACTCCGCCGGCGCGCTCGTGATGGAGCAGACCGCCGACCGGGTCGCCGCTGTGGTGGCCGAGATCGGCCACGAGGCCACCGTCGGCTTCCACGGCCACGAGAACCTCGGCCTCGGCGTCGCCAACACCGTCATCGCCGCCCGCGCCGGCGCGACCCAGATCGACGGCTCGGTCCGCCGCTTCGGCGCCGGGGCCGGCAACACGCCGCTCGAGGCGTTCGTCGGGGTCTGCGACAAGCTCGGGTGGTCGACCGGCATCGACTTCCTCACCATCGTCGACGCCTCCGAGGACGTCATCAAGCCGGCGATGCCCGAGGAGTGCCAGCTCGACCGGATGACGCTGATGATGGGCTACGCCGGCGTCTACTCCTCGTTCCTCAAGCACGCCGGCAACGCCGCCGAGCGCTACGGCGTCCCCGGCGCCAAGATCCTGCTCGAGGCCGGTCGCCGCAAGCTCATCGGCGGCCAGGAGGACCAGCTCATCGACATCGCGCTGATGCTGAAGGCCGAGCAGGAGAAGCTGGCCGCCAACGCCTGATCCCTACGCTGGCGGCGTGAACCGGACCGACCGGCTGTACGCCCTCGTCGAGGAGCTCCGCGCCGTCGCGCCCCGGCCGCGGTCGGCGACCTGGCTCGCCGCCCGGTTCGAGGTCAGCGCCCGCACGATCGAGCGCGACCTCGACGCGCTCCGCGAGGCGGGCGTGCCGATCTGGGCCGAGGCGGGGCGCACCGGCGGCTACACGCTCGACCGCGAGCGCACGCTGCCGCCGCTCGCGCTGACGGCCGACGAGGCGCTCGCGATCTCGGTGGCGCTGCGCTCGGTGGCGGGATCGCCCTTCGGCTCGGCAGCCCGGACCGCGGCCCAGAAGGTGTTCGCGACCCTGCCCGCCGACGTACGACGGACCGAGGAGCAGCTCGCCGCCAGGCTGCACCGCGTCACTGAGCCGGCGCCGGCCGCGCCCTGGGCCGACGACGTCGTCGCGGCCGTCGGCTCGCGGCGCGTGCTGTCCCTCTCCTACGTCGACGCGGCCGGGGCGCAGACGCGGCGCGACGTGGAGCCGCTCGGCCTGCTGCACACCACGGACGGCTGGCTGCTGCTGGCGTGGTGCCGCCTGCGCGACGGCGTGCGCGGGTTCTTCCTCGACCGGGTGTCCGACGTGGTCGTGCAGCGCGAGGTGGTCACCGTCCGCGACCTCGAGCTCGGCGACGAGCTCGACCGGATCGACGCGCGCCCCTTCCTCGACTGACGAGGAGGACGGGAAACACCGACAGGACGGTGTCGCGAACGCGCTCCAGGCTGGTGCCATGACCAACATCGAGATCGAGAAGATTCCCGCGACCTGGTGCCGGATGTGGAACGAGGACGCCTCCCTGGCGCATGACCTGATCACCGACGACGGTCGTTGGTGGTCCGGGAAGAGCGACATCGCCGACGGCTTCGTGGGCCCTGACGACACGGGGGCGTTCGTCCAGACCTACCAGCGTGACGTCGGCAACCTCTTCACGCCGCGCACGCTCGTCCTCGACGGGGCCGACCGCCTCGCCTACACCTGGGACGTCACCCTGCGCGACGGCACCGTGTTGACCGGCGCCGACGTGTGCGTGCTGCGCGACGGCAAGGTCGTCCTCAACTGGACGCTGCCGGCCGACCGGCGCGACGAGACCCCCGACCCGCCGACCGGCCGGGGGAGCGCCACCCGCGACGAGATTGGCGAGCTCGTCCGGGGGTGGTGCGCCCGGTGGCAGGACGTCGCGGACGACGACGCGGTCTTCTGGGGCCCGACAGACCGACGACGCGACGAGAGCGTCGAGCTGCACGGCGACCCGGTCGTCGACGTGGCGGGCCAGAGCGTCGCCCTCACCTGGTCGGCCGGTGGCGTCGGAGGCATCGACGTCCTCGTGCTCGACGGGGGTCGGGTCGGCCGGGCCTGGTCCTTCGGGGGCCAGCGGCCCCACCTGCTCTAGAAGCGCCTGAGCCAGGCCATCGTCTCGGCGATCTCCGCCTCGGGGTGCTCGGGGAGGTGACCGCCGGTGTCGCTGATCCGCAGCTCCGCGCCGCGGATGCGCGAGGCCAGCCATCGGCCGTGCGCGGGCGGGCAGGACACGTCCTGGGCGCCGTGGGTGACGAGCACGGGTACGTCGATCCGCGCCAGGTTGAAGCCCCACGGGCGGGCGAACGCGAGCACGTCGTCGACGGCACCACCGATGCCGTCGACGGCCTGCTCGGCGACGATGCGACGCCAGTTGTCGCGCAGGTCGGCACGGCTGAGGAACGCGACGTCGACCTCGCTGAGCCCCTCGCCCATCAGGTCGGCGGGGTCGTCGTCGACCGCGGCCTCCATCTCGTCCTGGAGCCGGCGCACCTCGGCAGCGACGCGGGACTCGCCGGCCTCGGCCCAGGCGAGCTCGGCGGCGAAGCCCTCGCCCATGCCGTCGGTCCAGGCGCGGCGCGGCATCCCGCCGACGCCGACCGGGGCCAGGCTCGACTGGCAGGCCACGGCGGTCACGCGGTCGGGCAGCAGCGCGGCGCAGGCCAGGGCGTGCGGCCCGCCGCCGGAGCCGCCGACGACGGCGAACCGGTCCAGGCCGAGGTGGTCGGC
>NZ_JAURVJ010000215.1 GCF_030655615.1 Nocardioides sp.
CGCCGGCCGGGTCGCGGTGGATCACGACGGTCAGATCGGCGGCGGCGCCGGTCTCGGGCCCGACGTCGAGGGCGACGGAGGCGACCGCCCCGACGGCGAAGCCCCAGCTCGGCCCGACGCGGCCGACGCGCTCGGCGTACGCCATCGCCCAGCCGCCGCTGGTCGCGTCGACGTGGAGCGGGACGCCCTTGGCCACGGTCGCGGCGGCGAGCCAGCCGACGGGGTCGACGGTGCCGTGGGAGTACGACGGCGCGGAGGCCACGACCAGCACCGTGTCCTCGTGGATGGCCGCGGCCATGGCACCGAGCGGGGCGCGGCCGTCGAGGTCGACGGGGACGACGACCGGGACGAGCCCGACCGTCTCGGCGGCGGCGAAGTAGGCGGGGTGGGCCGAGGACGGCAGGACCACGGTCGCCCGCTTGAGGCCGGGACCGGCGTCGCGGGCCCCGCGGAGGACGACGACCGCGGCCTCGGTCACGCCGGCGACGACGAGCCCAGCAGCCTCGTCGGGAGCCTGGAGCAGGTCGGCGACGAAGCCGAGCAGCTGGGCCTCGGCCGTGTGGAGGGACGGCGTCTCGGCGCCGCGGCGGCGGGTGGCGGGGTGGGCGAGCCGGCCGTCGTCGGGGCCGGCTCCGGCGAGCGGCGTCAGCGCCGACTCCTGGGTGGCGGCGTCGATCGCGTCGATCGCGTCGTCGGCCTGACGCATCAGCGTCAGGTGCGCGGGAGCGCGCGTCATGGGACCTCCGGTCGACGTGGGCGCCCGCATCCCGGGCGGCGGGCCATCGTCGTAGGGGGAGCGTAGGTGGGGACACCCCCGCCCCGGCAGGTCGTCGGGGGTCGACCTGCAGGGCCCGTTGGGACTAGTAGTCCTCGCCGTTCGGCCGCTGGAGCCGGTCGAGGAACGAGACCAGCACCGCCTCGCGCAGCTCGGGGGAGGCGAGGTCGAGCAGGGCGTTGACCTCGGCCATCCGGGTCGGAAGGGCGAGGCCGGGACCGTCACCCACGAGCCCGGCGGCGACGAGGAGCCCGTCGAAGTCGGCGTCGGTGAGGGTGGTCGGGTCGAGGGTGGCGACGTAGGCCGCGACCCCGGGGTCGACGACAACCGGGCCGGCCTCCTGCGCGGTGCCGACCGACTCCGCCAGGGCGACGAGGAACTCGGGCACGTGGGGCCCGGTGGCGGCACTGACGGAGAGGTGGATGGTCGCGGGCCGGCCGCCGTGGGTGAGCTGGGGCTGGACGTACCAGCCGCGGGAGGCCATCTCGTCGCAGACCGTGAACGGGTCGCAGCTGGCGTCGGTCGAGAGGGCGACCAGGGTCGAGTCGGGCGGGGCGACGAGGTGCAGCCCGGGAATGTCGGTGGCCCCGGCCACGATGGCGTCCACGGCGGCGAACACCTCTCGAGTCAGGAGCTCATAACCCGTGTCCCCGATCGACTTCACCGAGACCCAGGCGCCCGCCAGGGGGCCGCCCGAGCGCGTCGACTGCATGGTCGAGTTGAGCATCGTGTAACCCGGCCACGCAGCACTCGCGAAGAGCTGCGGCCGCCTCAGGGCTGCGGTGCGGTGCAGCAGCACCGAGGCGCCCTTCGGGGCGTAGGCGTACTTGTGCAGGTCGACGGAGATCGAGGTGACGCCCTCGACGGCGAAGGTCCACGGCGGCACGGCGCGGCCCAGCCGGGCGGCGTACGGCAGGACCCAGCCGCCGATGCAGGCGTCGACGTGACACCGGATCCCGCGCTCGGCGGCGAGCGCGGCGAGCTCGGTGACCGGGTCGACGACACCGTGGGCGTACGACGGCGCGCTGGCCACCACCAGCACGGCGCGCTCGCCCAGGTCGTCGAGCGCGCGGGCGGTCGCGGCCGGGTCGGCGCGGAAGTCGTCGCGGGTCGGCACGAGCACGGCCTCGACGCCGAAGTAGTGCGCGGCCTTGTGGAACGCCGCGTGCGCGGTGGCGGGCAGGACCATCGCCGGCCGGTCGACCCGGGCGGCGTCGCGGGCGCCCTGCACGGCGAGCAGCACCGACTCGGTCCCGCCCGAGGTGACGTTGCCGACCACGGTGCCGGGCCCGTCGACGAGGCGCGCGGTGATGCCGACGAGGTCGTTCTCCATCGTCAGCAGGCTCGGGAACGCGGTGGGGTCGAGCCCGTTGGAGCCCGCGAACGCGCCCACCGCCTCCCGCGCCACCCGGTCGACCTCGGCGAGCCCGGAGTCGTAGACGTAGGCGAGGGTCCGGCCGCCGTGCACCGGCAGGTCGGACGCCTGCAGCGCGCGCAGCGTGGCGAGCAGCTCGTCGGGATCGGTCATGCGGGAAGCTCCGTTCGGTCGTCGAGGCCGTAGCGCGTCAGCCACCACAGGCTGGTCACGACGAGCAGCGCCGGCAGCACGGAGAACCCGAGCGTGATCGCGGTCAGGGCGCTGTCGGGCTGGATGATGCTGCTGTCGTCGGTGCTGGAGCGGTACGAGCCGAGGGCGAGCACGAGCGCGAAGAGCCCGGGTCCGAGGGCCAGTCCGAGCGTCTCGCCGGCCGTCCAGACGCCGGTGTAGACGCCGGCGCGGTTCTCGCCCGTGCGGCGCGCGTCCGCGGCCGCGACGTCGGGGAGCATGGCCAGCGGGAAGACCTGGCAGCCGGCGTAGCCCACGCCGACCACGGCGACGGCGGCGAGCACGACCGCGCCCGGGGCCACCTGAGCGGTCGCGGCCAGGGCGGCGCCGACGGCGAGGATGACCGACGCGGCGAGGTAGGCGCGCTGCTTGCCGACGTGCTCGCCGACCTTCGACCAGACCGGCGTGAGCAGCAACGCGGGGCCGACGAAGCAGACGAAGAGCACGGTCGAGGCGCCGTCCTCGCCCAGCACGTCGCCGGCCAGGTAGTCGACCCCGGCGAGCATGCAGCCGGTCGCGAGCGCCTGCAGCACCCACGTCGTGAGCAGCAGCCGGAAGTCGCGCGCGCCGGCAACCACGCGCAGCTGGTCGCGCAGCGAACCGGCGCCCGGCGCGACGGCGCCGACCGGCGCGTCACGCGTGCCGAGGTAGGCGCCGACGACGCCGACCAGGATCACGACCGCCATGGCCAGGCCCATCAGCCGGTAGCCGTCGCGTCCGCCGACCGCGTCGCGGATCACCGGGGCCGTGGCGCCCGCCAGCAGGATCGTGAACGCCAGGATCGCGACCCGCCACGTCATGAGGCGCGTGCGCTCGGCGTACCCCTGCGTCATCTCGGCGGGCATCGCGACGAACGGCACCTGGAAGAACGCGTACGCCGAGGCGCAGGCCAGGAACAGCACGAGCACGTAGCCGGTCTCGAGGACGCGCGAGTCGAGGTCGGGCCCGGCGAAGAGGAGCGCGAAGGTCGCCGCCAGCGCGATACCCGCCCGCAGCAGCCACGGCCGGCGTGGGCCGCGGGGGTCGACGGTCCGGTCGCTGATGCGCCCGGCGACCGGGTTGAGGAGCACGTCCCACGCCTTCGGCAGCACCACCACGAAGCCGGCAACGACGGCCGCGACCCCGAGGGTGTCGGTCAGGTAGGGCAGGAGCATCAGCCCCGGGACGGTGCCGAACGCGCCGGTCGCGACCGAGCCGAGGCCGTAGCCGACCCGGACCCGGCGGGGCAGCGTCGTCTGCGCCGACGAGGCGGGGGTGGGCATCCGGCGAGATTAGTACGACCTGCTCACCCGCCGTCGCGACACCACCACATCCGGCGTCACCACGTCCGTCACCACCACGTCCGGCGTCAGCTGACCCCGCAGCTGGGGGCGCTCCACGAGCGTCCGGCCCGGATGTCGACGTGCACGTGGTCGTCGTGGTCGGGGTAGCCCGGGCCGAAGATGCCGCCGAAGCCGGTGTAGCGGGCGTTCTGGGCGAGCGTGCAGAACGAGACGCCGACCAGGTCGATGGCGGTGCCGTAGGTGTGCTGGCCGGTGCCGCTGCCGCCGACCTGCCGGTCGCAGGCCTGCGAGCGGAACCCCGAGCTGACGGAGATCGGCTGGTTGCCGATCCGCTGCCGCAGGGCCTCGGCGCGCCACATCGCGCGCTTGAGGTTCTCCTTGACCGTCGCCGCCGGGACCGACCCGCCGGCGTAGCCGCCGGCACCGCAGCCGCCGTCGACCTCGGCGTAGGAGAAGTGGATCGGGGTGCAGTCGGGGTCCTGCAGCTCGTAGATCTTCGCGTACGTCGCTGGCCCCGCCACGCCGTCGGCGCCGAGTCCGTAGGCCGCCTGGAACCCCTTGACGGCGTTGACGGTCTGCGGCCCGTAGCTGCCGTCGATCGCCATGTTGACGCCGTACCCCGCCCACCCTGCGACGCGGACCTGCAGCTCGGACACGTCCGCCCCGGTCGCGCCCGAGGACAGGTTCCGGCCCCACGAGTAGCACTCGTCGGCGTGGGCGGCGGTCGTGGTCGCCGCCGTGACGGCCACGAGGCTGGCGAGGGTGACGACGAGCGTGACGAGGGCGGCGCGCAGACGGCTCATGCCCTCCACCCTCGACCTGTCCCGCCCACCCCGAAACCGGGATAACCCTCGGACCCCGATCGTTGACCCGTCGTAGATCGAGGACGGGTCAGCGAGGAGTGCGGTGACCCGTCGTAGATCGAGGACGGGTCAGCGAGAACGCACGGTGACCCGTCGTAGATGTACGACGGGTCAGCGGGCGAGGGAGCGGGAGGAGGCGGAGCCGTGGGTACGGCGGCCGGTGCCGATGGTCGGGGCGGCGTCGTCCCCGGCCCCGTCGCCACCCGCGGTGTCGGACGGGTCGGTCGACCACTGCGAGACCCACTCGTCCAGGACCGCCCAGGTGGAGGTGCGGGCGGCGCGGCCGGTGAGCATGCCGAGGTGGCCGCCGGGGACGATCTCGAAGCGCACCTCGGGCGAGCCGGTGAGCAGCGGGACGACCGCCTTGACCGAGGCGACGGGGGCGATGCCGTCGGTCGCGCCGGCGAGGACGAGCACCGGCACGTCGATGTCGGCGAAGGAGACGGTGCGGCCGGCGGCCTCGGGCTCGCCGGTCACGTCGCCGAGGTCGAAGGTGCCTGCGACGAGGGCGTTGCCCTTGACGAAGCGGTGGTAGAGCTGGCCGAAGGTCCGGCCCGGGTAGGCGATCATCCCGGCGGTGAACCGGTCGACTGCCTCCATCTGGGCGAGGAACTCGGTGTCGTCGTAGCGGGTGGCCTTGGCGACCGGCTTGGTCACGAGCTTCTGGAACGACGTGAGCTGGAAGGCCCACTTGACCAGCGGCTTGGGGGCGCCGCCGAGGGCCTGGTAGCCGCGGGTGATCGGGCCGCGCCCGTTGGCCCAGTTGAGCAGCGGCCGCAGCGGCGCGACGAGCGGCACCTGGCTGACGTCGATCGGCGAGCCCACGGCGGTGAGCGACGCGATCGGCAGGTCGGCGTCGGCGGCGGCCGCGAGGAGCGAGAAGATCCCGCCCAGGCTCCAGCCGACGACGTGCACCGGCCGCCCGCCGGCGTGGGCGGACGCCTCGCGGATCGCGGTCGGCACGACCTCCTCGATCCAGTGCTCCATGCCGAGGTTGCGGTCCTTGAAGGAGACCTCGCCGTACTCCACCAGGTAGGTCGGGCGCCCGGCGTCGACGAAGTGCTCGACCAGCGAGCAGCCGCGCCGCAGGTCGTAGCAGGTGGCCGGCGCGGCCAGCGGCGTCACGAGCAGGACCGGGTCGCCCTGCTCGACGACCTTGGCCCGCGGCCGGTAGTGGTAGACCTCGCGCAGCGTGCCCTCGTCGATCAGCGTCCGCGGCATCGGCCGCAGGTCGGCCAGCCCGCCGTAGAACACCTTGTGCGCGAGGTTGCCCGCTGCCGAGACGACCTGGTCGGGCTTGGGGATGAGGTCCACGCTCGAAAAGTACCCCGCCACCCGACCCGAGCGGCACGCCCTACGGTGCGGTCGAGGGGGAGACCGGTCCCAGCACGGCGTACGGCGCCCCGGTCGCGTGCGCCCAGTAGCGGTCGCCCCACGACCAGTGCCACCACTCGGTGGGGTAGTTGACCAGCCCCGCGCCCGCCATCGCCCGCACCAGCTCGCGCCGGAGGGCGAGCGCCTCGCCGGTCACGTCGGGATGGTCGGTGTAGCAGCGCCCGCCCGAGACCTCCGGCGACGCGTCGACCGGGCACCCGACGTCGAGGACGTCGCCGTCGGCCGACAGCAGGAGCACGTCGACCGCCGCGCCGGCCGTGTGGGGCGCGACCTCCGGGGGTGACACGAAGCGGCTTGCGAGCCGGCGTACCTCGGCGGCGCTCGCGTCGGGCCGTTCGGTGGCCACGCGCTCGGCGTAGCGCCCGAAGTAGTGGCGCTGCAGGTCGGGCGGGCGCCAGCCCTCGTTGAGCGCGAGCACCAGCCCGTCGGGCAGCGCGGCGGCCGCGTCG
>NZ_JAURVJ010000220.1 GCF_030655615.1 Nocardioides sp.
GGGGAACTTGACCCTTGTCAGGGGTTGCAACCCCTGACAACGGTCGGAACCCCCGGCCGACCGGGGAATCCGCCCACCTGTCAGGGAGTTTCGCCCGAACCCGGACTCACAGGAACTCGGCCGTGCTCCCACCCAGGTCGATGGGGGGCAGCCCCAGCTTGCGGTGGTCCCAGGACCGCACGCGGTCGGCGTCCAGCCGGACGACGACGCGGTTCTTGGCCATCAGCTCGACGAACGGCTTGAGCTCCTCGGTGTAGGGCGCGTTGTAGCGCTCGAAGATCTGCACGCACACGTCCCAGACGACGTCGGGGTCGTCGAGGACGACGCCGGTGCCCTCGAGGGAGACGCCGCGGAGCTGGTCGTAGGTGTCGCCGGTCTCGACGAGGAAGCTCATCCGGCCGTCGCGGCGCAGGTTGACGACCTTCTGGGACTTGCTCTTGGTCTCGATCCAGACGTGGCCGTCGTGCCAGGCGTACCACATGGCGACGAGGTTGACCTGGCCGTCCTTGCCGACCGTGGCGAGGGTCGAGGACCGCTGCTGGGTGAGGAAGGAGTCGACCTCGGCGTCGGACATGACGATCTGCGAGCGCTGGTTGGCCACCCTGAGAACCTAACGGACCTAGCCGCCGAAGCCGTGGGTCGCCGTGACGCCCCCGTCGATCGCGATCTCGGCGCCGTTGATGTACGTCGCCTCGTCGCTGCCCAGGAAGACGTAGAGCGGCGCGACGTCGTCGGGGGTGCCGACGCGGCGGAGCGGGACCTTGGAGGCGCCGTACTCCATCGCCAGGTCGCCGCCGTGCACGCGGGTCATGGGGGTGTCGATCATGCCGGGGTGGACGGTGTTGGTCCTGATGTTGTAGCGACCCAGCTCGTGGGCGGCCGCCTTGGTCATGCCGCGGATCGCGAACTTCGTGGCGCCGTAGGCCGCGGTGTTGGCCATGCCGGCGAGGCCCTCGGTCGAGGAGGAGTTGATGATCGCTCCTCCGCCGTTGGCGCGCATCGTGGCGACCACGGACTGCATGCCGAGCCAGCAGCCGAGCTGGTTGACGCGGAACAGCAGCTCGACCTCGGCCAGCGGCATGTCGGCGATGGAGCCGAAGCGCAGGATGCCGGCGTTGTTGGCCAGGATGCTCACCGGGCCGAAGCGCTCGTTGGTGTCGGCGACCAGGGCGGTCCAGGACGCCTGGTCGGAGACGTCGTGGTGGGCGAAGTGGGCCAGCTCGCCGAGCTCCTCGGCCAGCGCCGCGCCCTCGTCCTTGGCCACGTCGGCGATGACGGTCCTGGCGCCCTCGGCGACGTAGGCGCGGCAGATGCCGGCCCCCTGCCCCATGGCCCCGCCGGTGACGATCGCGACCTTGCCGTCGAGCCGGCCCTTCGACCTGTCCCGCGCGGTGTCGTGCGCGGTGTCCTGCGCGGTGTCCTGCGCGGCGTCCTGCGTCGTGCTCATGCCTGCAACCTCATGATCGAGTCGGCCGCGAAGCCGACGGAGGGGTCCCGGTCGGCGAAGAAGCCGCCCAGCTGCTGGTCGAGGTCCTCGGCCGTCCAGACCGACCCCGTCTTGTCGAAGCGCTGCTCGACGACCGGCGCCGCGACCAGCGCGACCATCCCGCCGTAGACGACGAAAACCTGGCCGGTCACGGTCTCGGCCGCGGGCGAGGCGAGCCACGCGACGAGCGGCGCGACGTGCTCGGCCGAGTAGGGGTCGACCTCCTCGCCCGAGGTGTCCTCGCCGAAGACCTGCGCGGTCATGGCGGTCCGGGCGCGGGGGCAGATGGCGTTGGCGCGTACGCCGACCTTGCCCAGCCCCCGCGCGGTCGAGAGCGTCAGCGCGGTGATGCCGGCCTTGGCCGCGGCGTAGTTGGCCTGGCCGGGCGACCCGCCCAGGAACGCCTCGGACGCGGTGTTGATGACGCGGGCGTAGACCGGGGCGTCGGCGGCCTTGGACGCCGTCCGCCAGTGGGAGGCCGCGTTGCGCGACAGGAGGAAGTGACCGCGCAGGTGGACCCGGATGACCGCGTCCCACTCGTCGTCGCTCATGTTGAAGAGCATCCGGTCGCGGGTCATCCCGGCGTTGTTGACGACGACCTCGAGCGAGCCGAACCCGTCGACCGCGGCCTTCATCATGGCCTCGGAGACCGACGAGTCGGACACGTCGCCCTCGACGACGGCGACCTCGGCGCCGAGCGCCTTGATCTCGTCGGCGGCGTCGTCGGCCGCTCCGGGCAGGTCGTTGAGGACGACGCGGGCGCCGGCCCGGGCCAGGGCGACGGCCTCGGCACGGCCGAGACCGGCGCCGGCACCGGTCACGACCGCGACCTTGCCGTCGAGGGAGGTGGTCGTCACGTCAGTCCTCCACGAGGCTGATGGCGGCACGCGGGCACGCGGCGACCGCGCGCCTGACGTCGTCGACGTTGTCGGGCGTCGTCTCCTCGGTCTTGACGACCAGGTAGTCGTCGTCGTCCAGCTCGAAGACCTCCGGCGCCATCGCCTCGCACAGCGCGTTGGACTCGCAGAGGTCGAAGTCGACCTTGATCTTCATCGGGCAATCCCCTTCTAGGAACCTTCGGACGAGTGACCCGGGAACACCTTGGCGTGGGGGTCGATCGCGACGGTGGCGTTGTTGACGGCGGTGGCGGCCTCGCCGAACCCGACGGCGATCAGCCGCACCTTGCCGTCGTACTCGGTGATGTCGCCGGCGGCGAACACCCTCGGCAGGGAGGTCTGCATCGCCGGATTGACGCAGATGTGGCGCTTGCGGACCTCGATGCCCCACTGCTGCATGGGTCCCAGGTCGGCGATGAAGCCGAGCGCGGCCACGACGGCCTGGCACGGACGCGTCGTGGTGACGCCGTCGACCACGATGTCGACGGACTCGACGACGGCGTCGCCGTGGAGCGCCGTCACCTGGGCCCGGGTGACGATGTCGACCGGCAGCGCGCGCACCTGCTCGACGGTGCGCTCGTGGGCGCGGAACGCGTCGCGGCGGTGGACGAGGGTGACCGACCGGGCGATCGGCTCGAGGTGGAGGGCCCAGTCGAAGGCGCTGTCGCCGCCGCCGACGATGACGACGTCCTTGCCGGCGTAGGGCGCGAAGCTGGGTACGAAGAACTCGAGGCCACGGCCGATCCAGTCGTCACCGGCGGGCAGCGGCCGCGGCGAGAACTTGCCGATGCCGGCGGTGATGATGACCGCGCCGGCGCGGACCACGGTGCCGTCGTCTAGCCCGACGGTGACCCCGTCCTCGTCGGTCTCGAGGGTGGTGGCGGTGCGGTCGAGGAGGTAGTCCGGCCTGGCGGTGTTGGCCTGCTCGACCAGGCCGGCGACGAGGTCGCGGCCCTTGACCCTCGGGAAGCCGGCGACGTCGAAGATCTGCTTCTCGGGGTACATCGCGGTGATCTGGCCGCCGAGCTCGGGCAGTGAGTCGACCACCGCGATCCGGTGGCCGCGGAACCCGGCGTAGTAGGCGGCGTAGAGCCCGGTCGGGCCGGCTCCCACGATCAGGAGGTCGACGTCCACGGTGGTCACGCGCGATCCTTCCGTCCACGTCGACACGGCCCGAACTGGAACGTGTTCTAGTTTGGCCTGAACACTACAACGCCACCAGGTTGGAGACCAGCCATCCGTCCGACGTGTTGACCATCGTCACGGTGACGCGGTACTGCACCGGTGTCACGCCGCCGCGCTCGCCCTTCTGGGTCGTCTGGGTCAGGAAGAGCAGCGCGACGATCTCGTCGTCGGTCGCCGTGACGACGCCCTGGGCCGAGATGTCGACGACGACCTCGGTCTGGGCGGCGACGAACTGGTCCTCGATGTCGGCCTTGGTGGTGCGGTACTCCTTCGCGAACGGCTCGGTCATCGTCGCCGTCGCCTGCTCGACCTGGCCGTCGTAGTCCTTCGACGACGCCGAGAGGATCAGGTCGGCCGCGGTCGCGGCCTGGTCGACCACCCGGCGTACCTCGAGGTCGGAGACCTGCACCGGCCGCTCGGCGGTCACCGGCTTGCGGTCGGGCGAGTCGTCGGAGCCGAGGTAGACCAGCTCGGCCGCGCCGAGACCGAGCAGCAGCACGATCACGACGAGGAGCGCGACCAGCGGGGTGCGACCGGTGCGCTCGTCGTCCGGGGGTACGGCGACCGGCGCTGCGGCCGGCTCGGCGGCCGGGACGGTGTCGTCGGTCGAGCGTTTCGCCAGGTCGACGCCGGGCGGCGGGTCGGTGACGACGGTCTCCTCGGGCTTCGGCTGGTCGTCCGGCTCGTCAGCGTTGTCGTCGACTTCCTCCGGCTCCACGTCGGGCGCGTCGAGGCGGGCTTGGCCGGCGACGCGGCGGGGCCGCGAGGTCGGCGTACGGGTGGGGCGGGAAGGGCGGCGGGGCGGTTGGCTCATTCGGGGTCCCCGCGGCGTTGTCCGGCGGAGGAGCGAAGCGGAGGAGTCGGAGAACGCCGTGGGGTGAGTCTCATCCGACGAACTCCAGGTCGTTGGTGAGCCACGCGCCGTCCTGGCGGACCAGCTTGACGAGCAGCCGGAAGTTGCGGACCTGGGTGTCCTTGCCGGTCTGGGCGTTGCTGACCTTGCCCTCGGTGGCGACCAGGACGCTGGCGGAGTCGGCGTCGATGTCGTCGACCGCGGAGACCGCGACCGAGCCCTCGAGCACGGACTTGAAGGTGGTGACGAGCTCGACGAGGCTGTCGGAGGAGGCCTTGTACTGGTCGAGGAAGGTCCCGGTCGAGGTGGCCGCGACGGCGTCGAAGCTCTTGTCGGGGTCGCGGTAGTCGATGTTGACGAGGGCGGTGGCCGTTGCCTCGGCGGCGACCTTGACCTCGCCGTAGCGGTCCTGCTCGGCGGCGGACGGGGCCCCGGTGTCGGAGGCGTCGTCGCTGCCGCCACGGTCACGGGCCTCGAGGACGACGAACACTCCCCCGGCGACGCAGGCGCAGGCGAGCACGAGGGCGACGACGAAGAGGACCAGCACCAGGCGACGGGGTCTTCTCTCGCTGGTGGGGGCAGCAGGGGTCACGGGCTGGTCACCGGGCCGACGAGCAGCCACTTCCAGGAGTCGTCGCCGAGGATCGAGAGGTCGCCGGGCTGCTGGAAGCGGACGGGGTCGCCGTCAGCGTCGACGACGCCCTCGACGAGGCCGGTGGCGGGGTCGTAGTGGCCTGGCACGGCACCACCGTAGGACCTGCCGGGCGAGTTGTTGCCCGGGTTGCTCGGCGTGCCGGGGACGTTGGGGGTGCCGCGCTGGACGAACGGAGCACCGCTCGTGCAGCGGGCCGGATAGATCGGCGCGTCGGTCAGCTGGTCGCCGCGGCGCCACTGGCTCCGCGGCTTGTAGCCGGAGGTGCAGGGCGGGACGCTGTAGTCGAACTGCAGGTTGACGTGGCCGAAGCCGTCGGGCGGCGAGCCGGTGAAGCCGCCGGCGATGACGCGCGGGAACGTCACCAGCAGCTGCTCGACGCCGTCGAGGTGGGAGACGACGACCTGGTTGACCGTGATCAGGTCGCTCAACAGGACCGGCAGCGTCGGTCCGAGGTCGTCGAGGAGCGTGGTGAGCTCGCGCGCGGCCGGCGGTGTGTCGTCGAGGACGTCGCGGATGTCGCCGTCAGAGCGGCGCAGCGCCTGGGTGAGGTCGGCCAGGTCGCGGGAGAACGACGTGATGCTGTCGCCGTTGTCGCGCTGGGTGCTCAGCGCGGTGAGGGCGGAGTCCAGCAGCTGGACGGTCTCGTCGGTGTTGGCGGCGGCGGTGTCGAC
>NZ_JAURVJ010000222.1 GCF_030655615.1 Nocardioides sp.
AGGGCGCGGCGGAGCCCGCCCTTGTCTGCGCCATCAAGCATCCCGGGAGAGGCTCGCTGTCAAGGATCGCTTCGCGACCGCGTAGCGGCGCGAAGCGTCCTTGACAGGGAGGCCCGGGATGCTAGGCGCGCGGACAGCCCGGCCCCCCGTGACAGAGGGCCAGCAGAGACCTCCGTACGACCCCGACCACCCGAAGATGCCAGGCTGACCCCATGGACCTCGAGGACGCGTTCCGCGCCCAGGCCGCGGCCTGCGGCCGCCTCGGCTCCCCGATGTACGCCGACCTCCTGGCCCGGGTGGCCGACGCGCTGGGGGCCGGGGGAGCGGAGGCGGAGCCGTTCGCGCGGGTGCTGGCCGGGCACGAGGACGCGCCGGGTCCGTCGGGGCTCGCGCTGCGGCTGGCCGGGTCGGTGCACCGGCTGGTGCTCGAGCGGCGGGCGGGGGCGCTGGCGGCGTACTACCCGAGCGTGGGTGGCACCTGGGAGCCCGAGGGGGGCTGGGCGGCGTTCACCGCGCTGGTCGCCGACGAGCCCGAGGCCGTGCGCGAGTGGCTCGACCGGCCGCCCCAGACCAACGAGGTCGGACGCTCCGCGGCGCTGACGGCGGGCCTGCTCGAGCTCGGCCGCGAGACCGCGCTGCCGGTGCGGCTGGTCGAGATCGGGTCGTCGGGTGGGCTCAACCTGCTGGCCGACCGGTTCCGCTACGTCGACGACACGGGCCGCGGCCATGGTGACGAGGCGTCGCCGGTGCGGCTCGAGGGTGCGTGGACCGGGCCGGGCCCGTGGACCGACCCGGACGCCACGTGGCCGTCGGTCGTGGAGCGCACCGGCACCGACGTGATGCCGGTCGACGTGGCGACCACTGCGGGGCGCCTCACGCTCACGGCGTACGTCTGGCCCGACCAGACCGACCGCCACGAGCGGCTCCGCGGTGCCCTCGAGCTGGCCGCCGAGACGCCGCCGACCGTACGCCGGCAGACCGCCCGCGAGGTCGCCGACGGGCTGAGCCTGGTCGACGGGACCGTGACGGTGCTGTGGCACAGCGTGATGTGGCAGTACCTCGACCGGTCCGAGCAGGACGACGTCCTCGCCCGCGTCGAGGAGCTCGGGGCGTCCGCCACCGAGGGACGGTCCTTCGCCCACCTGAGCCTCGAGCCCCGGCGGCGCACGCCGGAGGAGGACCACCAGTTCTGGCTCGTCCTGCGGCGCTGGCCCGGCGGGGAGCCACGCTTCCTGGCGCGCTCACGCGGCCACGGCGTCCCGGTGGACTGGCCGAGCGGACCATGAGCGACAAGCGCGTCGTCCTGCACGTCGGGGCGCCCAAGTCCGGCACGACCTACCTCCAGAGCCGCCTCCAGCAGAACCACGAGGCCCTGCTGGCCCACGGTGTCCTGGTGCCCCAGGCGAGCGTCGAGGAGGGCTCGGCGACGCTGATGTTCCGAGCGGCCCTCGACCTGACGGGGATCCGGCTCTGGCGCGGTCGTGACTACGCCGACGGTCGCTGGGACCGGCTGGTCGCGGCCACCGCGGCCCACGACGGAACGACGCTCATCAGCGACGAGGCGTTCGTCCGCGCCGATGACGCGGCGGTCGCGCGCGCCGTCCGCGAGCTCAGCGCCGAGGCGGAGCTGCACGTCGTCTGGACCGCGCGTGACCTGGGCCGGGCGCTGGTGTCCACCTGGCTCGAGAACCTCAAGCACGGTCGCGCCGAGACCTACGCCGACCTCCTCGAGCGGGCGCGCACCGGCACGGTGCTGCGGCAGTTCGAGATCGACACGGTCCTGGGCCGCTGGCTCGACGCGCTCGGCGACCCGGCCCGCGTCCACCTCGTCACCCTGCCGCCCGAGGGCGGCGACCGGTCGCTGCTCTGGACCCGCTTCCTCGAGGTCGCCGGCGTCGACCCGACGTGGGTGCCGGCCGAGGCCCGGCAGGCCAACGACTCGATCGGGCTGCCGGAGGCGCAGTTCCTGCGGGCCCTCAACGAGCAGGTGGGCGGCGCGGCTGAGCGCGGCGGGCGGCTGCACGGCGCCGTCCGCGACGTCGTCGTCGGCCGCGGCCTCGCACCGCGCAGCTCCACCAAGGTGCGGCTCGACCCGCGCCACGAGCCCTGGGTGGTCGCCCGCACCGAGGTCTGGGTCGACTGGGTGCGCGCGAGCGGGATCGACGTCACCGGCGACCTGGCCGACCTGACCGTCGCCCGCCTCGACCCCGCCGACTGGGTCGACCCCGACGTCCTCCAGCCGGACGCCCTCGCAGCCGCGGACGCCGCGCTCGACGTCGTACGACGGGCCCGGGGGCGCGGGCCGGGCGGCCGCCGGGCAGTGCGAGGATCTCGCGCATGATCGTCGCGGTCAGCACCATCAAGGACACGGCGCCCAACGTCCGTCGCTACGTCTCGCGCAACCTCGCCAACGGCGTCGACCACCTCGTGGTGTTCACCGAGGACACCGGCGCCGAGGCCGAGGCCGTCCTCGACGAGCACCACGCGGTCACCCACGTGCGCACCGGCGGCGACTGGTGGCCGGAGCGGCCGGGCGACCTCAACGTCCGCCAGCGCGCCAACGCCAACCTGGCGCGGGTGCTGCTGGCGCCGTTCGCCTGGGCCGAGTGGCTGGTGCACATCGACGGCGACGAGGTCGCGGTGATCGACCGTGACGTGGTCGCAGCCTTCCCGCCCGAGCGCGCGACGTTCCGGATGGTGCCGCTCGAGGCGGTGTCGCGCGACGCCTGGCCCGACGGCGAGATCACCCACTTCAAGCGGCTCCTCGAACGCCCCGAGCTGGTGCTGCTCACGGTCCTCGGCCTGGTCGAGAAGCCCGACAACAAGGCCTACTTCCACGGCCACGTGCGCGGCAAGGTCGGCGTGCGCCTGCGCACCGACCACCGGATCGGCCTCCACATCGTGCGCAACCGGCGCGGCCGCGGCGTCGAGACGGTCAAGGCCGACGGCCTCGCCGTCCTCCACTACGACTCGGCGACGGCCGACGACTTCGTGCGCAAGTTCATGACCCTGGCCGGGTCGGGGTCGCGCGCCGTCTATCGCACCAGCCGCATCCCTACCGTCAACGCGCTGCGCACCCTCTCGACGATGGACGTCAGCGACGAGGTCCGTGCCCGCTACCTGCGCCGCGTCTACGACCTGACCACCCGCGAGGACTTCGAGACCCTGCACGACCTGGGGCTCCTCGACGAGGTCCACGCCGATGCCGGCACCCACGTGCCCGAGGCCGTTCCCGCCGCCGACCTCGCGGCCTTCGAGGCGCTGCTGGCCGCCGCCGCACCGCTGCCGCGCGACTCGCTGTCCCTGGACCACCCGGAGGGCGGGTACGACGTCCTGCGCGCCGCCCTCGCCGCCACCGGCCATCCGGCCGGGGCGGCGACCGAGGTGCTCGACCGCATCGCGGGCAAGCTCGCCGCGGCGCAGGCTGCCGCGGACGCGGCCTCTGACGAGACGGCCGCCCCGGACGAGACCGGACCACAACCCGGTCGACGCCGGGGGATCCGGGTGCCAAGGTGGAGGGCATGACCGAAGCGAACGAGGACCTGAAGGCCAAGATGCGTGAGGCGCTCGATCGGAAGAACAAGAAGGAGAAGGGCGTCCACCAGGACGGCCCGGTGCACGAGAAGGCGCACGGCTCCGAGGTCGACGGCGGCGCCACGCCCAAGGTGCACCGCCGCAAGGCGGGTGGGGGCGGGACCTGAGGTCCGTCCGACCGAGCTCCACCCGACCGAGCTGACGCGGCGGGGCGGCTGACAGGATGACGTCGTCCTGACGTCGTCCAGAGGGAGCCTGCCGTGCAGTTCGGTCGTAGCTATGAGGAGTTCGAGGTCGGTGCGACCTACAAGCACTGGCCCGGCAAGACGGTCACCGAGGCCGACGACCACCTCTTCTGCCTGCTGACGATGAACCACCACCCGCTGCACCTCGACGTCAACTACGCCGAGAAGACGACGCAGTTCGGCAAGAACGTGGTGGTCGGCAACTACGTCTACTCGATCCTGCTCGGCATGTCGGTGCCCGACATCTCGGGCAAGGCGATCGCCAACCTCGAGATCGAGTCGCTGCGCCACGTGGCGCCGACGTTCCACGGCGACACGCTCTACGGCGAGACCACCGTGCTCGACAAGTGGGAGTCGAAGTCGAAGGACGACCGGGGGGTCGTCCACGTCGAGACGATCGGCTACAACCAGGACGGCAAGGTGGTCTGCATCTTCCGCCGCAAGGTGATGGTCCCCAAGGACAGCTATCTCACCGAGCGCGGCGGCGAGCAGCCCGGACGTCCCGTGCCGCAGCCCGACAAGAACTGGCCGGGACCTCAGGCCGACTGAGCCTCCGTCGTGTGCCGCTCGGCGGCGAACGAGCGCGCCAGGGGCAGCAGGGCCAGGACGAGCACGGCCGGCACGGCGAACCCGACGCGCAGCGAGTCGCTGCCGACGACGCCCGTCAGGACTGCGCCCAGCAGCGCGCCCGCGTAGTTGAACTGGTTGAACCGGGCGATGACCGCGTCGGTGCTGGCCGGTGAGCCGCCAGCGATGCGGCCCGCCGCGGAGAAGCTGAGCGGTGCGACGACGGCCATCCCGGCCCCGGCGACGGTGAACCCCAGCACGGCCACCGGCCAGCCCGGCGCCGTCACCACCGTGACCAGGCCGACGCAGCCGACGACCGCGCCGACCCGCAGGACCGACGTGACGCCGTGGCGCTGGACCAGGCGGTCGCCCGCCAGCCGCACGACCAGGCTCGCCAGCAGGTAGGGGAACGTCGCCAGCGCGACGAGACGCTCGGGGGCGACGACGGTGCGGTCGAGGTAGGTCGCGCCCCAGGTCGTGGCGGCGGTGTCGACCATGTAGAAGACGACGAGGCCGAGCCCGACGAGCAGGATCGGCCGCCAGGGGACCGGCGTCCCGTCGCCCGTGCCGGTCAGGTCGGCGGTGCCCGGCACCTCGGCGCGGGTGACGTAGGCGCCGAACGCGCCGAGCGCCGCGAGCAGCGGGACGACGGCGACCACGGCGCCGGACCGGTCGGGGAGTCCCGACGTCGCGAGCGTGAGGGCCGCACCGACGAGCCCGCCGCAGGTCCAGGCGGCGTGGAACGACGGCAGCAGCGGCCGGCTCGCGGCGCGCTCGACGGCGACGGCCTGCATGTTGGTGGTCGCGTCGACCAGGCCGAGGGCGACGCCGTACGCCGCCAGGCCGAGGACGAAGCCGGCGAAGACCGGCGCGAGCAGCAGGGCCGGTACGGCGACCGCGGTGACGAGCAGGCCGGCGCGGAGCACCAGCGCGCTGTCGTGGTGGGCGGCCAGGCGCTCGGCGAGGACCGACCCGGCCCCGGCGAGCAGCACCATCATCAGCAGCAGCACCGACAGCTCGAGCTCGCCGAGGTCCCAGCGGTCGGCGGTGTCGGGCAGCCGCGTGGTCAGGCTGATGAAGACCACGCCCTGGCTCGCGAACGCCATGGCAGCGGCGCGGCGGTGCGGCACGGGCGGGGTCACCCGCCGATGGTGGCACGGACGGCGGGTCCAATTTGGGTGATCGGCTCCCGCCGGAGCCCGGTTCCGTCACCATTCCCTCATGGCCAAGACCTCCCAGCAGCTGCGCAGCCGTACCGCCAAGAAGGTCGGTGCGCGGGCTGCCGACACGGCCAAGCCGGCGGCCGCGCCGCGGACGCCCCGGTCGGGTCTCGGTGACCGGCTGCGCTACGCCTTCGACAACTCGATGTCGCGCGGCACGCCCGCGCTCGTCGCCTGGCTGGGCGCGGTGACGCTGGTCCTGATCGTGGTGTTCGCGGTCATCACGACAGTGACCGGGCTGCGCGGCGACTCCGACGAGGGGTTCTGGAAGGAGCTGTTCTACAGCCTCAACCACGCCCTCGACGCCGGGTTCGTCGGCGGCGACACCGGGTCGTGGCAGTTCCTCCTCACGATGCTGGCGCTGACCCTGGCGGGCCTGTTCATCGTCAGCGCGCTCATCGGCGTCATCGCCGCGGGCATCGACGAGAAGCTCGCCGAGCTGCGCCGCGGCCGCTCCATGGTCATCGAGGCCGACCACACCGTGATCCTCGGCTGGTCCGACTCGATCTTCACCATCATCAGCGAGCTCACCATCGCCAACGAGAGCCGGACCAAGCCGGTCGTCGTCATCCTCGCCCCGCGCGACAAGGTCGAGATGGAGGACGACGTCCGCGCCAAGGTGCCCGACCTCCGCGGCACCCGCGTCATCTGCCGCTCCGGCTCGCCGATGGACGTCGACGACCTGCGCCTCAGCAGCTACACCACCGCCCGGTCAGTGATCCTGCTGGCGCCGGAGTCCGACGACCCGGACAGCGAGGTCATCAAGAGCCTGCTCGCGCTGACCCACGCGACCCCCGAGGGCGAGGGCCCGCGCATCGTCGCCGAGATCCGCAACCCGTCCAACCTCGAGGCCGCCCGCCTCGTCGGCACCAGCCGCACCGTGCTGCTCGACATCCGCGACACCGTCGCCAAGCTGCTGGTGCAGACCTCGCGCCAGTCCGGCGCCGCTGCGGTCTACGTCGAGCTGTTCGACTACGACGGCGACGAGATCTACTTCCTCGTCGAGCACGACCTCGCCGGGGCGACGTACGCCGAGGCGCAGCAGGCCTTCGAGGAGGCCACCGTCATCGGCCTCGTCGACCCCGACGGCTTCGAGGGCCCGCTGCTCAACCCGGCGCCGGACACGGTCGTGGGCCGGCGGACGCTGATCATGGTCGCCGAGGACGACGACGGCCTCGACGACGCGCCGCGCTCGACCGCCCGGCCCGACCTCGACGCGCTCGGCACCGCCGTCGAGGTCGCGCCCGAGCCCACCCAGGCGCTGCTGGTCGGCTGGAACGAGCGCGCCCCGATCGTCCTCCGCGAGCTCGACAAGTACGCACCCGTCGGCTCCACGCTCACCGTCCTCACCGCCTACGGCGACGAGGTCGCGGCCAGCCTGCCGGCGCTCGACAACCTCGCCGTGACCGTCGAGGCCGGGCCCACGACCGACCGGGCCACGCTCGACCGCCACGTCACCGCCGACCTCGACCAGGTGATGGTGCTCTGCTACTCCGAGCACCTCGAGCAGCAGGCCGCCGACGCCAAGACGCTCGTCACGCTCCTCCACGTGCGCGACATCCTCGGCAAGCTCGGCGTCTCGACGCCGGTCGTCAGCGAGATGCTCGACGACCGCAACCGGGTGCTGGCCGAGGTCGCCCACGTCGACGACGTCGTCGTCAGCGGCGAGATCGTCAGCCTGCTCGTCACCCAGCTGTCCGAGGACGAGCGGCTCGAGGCCGTCTTCGACCAGCTGCTCGGCGACGAGGGCGCCGAGGTCTACCTCCGGCCCGCCGACCTCTACGTGCGACCGGGCCAGGTCAGCTGGGCGACCGTCGTCGCCGGCGCGACCCGCCGCGGCGAGACCGCGATCGGCTTCAAGACCGGCCAGCAGGTCACCGTCAACCCCGCCAAGTCCGTCGTCATCGACGTCGGTGCGGGCGACCGGGTCGTGGTGCTGGCAGACTCCTGAGAATGGCTGCTGAGCTCTGGATCGTCCGGCACGGACCCACCGACTGGAGCCGGTCCGGCCGGCACACCTCGGTCACCGACCTCCCGCTGCTCCCCGAGAGCGAGGACGACGCCCGCGCGCTGGCCGACCGGCTCGCCGACATCGACCCCGTGCTCGTGCTGACGAGCCCGCGTCTGCGGGCCCGGCGTACGGCGGAGCTGGCGGGGTTCGCCGACGCCGAGGTCGACCCCGACCTGGCCGAGTGGGCCTACGGCGACTACGAGGGCATCACCACGCCCGAGATCCGCGAGTCGGTCCCCGGGTGGACGATCTGGTCGCACCCGTGCCCCGGCGGCGAGTCGGCCGACGAGGTCGGCGAGCGTCTCGACCGCGTCGTGGCGCGGGCCCGCGCGGCCGACGGACCGGTCCTCGCGTTCGCCCACGGTCACTCGCTGCGGGTGCTGACCGCGCGCTGGCTGGGGCTGCCCGTCGCCGAGGGACGGCTCTTCCGGCTCGACACCGCGACCGTCTCGCTGCTCGGCCAGGAGCGCGAGCAGGCCGTCGTCGTGCGCTGGAACTCTTGACTCGTCCGCCGTAGCCCACGACGCTCAGGCCCATGCCGCTCTCGGTCGGGTGCCCCCGCTGCGCCGCCCCGGTCTCCGAGACGCCGGCGGGGTGGGTGTGCGTCGAGCACGCCGAGATCGAGCCGCTGTGGCGACCCGACGAGGCGTCGTACGACGCGTTCGCCGACCACCTGCGCCGCTCGGCCTCGGTGCCGACCTACCTCCCGTGGCCGCTGAGCCCGGGCTGGACCGTCAGCGACTTCGCCGCCGTCGGCTCCGACCCGGCCCGGGCCCGCGCGACGATGACCTGCACCTCGGGCTCGAGCGTCCTCGACGGTCCGGTCGACGTGATCGTGGTCGCCGAGGAGGCGGGCACCGGCCTCGGCGCGCGGATCGCCGGCACCCCCCACGACGACCCGGGCGCCGACATCGGCGACGGCCCGCCGAGCGTCAAGGTCCGGATCGGCCGCCACGTCGTGCCGCTCTGGCCGATCTCGACCAGCGCGGCCTCCAGCGAGTGGGACCGCTCCGTCGTCGCCGGCGAGGCCCACGGCCGCTGGCTCTGGATCGTCATGCGTCCCGCGTCGGCCATGCTCCTGCTCCGCGACGACTGGATCCTCCGCGACACCTCCCAGTCCGGCCCCCACCTCGTCGAGCTTCCGTTCGGCGGCCCCGCCCCCTCCTGGTGACGCCGAACCGTCGTCGATTGCTGACGGGTCACCGCACGTGAAGGCTGACCCGTCGTCGATTGCTGACGGGTCACCGCACGTGGACGCTGACCCGTCCCTGATTGCTGACGGGTCACCGCACGTGGACGCTGACCCGTCCTTGATTGCTGACGGGTCACCGCACGTGGAGGCTGACCCGTCGTTGATTGCTGACGGGTCACCGCACGTGGAGGCTGACGCGTCGTCGATTGCTGACGGGTCA
>NZ_JAURVJ010000224.1 GCF_030655615.1 Nocardioides sp.
AGGGCGCGGCGGAGCCCGCCCTTGTCTGCGCCATCAAGCATCCCGGGAGAGGCTCGCTGTCAAGGATCGCTTCGCGACCGCGTAGCGGCGCGAAGCGTCCTTGACAGGGAGGCCCGGGATGCTAGGCGCGCGGACAGCCCGACCAAGAATGACCCGAGGTCACCAGAGACCAACCCGAACCCGAAACACACACGATCAGCGCACCTCGAGCAGGTCCACCACGAAGATCAGCGTCTCGCCCGGCTTGATGACGCCACCCGCGCCACGGTCGCCGTAGCCGAGGTGCGGGGGGATGACGAGCTGGCGGCGGCCGCCGACCTTCATGCCCTGCACGCCCTGGTCCCAGCCGGAGATGACCTGACCGATGCCGAGGCGGAACTGGAGCGGCTCGCCGCGGTTGTAGGACGCGTCGAACTCCTCGCCGGTGGAGTGGGCGACGCCGACGTAGTGGACCTTGACGGTCTGTCCGGACGCGGCCTCGGGACCGTCCCCCTCGGTCAGGTCGGTGACCTGCAGGTCGGCGGGCGGGTCGAAGTCGGGGAAGTCGATCTCAGGCTTGTCCATGCCCCAACCCTAGAGCCGGGCCGACCGGGACGCGCGACCATCCGTCGGGGTGGGATCGGGACAGCGGCTCATGGATCCGGTCGTCGTGGGTACGGCGGCACCAAGGTTCTCCCCCCATCACCCCCCACGTCTCGGTCTCTGAGGTTCGCATGAGCGCACACTCGTCCCGTCCTGCCCGCCTGCGTCTGGCCGCCCTGACCACCGCTCTGACCACCGCCCTGGTCACCGGTGCCGGCATCGCCCTCGCGCCCCTCCCGGCGCCCTCGGCGCTGGCCGCTGAGCCGCCACCGCCGGAGCCGCCGGGCCCCTACGCCGCCTCGGCGCACGGCGACATCGTGCGCCTCGACGCCTCGCTGCTGGGCAGCAGCCTGGCGGGCGTCTCGGTCGGGCACTCACGTGCCTCGGCCGACACGGCGGCGTCGCCGGAGGTGGGTGCGGCGAGCGCCAACGGCGAGCTCGCGCTCGGTGGCACCGACATCCCGCTCGACCGGATGACGGTGACCGCCCCGCCGTCGACCGACCCACCGGCCCGGACGCTCCTGCCGCTCAACCTCGCCCCGCTCGTCGACCTCGGCGTGGTCAAGGGCGACGTGTCCGCGGCGTACACCGACGACGACAGCTGCGTGCCGGTGGCCGGGGGCGAGCGACTGCTCGGCTCGTCCAGCACCGAGCTCGCCGGGCTCACCGTCCTCGGTGCGGCCGGCATCGCCAACGCCGCCCGGGTCAACGCGTCCACGACCAGCAGCACCACCAAGCTCGTCGACGTGCCCGGGACGCGCGACCGCGTCGTCTCCCAGAGCCGTACGACGGTCGGTGACGTCTCCCTGCTCGGCGGCCTGGCCGTGGTGAAGGTCGCCGGACCCGCGGTCCTGACCGCCACGGCCGGTGGCCGGGCCGGGACCGCGGCCTACTCCGACCCGCGCGTCACGGTCCAGCTGGCGGGCGGCCAGGTGCTCGAGGTGCCCGCCGAGGGCGGCACGCTCGACGTGCCGCTCGACCTCGGCCTGCTCTCGGTCGACCTGACCGTGAGCTCAACCGACCTCACGTCGACGCTGACGCCGACCTCGGCGACCGCGTCGGTCGACGCCGTGCTCGCCATCCACCTCGGCGTGACCGCGCTGACCGGCTCGGTCATCGACCTCGACCTGGCGGTCGGACCGATGGCGGCTGCCTCGACCGCTCCCGAGGGCGGCGTCCTGTGCGACGCGACCCCGTTCGTCGACACCGACCTCGACGGCCTCGGTGACACCGAGGAGGCCACGGCCGGAACCGACCCGGCCGACCCCGACTCCGACGACGACGGCCTGACCGACGGCGCCGAGGTCCACACCTACGGCACCGACCCGCTCGACGCCGACACCGACGACGGTGGCACGTCCGACGGCGACGAGGTCCAGGGCGGCACCGACCCGCTGGTCGCTGCTGACGACGTGGCTGCGGCCGATGCCGACGGCGACGGGCTCACCGCGGCGCAGGAGACCCTGGCCGGGACCGACCCGAGCGACCCCGACACCGACGACGACGGTCTGACCGACGGCGCCGAGGTCAACGCGACCGGCACCGACCCGCTCGACGCGGACACCGACGACGGCGGCGTGACCGACGGCGCCGAGGTCAGCTATGGCACCGACCCGCTCGTCGGGACCGACGACCTGCCCGCCGCCGTCGATGCCGACGGCGACGGCCTGACCGACATCCGCGAGGGCGAGCTCGGCACCGACCCGGGCGACGCCGACTCCGACGACGACGGCCTGTCCGACGGCGCCGAGGTCAACACCTTCGAGACCGACCCGCTCGACGCCGACTCCGACGACGGCGGGGTGGATGACGGTGCCGAGGTCGCGGCCGGGACCGACCCCAACCTCGGCACCGACGACGCCGCCGTCGCCGGCGACGCCGACGGCGACGGGCTCTCCGACGCCGACGAGGCGACGGCCGGGACCGACCCCGCCGACGCCGACACCGACGGCGACGGCCTGTCCGACGGCACCGAGGTCCACGCGACCGACACCGACCCGCTCGACGCCGACACCGACCACGGCGGCCTCACCGACGGCACCGAGGTCGCGTTCGGGCTGGACCCCCTCGACGCTCAGGACGACCACGCGGCCGGCGACGCCGACGGTGACGGCCTGACCACCGCGGAGGAGCTGCAGGCCGGGACCGACCCGGGCAACCCCGACACCGACGGCGACGGGCTCAGCGACGGCGCCGAGGTCGACACCTTCGGCACCGACCCGACCGAGGCCGACACCGACGGTGGTGGCGTCCCCGACGGGATCGAGGTTTCCTACGGCACCGACCCGCTCGTCGCCACCGACGACCCGCCGCTGCTCGACGTCGACGGCGACGGGCTCACGACCGCGGCCGAGCTGGCCGCAGGGACGGACCCCCAGGACGCCGACTCCGACGACGACGGCCTGTCCGACGGCGCCGAGGTCAACACGCACCTCACCGACCCCCTCGACCCCGACTCCGACGACGGCGGCGTGACCGACGGAGTCGAGGTCCTGGCCGGGACCGACCCACTCGACGGCGACGACGACCCGGCGACCGACGACTCCGACGGCGACGGGCTCACCGACGTGCAGGAGGCTGCCGCCGGCACCGATCCGCTCGACACCGACACCGACGACGGTGGCGTGGGCGACGGGGCCGAGGTCGCCGCGGGCACCAACCCGCTGAACCCCGCGGACGACGCCCTCGACCCGGGTCTGGCCGACCCCGACGGCGACGGGCTGACCAACGCCCAGGAGGCCGCTCTCGGCACCAGCCCGACCAACGCCGACACGGACGGTGACGGCGTCAAGGACGGCGTGGAGGTGCTCGGCTCGACCGGCTTCGCCGGCTGCCGTACGTCGCCCAAGCGGGTCGACACCGACCGCGACGGTCTCGCCGACGGCGTGGAGCGCCGGGGCGTCGTGCTGAAGCAGAAGGTCACGCGGGTCGGCGGCAAGCGCGCCATCGGCCGGGTGCGGCCCAACCCCTGCGCCCGGGACACCGACCGCGACGGGCTCACCGACCGCCAGGAGGTCCGGGGCTTCACGATCAAGCAGCGGGTCAAGATCAAGGGCGGCTCGTTCGTCATCGGCCGGCGGGTGACCAACCCGGTGGCCCGCGACACCGACCGTGACGGCCTGACCGACAAGCAGGAGATCACCGGCAACGCCAACAAGAAGCACTCCCGGCGCAAGACCGACCCGGTCGACTACGACACCGACAACGGGCGCGTCAACGACGGCGCCGAGGTGCGCCAGGGCGCGGACCCGTCCGACGTGCGGTCGAGCCCGGCCTCGCCCAACGGCGGCAACCGCAGGGGCGGCGACCGGAAGCTCATGGGCTAGGCGGGTCCGTCACCCTCAGGCGCCCCTGCTCGTCGCACGACGCGGCGAGCGGGGGCGCTCCCACGCCACAGTGGGTCAGGTGCTGGGTCGCGGGCTCGGGAGCGTCCGGCTCGAGCACGTCGTTGCGCACGGTCAGCGCGGCGACGACCCCGCTGCCCACGAGGATCGCCGCCGAGATCCACAGGGCGTGCTCGAAGCCGTCGGCCGCGCCGTCGCTCACGCCCGCCAGCACGGGGATCGCGGCGACCGCGACCAGGCCACCCGTGCGCGCGACGGCGTTGTTGACGCCGGAGGCCATGCCGGCGTGCTCGTCGGGAGCCGCGCCCAGCGCTGCAGCGGTGAGGGGCGCGACCATCACCGACAGACCGAGCCCGAAGACGACGACGCCCGGAAGCACGTCGGCGAGGTAGGTGTCGCCCGGACCGACCCCGGCGAGCAGGAGCAGCCCGCCGGCACAGACCAGCGGGCCGACCGACATCTGCAGCCGCGGTCCGATCCGCGCCGCGAGCGCGCCGGACCGCGACGACAGGAGCAGCATCAGGACGGTCACCGGCAGCAGTGCCGAGCCCGCGGCCACCGGACCGAACCCGGCCGCCTCCTGGAGGCGCACGACCAGCAGGAAGAAGACGACCCCGAAGCCGCCGTACACGAGGAACGTCACGCCGTTGACCGCGCTGAACTGCGCGGAGCCGAACACCCCCAGCGGCAGGACGGGGTAGGCCGCCCGCCGCTCGCGCAGCAGGAACGCGACGACCCCGGCGAGACCGACCGCGACGGCGACGACGACCACGACCGGTCCGCGCGAGGACTCGATGAGCACGAAGGTGAGGCCGGCCAGGGCGACCGCGCCGAGGACGCCGCCGGTCCAGTCGACGCTCGTGCCGTCGGCGCCCTCGTCGTGGGTCTCGGGCACGTGCCGCAGGGCGATCCAGACGACGAGCGCCGCCAGCGGCAGGTTGATGAGGAACACCCAGCGCCACGACGCGACGTCGACGAGCCAGCCGCCGAGCAGCGGGCCGATGGCGGTGGCCACGCCCCCGAGCCCCGACCACGCGCCGATCGCGCGAGCGCGGTCCTCGGCCCGGAAGGTCACCTGCAGCAGCGCCAGGCTCCCGGGCGTCAGCAGTGCCGCGCCCATGCCCTGCAGGGCGCGCGCCGCGATGAGGGTGCCGACGTCCTGGGACAGCCCGCAGGCCAGCGACGCGACGGCGAACCACACCACGCCGACCACGAAGACCCGCCGGCGGCCGAACCGGTCACCCAGGGTGCCGCCGAGGAGGATGAAGGACGCCAGGGTCAGGGCGTAGGCCGAGACCGTCCACTGCAGCGTCGAGAAGCCGGCGTCGAGCGACTGGCCCAGCGCGGGCAGGGCCACGTTGACGACGGTCGCGTCGATGCCCGCCAGCGCCGACCCGAGGATCGTGGCGACGAGCACCCACCGGCCGGCGGCGGACGAGAGGGCGAGGGACGTGCTCAACCCTGGTGCACGTAGGAGTCGAGCTGGTCCCGCTCGAACTGCAGCTGACCGATCTTGTGCTTGACGACGTCGCCGATCGAGACGATGCCGACCAGGGCCCCGTCGGCCAGGACGGGGATGTGCCGGAAGCGCTTGGCCGTCATCGTGCCCATCACCTCGTCGAGGTCGTCGTCGGGCTCGCAGGTCTCGACGACCTTGGTCATGATCGCGGCCACGGTGTTGTTGACGACGGTGCCGTCGCTGTGGAGGTGGCGCACGACGTCGCGCTCGCTCACGATCCCGTCGAGCGTCTCGCCGTCGCCGCTGACGATCAGTGCGCCGATGTTGTGCTCGGCGAGCAGGGCGATGAGCTCGCGCACCCCGGCGTCGGGCGAGATCGTGACGACGTCGTGGTTGGCCTTGGCCTCGAGGATCTCTCCGATGCGCATGAGGCGGACGCTACTGGCCGCGCGCCCCCGTGGCCAGGGTCACTCGGCGTCGGTGGGACGGGCGCGTCGGGCCCGCAGGTCGCTCACGGTGCCCGGCCCCGACGTCGGCCAGTCGGGGTCGCCCTCGTGGTCGTCGGACAGCCCGCCGACGAACGACAGCGCCGCGTCGTGCAGGTGGCCGTTGGACGCGAGCGCGTTGCCGCCCCAGGGACCGTCGGTGCCGTCGAGGGAGGTGAAGCGCCCGCCGGCCTCGCGCACGATGACGTCGAGCGCGGCCATGTCGTAGACCTCGAGCTCGGGCTCGGCGGCCACGTCGACGGCCCCCTCGGCCAGCAGCATGTAGGACCAGAAGTCGCCGAAGCCGCGGGTGCGCCAGCACCGCCGCATGAGCGACAGGAAGTCGTCGAGCCGGCCGCGCTCCTCCCAGCCGCTGAGCGAGGAGTAGGCGAGGTGGGCGTCCTCGAGGCGGCGTACGTCGGAGACCTGCATGCGGGTGGCCTTGTGCAGCGACCGCCCGGTCCAGGCGCCGTTGCCGGTCGACGCCCACCAGCGGCGCTGCAGCAGGGGAGCGGACACGACTCCGAGCACCACCTCGTCGTCGACGACCAGCGAGATCAGCGTCGCCCAGACGGGGACGCCGCGCACGAAGTTCTTGGTGCCGTCGATCGGGTCGACGATCCAGCGCCGCTGCGAGTGGCCGGTCGAGCCCTGCTCCTCACCGGTGATGGCGTCGCGGCTGCGCACCCGCGACAGCGTGCGCCGGATGCCCTCCTCGACCTGCTGGTCGGCGTCGGTGACCGGCGTCAGGTCGGGCTTGCTCATCACGTGCAGGTCGAGCGCCTTGAACCTCGCCGTCGTCAACGCGTCGGCGTCGTCGGCGAGGACGTGCGCGAGGCGCAGGTCGTCGGTGTAGTCGGTCGTCCCGGTGCGCGCCACGCTCTCACCCTATTCTCACGCATCTGGTTTAACGTTCATCTATGTCAGTGACGCCCCTCCTGTTCAAGATCAACGACCTGCCTGCTCACGCGCTCCTGGTCCACCTGACCGTCGTGCTCGTGCCGGTCGTGGCCCTCGGCGCCGTGGCCTACCTGGTCCCGAAGTGGCGTGACTGGCTGCGCTGGCCCCTGCTGGTGGGGGCCGCGATCGCGTTCCTGTCCATCTGGGCGTCCTACCTCAGCGGCGACAACTTCAAGGAGAGCGTCTCGTTCTTCCAGGACAACCCGCAGATCGAGAAGCACGAGGACTACGCCAACGTCTTCCGCATCGTGGGCAGCGTCTTCACGCTCGCGCTGATCGGCGTCACCGCCGGGCTGCACCGCCGCACCGACGCGCTGCGCACCGTGGCCGCGGGCGTGACCGCCGCGCTGGCGGTCGTGACGCTGGTCTACGTGTTCCTCACCGGTGAGGCCGGCGCCAAGGCGGTCTATCCGCCCGACTCCTTCTCCGACGCCTCGGGCTCGTCGGTCAGTAGTCGCTGACGCTCCGCGCGGCGAGGAGCCGCCGGAAGGACTGCACCCGGTCGGGGTCGGCCTCGCCTCGCTCGACGGCGTCGTCGAGCCCGCACTCCGGCTCGTCCTCGCCGTGGGTGCAGCCGCGCGGGCAGTCCTCGGTCATCTCGTCGAGGTCGGGGAACGCACCGATGAGGTCCTCGGGCCGCACGTGGGCCAGCCCGAAGGAGCGGATGCCGGGGGTGTCGATGATCCAGCCGCCGGTGACGTCGCCGTGGTCCGGCAGGGGCATCAGGTACGCCGACGTCGAGGTGTGCCGGCCCCGCCCGGTCACGGCGTTGACGACGCCGACCTCGCGGAACGCGTCGGGCACCAGGGCGTTGACCAGCGTCGACTTTCCGACGCCGCTCGAGCCGACGAGCACACTGGTGCGCCCGGCCAGCCGCTCGCGCACCTCCGTGAGGTCGCCGCCGCGCTCGGTGACCACCCACGGGACGCCGAGCGAGCGATAGGTCAGCAGCAGCTCGTCGGGCGACTTGAGGTCGGCCTTGGTCAGGCAGAGCAGGGGCGTCATGCCGGCGTCGTACGCCGCCACGAGGGCCCGGTCCATCATCCGCGGCTGGGGCTCGGGGTCGGCCAGCGCGGTGACGACCACGAGCTGCTCGGCGTTGGACACGATGACCCGCTCGACGGGGTCGTCGTCGTCGGCGGTGCGCCGCAGCGTCGTGGTGCGCTCGACGACCTCGACGATCCGGGCCAGGACACCCTCGTCACCGGAGGTGTCGCCGACGACCCGGACCCGGTCACCGACCACGACCCCCTTGCGGCCCAGGGGCCGTGCCTTGACCGCGAGCACGACCCGTCCGTCGACGAGCAGGGTCAGGCGACCGCGGTCGACGGTGACGACCACGCCGTCGACCGCGTCGTCGTAGGTCGGGCGGTCCTTGGTGCGGGGCCGCGTGCGACGACGGGGACGGTCGTAGTGCTCGATGTCCTGGTCGGAGTAGCGGCGGCCCGACATCAGACGAGGGTGGACCAGAAGGCAGCGAAGTCGGGGAAGGTCTTGCTGGTGGTGGCGACGTCCTCGACGAGCACGCCCTCGACGGCGGCGCCGATGATCACGCCGGCGTGGGCCATCCGGTGGTCGGCGTAGGTGTGCCAGACCCCGCCGTGCAGGTTGCCGGGCGTGATGGAGAGGCCGTCGGCGTGCTCGGTGACGCGGGCGCCGAGCGCGGTCAGCTCGTTCGCGAGAGCAGTGATCCGGTCGGTCTCGTGGCCGCGGATGTGGGCGATGCCGCGCAGGTGCGACGGGCCCTCGGCCAGCGCGCACAAGGCGGCGACCGCCGGGGTCAGCTCGCCGACGTCGTGCAGGTCGAGGTCGACGCCCTGCAGCCGGTCGGGGCCGGTGACCTGGAGCCCGTCGGCCGTGCGGGCGACGTCGCAGCCCATCAGGCCCAGGATCGTCCGGAGCTCGTCGCCCGGCTGGGTGGTCGACTCGGGCCAGTCGCGCACGGTGACCCGGCCGCCGCTGAGGGCGGCCAGCGCCAGGAACGGCGCGGCGTTGGACAGGTCGGGCTCGATCACGTGGTCGACGGCCTTGACCGGACCCGGGGCGACCGACCAGCGGTTGGCCTCGCTGTCGTCGACCTCGACGCCGTGCTCGCGCAGGATCGCGACCGTCATGTCGATGTGGGGGAGCGAGGGGACCGGCTTGCCGTCGTGGCGCACGTCGACCCCGTGCTCGAACCGGGCGCCCGCGAGCAGCAGCGCGGACACGAACTGCGACGAGGCCGACGCGTCGATCACCACGGTGCCGCCGGGCACCGAGCCGGTGCCGCGGATCGTGAAGGGCAGCGCACCGCGCCCGCCGTCGTCGACGTCGACCCCCAGCGCGAGCAGCGCGGTGAGCACCTCGCCGACGGGCCGTTGACGCATGTGCGGGTCGCCGTCGAACGACACCGCCCCGGTGGACAGGCCCGCGACCGGCGGCACGAACCGCATCACCGTGCCGGCCAGCCCGCAGTCGACGTCGACGTCACCGGCGAACGGGGCCGGGGTGACGAGCCAGTCGTCGCTGCTGGTGTCGACGCTCGAGCCCAGCGCGGTCAGCCCCGAGGCCATCAGCAGGGTGTCGCGCGACCGCAGCGCCCGGCGTACGACGGAGGGTGCGTCGGAGATCGCGGCCAGCACCAGGGCCCGGTTGGCCAGGGACTTGCTGCCGGGCAGGGAGACGACGACGTCGACGGGCTCGTGCACCCGGGGTGCGGGCCAGTGGTCAGCAGTCACTGACGCACCCTACCGAGCCGAACTTCCTCGGACCGGCCAGCCCATCAGCCCACCGGGCCCTTGCTCACACCACCCGTTGCCCGGGCGACGATGCCTGGACCAGCAGAACGGCGCCCTCACCCCCGCCCAGGTTGGACACGGCGCGCACGGAGCCGGCGGCGGCCCCCTGCGGCTCGGCGGCCGCCACCCAGGCCTGCGGTAGCGCTGCCAGGCCCGGGCGGCCAGCGAGCCGCGGGGTCGCCAGAGGCGACCAGAAGGTCAGGTGACCTTTGCCTTGGCGAGCTTGGCCTCGCGGCGCGCGGCGCCGGCGAGGTGCTTGGACTGACGGCGCGCGTCCTTGGCGGCGCGACGCGCGCGCCAGGCCACGCCGGGCTTCCCGTCGGTGTCACCGGCGACGATGAGCATCGCGCCGAAGAGCGAGAGGTTCTTGAAGAACTGGATCGTCTGCTGCTTCTTGGCGACCGGGTCCTTCTCGGCCCAGAAGGCGTGGCCGGCGACCGTCGTCGGGAGCAGCGATCCCGCGATCACGGTGGCGCCGAAGCGCGGCGCGCGACCGGTGGCCAGGGCCAGTGCGCCGGTCACCTGGGCGGCCGCGTTGATGCGCACGAGGGTCTCGGTGTCGTCGGGCAGCGGGATGCCGGCCTTCTGTGCCGCGGGGACCACGCGGTCGGTGATCTTCTTGGCCTTGGGGACCACGGGCGCGGGGTTGCGGAGCACTCCCTGCGCGGCGTAGATGATCCCGGCGGCGATGAGGGGACGGGCGACAAGACGGCTCAGGCTCATGGAAGCCAACCTAGGTGATCGCCCGCACCCGGAAGCCACCCCTACTGTTGAACCCATGTGCGGCAGGTACGCGTCGAGCCGGCGGCCCGACGACCTCGTGGAGGAGTTCGACGTCGTGGAGACACGGGTCGGGACAGCGCTCGAGCCCGACTACAACGTCGCGCCGACCAAGGACGTCTACGCCGTCGTGGAGCGGCCGCCGTCGGCGCGCGACGACGAGGAGCGCGACCCCGACGCCGAGCCCCACCGCCAGCTCCGGGTGCTGCGCTGGGGACTGGTCCCGTCGTGGGCCAAGGACCCGTCGATCGGCAGCCGGATGATCAACGCGCGGATGGAGACCGTCGCCGAGAAGCCGGCCTTCCGTCGCGCGTTCGCGTCGCGTCGCTGCCTGCTGCCGGCCGACGGCTACTTCGAGTGGTACGAGACCCAGGAGCTCACGGCCGGGGGCAAGCCCAGGAAGCAGCCCTTCTTCATCCGTCCCAAGGACGGCGGCACCCTGGCCATGGCCGGGCTCTACGAGATCTGGCGCGACCCGACCCGCGACGAGGACGACCCCCAGCGGTTCCGCTGGACCTGCACCGTCATCACCACCGACGCCGCCGACGACCTCGGCCGCATCCACGACCGGATGCCGCTGATGGTCGAGCCCGACCGCTGGGGCGCCTGGCTCGACCCGCGCACCGCCCGGGACTCCCTGCTCGACCTCCTCGTCCCCGCGGCCCCCGGCCGGCTCGAGGCCTATCCCGTCTCGCCCGCCGTCGGCAACGTGCGCAACAACGGACCCGAGCTCCTCGAGCCGCTGCCCCTGGACGACGCCGACGGTCGGCCCGACCCGCCCGGCCCTCCCGACCAGGAGACCCTGCTGTGACGCGCCACGAGCTGACCGTCGACACCCCCCACGGCGAGGGGCTGCTGGTCACCGACCGGACCCGCAAGCCGATCGCGACGCTGATGCTCGGCCACGGCGCCGGTGCGGGCATCGACACCCCCGACCTCGAGGCGCTGGCCGAGGCCCTGCCCCGCAACGACGTCACGGTGGTCCGCTTCGAGCAGCCCTGGAAGCGCGCCGGCCGCAAGGTCGCGACCGCGCCGGCGACCCTCGACGCGGCGTTCGTCGCCGGGGCCAACCGGCTGCGGACCCGGTCGCCGCTCATCGTCGGGGGCCGCTCGGCCGGCGCGCGCTCGGCCGCACGCACCGCCAAGAAGCTGGGAGCGGTCGGCTGCCTGGCGCTGGCGTTCCCGCTGCACCCGCCGGGCAGGCCCGAGCAGTCGCGGCTCGTCGAGCTGCGCGGGGCCCGGGTCCGCACCCTCGTCGTCCAGGGCGAGCGCGACACGATGGGCCGGCCCGAGTCGTTCCCCGGCGACCTCGACCTGGTCGTCGTACCGGGGGCCGACCACTCGTTCAAGGTCCCCAAGCGGGGTCCGCTCACGCAGGAGGAGGCCCTCGAGATCCTCGTCGAGTCGACCCTGGAGTGGATCGTCCGCGAGGTCGTCGGGAATGGCGCCCGGCCATGACGTGTTCCTCCTCATGTGATGGCCGTGATGGAACGTCCCACCAGCGACGTACGCTGGGACCTGATGACTGACGTGACTGACGCTGAGCTCGAGGTCGCCGACCTCGAGACCGAGACCGAGGCCGAGCGGTCGCTGCGCTTCGAGCGCGACGCCCTGCCGTTCCTCGACCAGCTCTACTCGGCCGCGATGCGGATGACCCGCAACCCGGCCGACGCCGAGGACCTCGTGCAGGAGACGTTCGCCAAGGCGTACTCCTCCTTCCACCAGTTCCGTCCCGGCACGAACCTGAAGGCCTGGCTCTACCGGATCCTGACCAACACCTTCATCAACACCTACCGCAAGAAGCAGCGCCAGCCGCAGCAGTCGATGTCCGAGGACGTCGAGGACTGGCAGCTGGCCCGGGCCGAGTCGCACACGTCG
>NZ_JAURVJ010000235.1 GCF_030655615.1 Nocardioides sp.
GGACGCCTACGGCGCCGCGAAGCGGGCGCCGCAGGCGATCCTTGACAGGGAGGCCCGGGATGCTAGGCGCGCGGACAGCCCGACCCCGATTGACCCCAGGTCGAGCGAGACCGTGCAGACCGTCACTCCCCCGAACCAACCCCCACCGGACGAGCCCCAAATCGACGTTCGAGAGCAGCAGCATCCTCGGGCATCCGGTAGTAGACCGTGTCCCCACCCAACGGCGACGCCACCTTGCTCCGCACCGTGATCGTGTCGAGCGGGGTGATCTCCGAGGTCCAGACGGCCTCGAGGGCCTGGTCGAGCACGGGCCCGGGCCGGCACGCCTCGCACGCCACCTCGACGACCACCTTGGCGCGGGTGGAGGCGTCGTCGACGTAGGAGACCTCGAGGTCGTAGCCCGGGCCGGCGAGGTCGTGGGCGATGGCGGCGGCGAGGTCCTGGTTGACCTCGCTCTCCTCGGGGCTCGCGGCACCGTTGCTGCACCCGGCCACCGCGACCAGGGACAGCGCGACGAGGAGGCGGGCGCCAGAGCCCGTCACGGCCTCGACATCACGAAGTCGTAGGTCAAGGACGCGCCCGGGCCGAAGAAGCCGTCGAGCTGGCTGAGCGCGTCGACGACGGCGGGGTCGGCGTCGGGGGTGCCGGACATGGCCGCGATGTCCTGAGCCATCGGCACGTAGACGTTGGTCATCGAGTGGTTGGCCTCGACCGAGTCCTCCTGGACCTCGGTCACGATCGTCGTGTGGTTGCTGTGGTCGTCGTAGTGCTCGCCGTCGAGGCGCGGCACGACGTCGTACTCGTTGACGAGCGAGAGCATGTGGACGTCGTCGGGGAGGTCGATGCCGTCGACGGGTGATCCGGCGGTGACGACGCTGGTGACGTTGTACTGCGGGTAGCCGCTCGCGGGGTCGGTCATCTTCTGGGCCAGCCGGGCGGCGATGATGCCGCCCTGGCTGTGGCCCATCAGGTTGATCGGCGCACCGGGCGGGACCCCGAGCTCGGCGAGCGCGGCCAGGACGGACTGCTCGTAGGCGTTGGAGGCACCGTTGACTCCGGCGAAGTTGGTGCCGAGGTTCTGCACCGTGTCGCTCTCCTCGAGGGCGTCGGGCGACAGCGGTCCGGCCGGCAGCGGGCCGTCGAAGACCTTCGTGCCGGGCAGGTAGATGTTGTAGGACTGGTGGGGCGGCTCCCCCACCATCTCGACGCCGAAGCCGTCGACGGTCTCGGCGTACGCGTCGAGCTTGACGAACGCCGCGCCGAGGTCGGCGGACAGCTCGGTGACCTGGGGGTCCGAGGCCGTGAGCGGTCCGGCCTCCTGGTCGTAGAGCGCCGCGAGCAGGCCGGCCGCGTCGGCGGTGTCGAACGGGTAGCCGTAGCCCGGGAGCAGCATGTCGAGCGCGCCGGGGGCGCTGGCCACGATCTCCTCGAGCAGGTCGGGGTGCTCGACCATCCACTTCTGGGGGTCGTCGAAGAAGCCCTGCGCGTAGAGCGTGGCGGCGGTGACCGGGATCGTCACGCCGGTGACGGTGCCGCCGAGGAAGGCGACGCCCTGGGCGTACTGACGGATGTCCTCGACGTGCTCGAGCGAGGCGTCCGTGGCCGCGTAGGCCTTGGCCCTGGCCTGCATGAACGTGCCGGTCCCGGTCATGCGTACGGCGTTGGCGCTCAGCCCGTCGCCGCCGTCGAGGGTCGTGACGAGGTTCTTCTCGAAGGTGGCGAGCGTACCCGGGGAGAGCAGACCGCTCGACAGCAGGTTGGGGTCGACCAGGAACGAGTGCGTGGCCAGGGCGGTCTCGCCGGCGTCCCAGCCGGCCTGCCGGATATGCGACCCCGTGGCGTCCATGTCGTCGAAGTCCGCCGCGATGCCGTGGGCGCCGCCGGTGACGGTGTAGTCGGTGTCTCCGCTCATCGCCACGCCTGGGTGGCCAGGAGCCCGAGGGCTGACGGGAGGTCGTCGGCGGCACGTGGCTCGAGCTCGACCATGCGGACGGAGTCCTCGGTGGAGGTGCGGGCCGACCACCAGCCGTCGCCGGCGAGGAACCAGACGAGCATCGCGGGCAGGCGGGCGGCGTCGGGACCGACCACGGTCACGTGCAGCACGGCCCGCACCCGCTCGCTCCACGCGTGGAGGGCCGACGCGAGCTCGGCGTCGACCCGCATGAGCTCGGCGATCACCGCGCCCTCGGCCTCGGAGACGACCGGGAGCGAGGCGATGGTCGCGAGCGACTCGAGGCTCACGCGGTGGGTACGCCGGCCCCCGTCGGCCTCGGGCCGGGGCAGCAGCCCGACGAGGTCGGTCCCGAGGTCGCGGGCGTCGAAGAGCGAGATGACGGCGTGCGAGCCGTCGCGGGTCACGGAACCGCCGAGCTCGGGGCCGACCCAGTAGTGGCCGAGGACCTGGGTCCCCGGGCCGGCGAGCGAGACACGGATCCGGTGGGTCGAGGTCGCGAGGGCGACCAGGTCGGCGACCACGGGTCCGACGGGACCGTCGTCGTCGACCACGCCGTGCTCGCGGAGCCGGCGTTCGGCCTCGTCGATCGCGTGCCGGACCTCGTCGCTGGCCAGGGCGAGGGCCAGCTCGTCGATGCCGAGCTCGGTCGGGAGCCCGGGAGCGCCGGCGGCGGCGAGCGACTCCTGCAGGGCTGCCAGCCCGGCCGGGTCGAGCCTCACCCGCCGTGGCGCTGGCCGGGGACGCACCTCTCCCAGCCTGATCACAGCCATCCGGTCACCTTGTCCCAGGCGTCGTCGGCCTTGTCCTTGCCCCAGTCGAAGGCGCCCTCGGCGTCGTCCCAGAGCTCCTCGGCTTTGTCGTGCAGCATCTCGACCATGTCACTCATCCACTGCAGCCGCTCACGGACGGCGTGGGCGTGCTTGCGCAGGTCGTCGGCGGCGTCGTTGAGCCCCTGGGCGTTGGCCTCGAGGTCGGCGACGAGCCGGTAGCAGTGGCTGCGGTAGTCATCGGCACCGTCGGACTGCCACGCCACCCCGTCGACGCGGGAGCGGAACTGGCGGTACTTCTCGCGGACCTCCTCGGCCTGGGCGTCGAGCTGCGTGGCGAGCTGCTCGAGCTGTTCCGGATCGGCGAAGGCCATCGCCCCGACCTACCCGGGGACCGGCGCCGCCAAACCCGGGTCGAGGGCGTGCACGGCCGCCGTGGCGAGCATCCGGGCGCCGATCCCGACGGCCCGCTCGTCGACGCGGAGGTTGCCCTGGTGCAGGTCGTAGGTCGGTCCGCCCGGGGTGCGGGTCCCGAGCCGGAACATCGCGCCCGGCACCTGCTCGACGTACCAGCCGAAGTCCTCGCCACCCAGGCTCTGCGGGACCGACGTCTGGCCGCGGGACCCCAGCACGGCCCGGCTCGCGGCCGCCAGGATCGCGTTGGAGCCGGCGTCGTTGACGACCGGCGGAACGCCCTGGAGGTAGTCGACGGTCGCGGTGACGCCGTAGGGGCGGACGATGTCGAGGATCGCGTCGCGAATGATCGGCTCGCAGCCTGCCCAGGCGACGGCGTCGAGGATGCGGACGGTGCCGGCGACCATGCCGCGGTCGGGGATGACGTTGGGCGCCGAGCCTGCGCGGACGACGCCCCAGACGACGCTGACGCCGGCCCGCGGGTCCATCCGGCGGCTGAGCACGGCGGGCAGCTCGCTGGTGACCTTGGCGAGGGCGAAGGTGAGGTCGCCGGTGAGGTGGGGGCGCGAGGTGTGGCCACCGGTGCCCTCGAGGTGGACCTCGATCTTGTCGGCCGCGCTGGTCAGCGCGCCGGTCCGCAGGCCGATCCGGCCGACGTCGACGGCGGGGTCGCAGTGGAGCGCGAAGATGCTCTGGACGTCGTCGAGGTGGCCGTGGGCGATGAGCGCCCGGGCGCCGCCTGGCATGACCTCCTCGGCCGGCTGGAAGAGCAGCCGCACCCGTCCGGGGAGCTGGCCGCGCTCGTGGAGCTCGCCGAGGGCGAGGGCCGCACCCAGCAGGCTGGTCGTGTGGACGTCGTGGCCGCAGGCGTGGGCGACGCCGGCCACCGTGCTCGCCCAGGGTTCCCCCGACACGTCCTGCACGGGCAGCGCGTCCATGTCGGCCCGCAGGGCGACGACCGGGCCGTCGGCGGGGCCGAGCTCGGCCACGACGCCGGTCGGGGTGGGGTAGGTGACGCGCCAGCCTGCCGCCTCGACCCGGTGACCGACGAGCTCGGTGGTGCGGGCCTCGGACCACGAGAGCTCCGGGTGGGTGTGCAGGTCGCGGCGCAGGTCGACCAGCTCGGCGTCGTACTTGGTGACGACGTCGGCGATCAGCGAGGACGCGTCGTCGAGGGAGCCGGGCACCGACCCAGGTTAGTCGAGGGGCGTCAGCAGTCGTCGACGGCCGTGAAGGCGAGGTCGCTGATGAGCCAGATGTCGGCAGCGGCCTTCACGACGGTCGCATCGAGCAGGTAGGCGTCGGTGGGGCTCTCCTGCGCGACGCCACCGGCGTTGACGTTGGCCGTCGCGTTGTGGGCGCACGCGTCGGACACCTTGGCCGACTTGCCCGTGACCTTGACGTTGCTGTCGTCGATCGAGAGCCACAGGTCGCCCACCGTGTGGAGCTTCTGCTGCCGCAGCTCGACCGCGTAGCCCTGGATCTCGGTGAGCGGCTGGCCGACTGCGACGCGAGCGGCGTCGGCGAGGTCGGCCTCGCCCGCGAAGTAGGCGCCGAGCCGCACGTCCATGTAGGTCACGAGCGCCTGGCCGACGATCTTGGCCGTCTTCTTCTCGGGCAGCTCGAGCGCCCAGACGGCGTAGCGGTCCTCGAGCCGGTCGCCCTGCTCGGGCGCGGGGCGTACGGCGGGCACGTCGCCCTCCCCGGTCGTGGGGTCCGATGACGCCGGACCGTCGGTCGGCGCGGTCGTGGCCGACGAGGATCCGCCGAGGTCGAGCGTCGGCTCGTCGTCCGGCCCGTCGTCGGAGTCACCGCCACCACAGGCGGCGAGGCCCAGCACCAGGGCGGCCGTTCCGGCAGCGCCCAGCGCCCGCCCCAGCCGTCGGCGAGGGTCAGTCGACATCGGTGACGATCGCCTCGGACTGCGCGACCGGGACGTTGATCGACGCCGAGGGGGTCAGGGTCTGCAGGGTGCCGCCGACCGGGCCGTCGGCGTCGGTGCCCTGCCAGCTGCCCTGCCACGTGGTCTGGCCGGTGACGGTCCAGCCGGCGGTGTTGCTGCGGTCGAACACGACCGTGCAGGCCGAGCCCAGGCCGGCGCCCGAGGAGTACTCGGTCATGGCCTCGGCGACGGAGCACTTGTTGGCCCCGACGGGGGACGTGACCTGCACGCCGTCGGTGGCGGCGTCGAGAGTGGCGCGGACCGGGGTGCCGGGGATGGAGACGTCGAGGTGGATCTTGCCGTCGCCGGCGAGCGCCTCCTCCACGTTCTGCACCCAGAACCACGTCGGCAGGTTGACCAGGGTCGCGCCGTCGATGGCCTTGATCTGGGGGTTGCGCCCGAGGTCGGGACCGAGCACCTCGGCCGACGCGGCGTCCCAGACCTCCTCGACGACGTCCTCGACGTCGACGAGGGGCGGCGCCGGGTCGGCACCCGGGAACGCGGCGTAGGAGACGGGGATGTTGCCGCTGCCGGGGGCCCAGCCCTCGGGTCCGTGACCGCCGGCGGGCGTGTAGCCCTCGTCGGCGCAGTTGACCCCGGGGGCCGACTGCAGGGTGTACCAGCTGAAGCCCGGGCCCTGGTGGGAGGCGAGGTAGCCCGCGGACGGGATGGACAGGCGCCAGGCGACGAAGGTGATCGTGGTGGCGGCGCTGGCGGCCTCGAAGTACTGGGCCATGGCGTCAGGCGCGTTGGGGTCGACCTCGGGGTAGTAGCTGAAGTTGCCGGTGTCGAACGGCACCCACCAGCACTTCGGCGGCACGGAGATCGAGATGGAGCCGCCGGAGACCGGGTCGCCCGGACCGCCCTTGACGACCACGTTGACGGCGAGCCCGTAGCTGTTGTTGCCGCCCGACCCGCTGACGTCGGCCTGCGCCGGAGCGGGGGCGGTCACCACGAGGGCAGCGGCCGCCAGGGCGATCACGGTGGAGGTCATCGTGCGCAAGCGGGGCATGTGGCGGCCTTTCCCGAGTGAGGCGGACTTCAAACACGTGGGCGACGCGGATCGGTCGTCGGTCCGATTCTCTCACGTCCCGCCGGGGGCTCGTCATGCTCGCTACCGTGCTGCCGGTGGGGACGGGCATGACGGCGCAGGAGGCGGCCAACCGGCGGCTGCTGCGGGCGCGCGACCTGATGGACCGGCGCTACGCCGAGCCCCTCGACGTACCTGCCGTCGCGGCGGCCGCCCACCTCTCCCCCGCCCACTTCAGCCGCGAGTTCCGCCGCGTCTTCGGCGAGGCGCCGGGTCGCTACCTCCAGCGGCGACGGGTGGAGCGGGCGATGTTCCTGCTCCGCTCGACCGGGCGCCCGGTGACCGACGTGTGCCGCGACGTCGGGTTCGAGAGCCTGGGCACCTTCAGCCGGAGCTTCGCCGAGATCGTGGGCTGCTCACCGTCGGCGTTCCGGGCGCGGCAGTCCGAGGTGCCGGTGCCGGCTTCGGGGCCGTTCATGATGCGGTGGGGACGGCCTGCGGCCGGACCGGCCCGGCACAGCAGTTCTGGAGAAGCGGAGGTCGCCAGCAGCGCCTAGCGTCGGCGGCATGCTGACACGCAACAACCTCTCGTCCCTCTTCGTCCTCGACCAGGACGCCGCTCTCGACTTCTACGTCGGCCTGCTCGGCCTGGAGGTGAGCGCCGACCTGCAGTTCGGGCCGATGCGCTGGCTGACCGTCCGGGTGCCGGGCGACCCGAAGGAGATCCTCCTCGAGCGTCCCGGGGCACCGGCCCACGACGACGCGACGGCCGAGCAGGTCCGCGACGTCGTCACCAAGGGCGCGGGCGGGGGCTGGCTGGCGTTCACCACCGACGACGTCGACGGCACCTTCGCCCGCCTCGAGGCGGCCGGGGTCGACGTCACCCAGGAGCCCACCGACCAGCCCTACGGTCGCGACTTCGGGATCCGCGACCCGTTCGGCAACCCGATCCGCATCGGCTCGCCGCCGCACCTGCCCTGAGCCCTCGGGCGTCAGCCGTCGTAGGCCGCAAGCAGCCGGTCCGCCGCGACCGTGGCCGGCAGCTCGCCGGACAGCACCTCGGCCCGCACCTCGTCGCGGATGGCCCGGACGCCCGGCGAGTGCCGCAGCCGCTGGTCGAGCTCGTCGCGGACCAGCGCCCAGGTGAAGGCCAGCTGCTGCTCGGCGCGCTTGGCCGCGAGACCCGCCTCGCCGAGGTGGACGCGGTGCGAGAGCACGCGCTCCCACACGTCGTCGACGTGCCGGTCGTGGAGCGCCGAGCAGGTCACCACGGGCGGGGCCCACTCGTCGTGGCCGCGGACCAGGCGCAGCGCGCCGGCGAGCTCACGGGCGGCGCCGCGGGCCTCCTGCTCGTGGTCGCCGTCGGCCTTGTTGACCGCGACGACGTCGGCGATCTCGAGGATGCCCTTCTTGATGCCCTGCAGCTGGTCGCCGGTGCGGGCGAGGGTGAGGAACAAGAAGGTGTCGACCATGCCCGCCACGGTGACCTCGGACTGACCGACGCCGACGGTCTCGACCAGCACCACGTCGTACGACGCCGCCTCGAGCACCGCCATCGCCTGCACCGTCGCCCGCGCGACGCCGCCCAGGGTCCCGGCCGACGGCGAGGGCCTGATGTAGGCGGCCGGGTCGGCCGACAGCCGCGCCATCCGGGTCTTGTCGCCCAGCACCGACCCCCCGGTACGCACCGACGACGGGTCGACGGCGAGCACGCCCACGCGGTGGCCCGCGGCGGTCAGCTGCGAGCCCAGCGCCTCGATGAACGTGGACTTGCCGACGCCGGGGACACCACTGATGCCGACGCGCACCGCGGGCGAGTGCACCCCCGACTGCTCGTCGGTGAGCTCGGTGAGCAGCTCGCGCGCCAGCGCCCGGCGCTCCGGCTTGGCCGACTCCACGAGCGTGATCGCCTGCGCGACCGCCGCCCGCCGACCCTCCCGGATCCCGGCGACCAGCCCCTCGACGTCAACAGCCATGGGCTTCGAGGCTCGTCGCTAGCGCTCCTCGCACCTCAGCCACCGCACAGAGCCCGGTGGCTGAGGTGCGAGCTTGCGAGCCTTCACCCACAGCAGGTCGCCCGGTGGCTGAGGTGCGAGCTTTCACCCACAGCAGGTCGCCCGGTGGCTGAGGTGCGAGCTCGCGAGCCTTCACCCACAGCAGGTCGCCCGGTGGCTGAGGTGCGAGCTTGCGAGCCTCGAAGCCCCGGGCCCTCAGCTCTCATGCTCGAGCTGGTCGCGCAGCTTGGCGAGGAGGTCGAGAGCAGACTCGGCGATGACGGTGCCGGGCAGGAACACCGCGGCCGCGCCCATCTCGCGCAGCGTGGGGACGTCGTCGGGCGGGATGACACCGCCGATGACGGTCATGATGTCGGGGCGTCCCTGCTCCTCGAGCGCGGCCTTGAGGGCCGGGAGCAGCGCGAGGTGGCCGGCCGCGAGCGAGCTGACGCCGACGATGTGCACGTCGGCGTCGACCGCCTGCTGGGCGACCTCCTCGGGCGTGGAGAACAGCGGGCCGACGTCGACGTCGAAGCCCATGTCGGCGAAGGCCGAGACGATGACCTTCTGGCCGCGGTCGTGGCCGTCCTGGCCCATCTTGGCGACGAGGATGCGGGGACGCCGACCCTCGGCCTCCTCGAACTCGGCGGTCGCGTCGAGCACCTGCTTGAGCAGGGTGCCGTCGCCCTCGCCTGCGGTGTCGCGGTACACGCCGGAGATCGTACGGATGACGGCCTGGTGGCGGCCGTAGACCTTCTCGAGGGCGTCGGAGATCTCGCCGACGGTGGCCTTGGCGCGGGCGGCGTCGACGGCGAGGGCGAGCAGGTTGCCGTCGAGCGAGCCCTTGGTGGCGCCGCGGTCGGCGGAGTTGGTCAGCGCCTCGAGCGCGGACCGCACCTGGTCGTCGTCGCGCTCCTCGCGCAGCCGCTCGAGCTTGGCGATCTGCTGGCGGTAGACGTCGTCGTTGTCGACGCGGAGCACGTCGAGCTTGTCCTCGGCCGCGAGACGGAACGTGTTGACGCCGATGACCTTCTGGGCGCCGGAGTCGATGCGCGCCTGGGTGCGGGCGGCGGCCTCCTCGATGCGCATCTTGGGGATGCCCTGCTCGATGGCCTTGGCCATCCCGCCGGCCTGCTCGGCCTCCTGGATGTGGGCCCAGGCCTTCTCGGCGAGGTCGTGGGTGAGCCGCTCGACGTAGTAGGACCCGGCCCACGGGTCGATGGTGCCCGTCGTGCCGCTCTCCTGCTGCAGCAGGAGCTGGGTGTTGCGGGCGATGCGCGCCGAGAAGTCGGTCGGCAGCGCGATGGCCTCGTCGAGGGCGTTGGTGTGGAGGCTCTGGGTGTGGCCCTGGGTCGAGGCCATCGCCTCGATGCAGGTGCGCTGCACGTTGTTGAAGACGTCCTGCGCGGTGAGGCTCCAGCCCGAGGTCTGGCTGTGGGTGCGCAGCGACAGCGACTTGGGGTTCTCGGGCTCGAACTGGCGCACCAGTCGCGACCACAGGGCCCGGGCCGCGCGGAGCTTGGCGACCTCCATGTAGAAGTTCATCCCGATCGCCCAGAAGAAGCTCAACCGCGGGGCGAACTGGTCGATCGTCATGCCGGTCCCGAGGCCGGCGCGGATGTACTCGACCCCGTCGGCCAGCGTGTAGGCGAGCTCGAGGTCGTTGGTCGCCCCGGCCTCCTGGATGTGGTAGCCGGAGATCGAGATCGAGTTGAACCGGGGCATCCGCTGCGAGGTGTAGGCGAAGATGTCGGAGATGATCCGCATCGACGGCGCCGGAGGGTAGATGTAGGTGTTGCGGACCATGAACTCCTTGAGGATATCGTTCTGGATGGTCCCCGCGAGCTGCTCCGGCCCGACCCCCTGCTCCTCGGCGGCCGCGATGTAGAGCGCGAGGACCGGGAGCACCGCTCCGTTCATCGTCATCGACACCGACATCTCGTCGAGTGGGATGCCGTCGAAGAGCGTCCGGGTGTCATAGATCGAGTCGATCGCCACGCCGGCCATGCCGACGTCGCCGCGCACCCGCGGGTGGTCGGAGTCGTAGCCGCGGTGGGTGGCCAGGTCGAAGGCGACCGACAGGCCCTTCTGGCCGGCCGCCAGGTTGCGGCGGTAGAACGCGTTGGACGCCTCGGCGGTGGAGAAGCCGGCGTACTGGCGGACCGTCCAGGGCTGGGTCGTGTACATCGTCGGGTAGGGCCCGCGCAGGAACGGGCTCAGGCCCGGCCAGGTGTCGAGCGCGTCGAGGCCCTCGAGGTGCTCGGGACCGTAGACGGGCAGGATGTCGATGCCCTCGGGGCTGAGCCACGGCTCGGCCGATGGCGGCTGCGGTGTGGGCGCAGCGGGCCTCGGGGCCCCGTCGGAGAGCGGCAGGCCGGAGAACGACTTCGGGACCGTCATGACAGGGCCTCTCGGGTGCGGGCGAGGAACGCGAGCGCGTCGACGCCCATGGCGCAGGCGTCGTCGCTGTAGTCGGTCGGCTTGCCCGCGACGACGACCCGGGTCGCGCCGGCCTCGCGCAGGGCGGAGGCCGCGGCCTCGCCCCACTCGGCGTAGGCCGCGTCGGCGCCGGCCAGGCAGACGACCGGCTGGCCGTCGTACGCCGCCACGAGCGCGTCGACGCCGTCGGTCGCACCGGCCACGTCGACGGCCACCCCTCCGGCGGCGAAGAGGTTGGTGGCGAAGGTGGCACGGGCCGTGTGGGCGGCGACCGTGCCCAGGGTGGCCAGGAAGACGTGGGCGGCCGGCGGGTCGTCGCGCAGAGCCTCGAAGCTGGCGCCGTAGGACGCCACCCCGAGGCCGTCCCCGTCACGCTCCGGGAGCGTCTCGGCGAGGTGGGGGAACTCGCTGAGGCCCGTGAGCGGACGCTTGCGGGTGGCGACCTGCTTCTCGCGGGCGGCCACGACGTCGGCGATGGCCGCCTCCCAGGCCTCGCCCTCGCCGCCGTCCTCGAGCTCGCCCAGCACCGTCCACGCGGCGGCGGCGAGGTCGTCGGTGAGCTTCTCGACGGCGTAGGCGCCGCCGGCCGGGTCGGCGACCTGGGCAACGTGGGCCTCGGAGATCAGCAGGTGCGAGGTGTTGCGGGCGATCCGGCGGCCGAACGCGTCGGGGCGGCCGAGGGCGCTGTCGAAGGACAGGACGGTCACCGCGTCGGCACCGCCGGCGCCCGCGGCGAAGGCCGCGACAGTGGTGCGGAGCATGTTGACCCAGGGGTCGTAGCGGGTCATCATCGGCCGGCTCGTCACGGCGTGCAGCCGCATCGGGACCGGCTCGGACCCGCTGAGCTCCTGCACCCGCGCCCAGAGGCGGCGGGCCGCGCGCAGCTTGGCGATGCCCGTGAACTGCTCGTCGGTGACGGCGTAGCGGAACTCGACGAGGGCGGCCGCGTCGGCGACCGACAGCCCGGCCCCGTCGGCCGCCCGCAGGTAGGTCGCCGCGGCGGCCATCGACCAGCCCAGCTCCTGCGCGTCGGAGGCGCCGCGGTCGTGGATCGTCGTGGCGTCGACGACGAACCCGAGCACCCCGGCGGTCCGCGCGAGCTTGGCGACCTCGTCGTCGAAGGCGGGGGCGCCGAGGTTGGTCGCGGCGTGCAGCTCGAGGTCGCCGGCCCAGGTGAGGAACGCCCGGGCGGTGGCGGCAGGGTCGGCCGGGTCACCCGTGGGGTCGAGCACCACCGGGGCCAGGTCGAGGAAGACGCCCTCGAGCAGCGCGCCGAAGTCGGTGCCGGGCGTCGCGCCCACCCAGACCGAGGTGACGCCGCCCTCGAGGTCGCCGAGGACCTCCTCGTTGAGGGCCTTCTCGCTGCCGGCCGCGACAGCCGCGAGGTGCGAGCGGATGTCCCAGTCCCCCGCGCGCGACGGCCGGCCGGCCGTCTGCAGGTCGTCGAGCAGGTCGGGCGTGCCGAGCGGGGGCAGCGCGATGCCGTCGAGCGTGGTGCGGGTCAGCTTGTCCCAGACCAGGTCGTCGGGGTCGTCGTCGGTCATCCGGCGGGCCTTGCGCAGGACCTTGGCGGTCTCGCGCTCCCAGTCGGCCCGCGTGTGCCGGTCGTCGGGTTGGGCCAGGTCGAGCGTCCCCTGCTCGGGCTCGAGCTCGGTCGGCTCGTCCAGACCGCCCTCGACGGCGGTCCCCTCGGTCGTCATGCCCCGAACCCTAGGAGGCGGCTGAGACCGCGACCACACAGTGTGACCTTTTTGGTACGTCGACGGTGCCCGGTCGGTCGGGCAAGCCTGCCCCGGCGTCCGCTGACGCCGGCCGGTGGCCGACCTAGCGTGGGCGGCGACCTCCGCGACCCCCACCGTCAGCGAGACCCTGATGACCCAGCCCACGCACCCCGTCCGCCGCCGTACCGCCGCGGTGGCCGTCCTCGTCCTCGTCGGCTCGGGCGCCGCTGCCGTCGGGCCGCCGGCCGACGCCTCGACGATCGGGGTCGGCCCGGACCGCGTCATCGCCGGAGGCAGCAGCACTCCGGCGATGGCCATCGCCAGCGACGGCACGATCTATGCCGCGGCGGGGGACATCACGGTCTGGTCGCCGACCTCCGAGGGACGCCCGGTGGTCGTCAAGACCTTCACCGGGACCGGCACCTCGGGGACGCCCCCGGCCCTCAGCCCGACCGCCGGCCTGGCCTACGTCGACGGCTCGAGCGCCGTCCAGGTGCTCGACCCGGCCCAGGCCGACGGGCCCGCCGTCCCCACGCGCACCATCACCGGGGCCCTCACCGGGATCGACGACCCGTCCGCGGTGACCTGGACCCCGGAGGGCTCGCTCTGGGTCGCCGACGAGGTCGTCGACGGCGAACCGGGCATCGAGCTGCTGCGCTTCGCCCCTGGTGCCGACGGCGACGTGGCGCCCGTGCAACGGATCGCGGGCGGCCGGACGAGGCTCGAGACCGACGCCGTCCTGGGCGGCATCGTGGCCGTCGCGGGGCTGCCGGGCGACGGTGTCGCCGCGGCGCCGTCGGGGGTCGACCCGAGGGTCAGTGTCTTCACCCGCACCCAGTCGGGCAACGTGGCGCCCGCGCGCCGGATCCAGGTGCCCACGCCGACGCCGCACTGGCTGACCCAGGGGGTCGCCGCCGACCCCCAGGGCCGGATCTACATCGGGTCCGGCGACCTCGACGGTCACGCGTTCGGCCGGCTCGACGTCTACGGCCCGACGGCCGACGGCAGCGACGCGCCCCTGGTCACCCTCGGCGGGACGCGGCAGCGCTTCCAGATCCCGTTGGTCCCCACGGTGGCGGCCAACGGCCGCCTCGCCCTGGTCGACGCCACCGTCATCAGCCTCGGGAGCTCGACGCAGGTCGTCGGCCGGGTGGAAGTGTTCCGGCCACTCTTCACCAAGCCCGGCGCACCGTCCGCCCTCGTGGTCACCCGGGGCCGGACCCAGGTCGGGTTCCGCTGGTCGGCCGCGGCCAACCCGGCCGGCACCCCGCTGACCTACCGCGTCGTGGTCCGGAAGGGCGCCCGGACCGTGCTCTCGCGGACGGTGCCGACAACGGCCCTGTCCCTGCGACGGAGCGCGCTGCCGACGGGAGCGCTCCGGGTCACCGTCACCGCCGTGAACATCGGCGGCTCAGGTCCGGGCGTCACCAAGGCCTTCCGCCGCTAGGACCGGGTCGCCGTCGAGCGTCACGCGCGCCTCCCACGGGGCCAGCTCGAGCCGCTCACCGTCGAGGTCGGCCACGGCGTCGTCGGAGGACAGGTTGGCGACGACGAGCAGCGTCACGCCGTCGAGGCGGCGGGTGAGTGCATAGACCTGCTCGTGCTCGGGCAGCAGCATCTCGAAGTCGCCGTGGGCGACGACGGGGTGGTCGTGCCGGAGCGCGACGAGCCTCCGGTAGTGGTGGGCGACGGAGTCGGGGTCGTCCCACTGGGCTGCGGCCTCGTCCCACGGGACCGGCGTCCGGGCGTGGTCACGGCTCTTGGCCCGGATCGCGGTCATCGCGTCGTCCGGCTCGACGCCGCGGGCGAGCATCCCGGCGTAGGCGTTGAGGGACTCGATGTCGCGCAGGTCGCCGACGGCGGCCAGGGGTGCGTTGGTCATCGCGAGCTCGTCGCCCTGGTAGACGTAGGGCGTCCCGCGGTGCAGGTGCAGCACGGTCGCGAGGGCCTTCGCCGAGGCCACCCGGTGCTCGGGTGAGTCGTCACCGAAGCGGCTGACGCTGCGCGGCTGGTCGTGGTTGCCGAGGTAAAGGCTGTTCCAGCCCACGTCGGCCAACCCCTCCTGCCACCGGCCCCACGAGCGCTTGAGGTCGAGCAGCGTCATCGGGACGACGTCCCACTTGCCGCCGGGCCCGGAGTCCAGGTCGACGTGCTCGAACTGGAAGACCATGTCGACCTCGCCCCGGGAGGGGTCGGTGTAGAGCCGCGCGTCGTCGAGGCCGCACTCCGGCGTCTCGCCCACGGTGAGCAGCCCCGGACCACGGCCGGCGAAGACCTCGCGGTGCATCTCCTGGAGGAACTCGTGGATCCGCGGGCCGTTGAAGACCTCGGCGTGCGGCCGGTCGAGGGAGGGCTTCGAGAGCAAGTTGACGACGTCCATCCGGAAGCCGTCGACGCCGCGGTCGAGCCACCAGCGCATCATCTCGTGGACCGCCCGCCGCACGTCGGGGTTCTCCCAGTTGAGGTCGGGCTGTGAGTCGGCAAACAGGTGGAGGTAGTACTCCCCCGTCGCGTCGTCCTGCGTCCACGCGGGGCCGGAGAAGAACGAGGTCCAGTCGTTGGGCGGCGACGGACGCCACCAGTACCAGTCGCGCTTGGGGTTGTCGGTGCTGCTGCGCGACTCCTGGAACCACGCGTGCGCGCTGCTCGTGTGGTTGACGACGAGGTCCATCAGCAGCTTGATGCCCCGTGCGTGGAGATCGGCGATGAGCCCGTCGAGCTCGGCGAGCGAACCGAAGATCGGGTCGACGTCCTGGTAGTCGCTGATGTCGTAGCCGTTGTCGTCCATCGGGGAGCGGTAGACCGGGCTGAGCCAGACGACGTCGACGCCGAGCCGCTCGAGGTGGTCGAGGTGCGCCCGGATGCCGGCCAGGTCACCCACGCCGTCACCGTCGCCGTCGGCGAACGTGCGGGGATAGACCTGGTAGACCACGGCGGACTTCCACCAGTCCGGAGCGAGGTCGTCGGTGTCGGCGCTCATGGCGTCACGCTAGTCACCCTCGTCACGGCGTCGTTCCGCGTCGCGCCCACACCAGGCCCGCCGGGGCAGTAGGTTCTGACCACGTGGAAGGTCTGTTCAGCCAGGCGGGAACGCTGGCGCGCACGTACGCCGACGTCGACTGGTCCGCCACGGGCGTCGGCTCTCCCGACACCTGGTCGCCCACCCTGCGCAGCACGGTGCGGCTGATGCTCAGCTCTCGCTTCCCGATGACGCTGCTGTGGGGCGAGGACTACACGCTGCTCTACAACGAGGCCTACGTCGAGCTCATCCGCGACAAGCACCCGGGCGCCCTCGGCTCCGCCGCGCACGACGTGTTCGACGAGGCCTGGTCGTTCATCGGCCCGCTGCTCGACGCCGCACGCACCGAGCGACGCAGCACCTGGATCGAGGACGCCGACGTCCCGCTGGCGCGCAACGGGTTCCTCGAGGAGTGCTACTTCACCTTCTCCTACTCCCCCGTCCTGTCCTCCGACGGCGTCGTCGAGGGGGTCATCGACGTCGCCGCCGAGACGACCACGCAGGTCGTCACCGCCCGCCGCCTGGCCCTGCTCGGCCGGCTGGGGGCGCTGCTGACGAGCGTCGAGCGCCTCGAGGACGTGCCGACGCAGTCGGTGCTGCTGCTGCGGGCGGCCGGGCCCGACTTCCGAGCGGTCGACCTCTACCCGGCGTCGGCCGCCGTGCCGCACGACCCGGCACTGCCCGCGGAGCCCCGGAGCCCGGTGCACGGGGGCGACCCGGTCGTGGAGGAGCACGACGGCGGCACGGTGGTCTGGCTGCCGTTGCACCCGAGCCCGTCGGCCCGGCCGCTGCTGGCCGTCGCTCCCAGCCCGATGCTGCCGCTCGACGACGACTTCCTGGGCTTCCTCCGGCTGACGGCGGCCGCCATCGGGCAGGCCCTCGACCGCGCCGAGAGCCTCGCGCTCGAGCGCCAGGTCGCCGGCACCGAGCGGGCGATGTCGGAGACCCTGCAGCGCAGCCTGCTCGGCGAGCCCACCGTCCCGGAGGGCTACCGCGTCGCCACGCGCTACCAACCGGCGGTCCAGACGGCACAGGTCGGCGGTGACTGGCACGACGCCTTCGCGCTCCCCGACGGGCGGCTCGTCCTCACGGTCGGCGACGTCAGCGGGCATGACCGGCACGCCGCTGCCGCCATGGCCCAGATGCGCAACCTGCTGCGCGGGATCGCCCACGCCTCCGACCCCGACCCGGCCGCCGTGCTCACCGCGCTCGACGGCGCCCTGCACGGACTCGAGGTCGGCACCTTCGCCACCGCGGTCCTCGCCGTGCTGGAGCCCGACGACCGCGGCGGGTCCACCCTGACCTGGTCCAACGCCGGCCACCCGCCGCCCTACGTCGTGCACGACGGTGCGGTCACCGAGCTGCAGAGCGTGCCGGAGCTGCTGCTCGGGGTCGAGCCGACCAGCCGGCGTACGACGAGCCGGGTCACGCTGGCCCGCGGGAGCACGGTCGTGCTCTACACCGACGGGCTCGTCGAGCGGCGCGACCGGGTGCTCGACGCCGGCCTGGCCTGGCTGGCCGACGAGCTGCGGCTCCACGGGGGACGCGAGCCCGACGACCTGGCCGACCACCTGCTGGCCGCGACCGAGCACGTCGCCGAGGACGACACCGCCCTGGTGTGTGTCCGCGTCGGCTGACCTGCCTCAGAGCGAGGGCGGATCGGGCCACGTGCTCGGCAGCAGGACGCGGACCGTCGTCCCGTCGGCGGGCGCGCTGCTGATCTCGATCCGTCCGCCGTGAGCGGCGACGATGGACTTGGCGATGCCGAGCCCGAGGCCGACCCCGGGGGTCACCCGCTCGCGCGCCTCCTGCGAGCGGAAGAACGGGGTGAAGACCCGGTCGAGGTCGTCGGCGTCGATGCCCATCCCGGTGTCGCTGACCGCGATCTCGACCTCCGGCCCGGTCGCGCGCAGCCGCAGCTCGACGCGGCCACCGGCGTCGGTGTACTTGACCGCGTTGGAGACGAGGTTGTCGACGACCTGGCGGATCCGCTCGTGGTCGATGACGGTCGGCAGCGACGGGGGGAGGTCGACGACGAGCTCGACCCCCTGGGCGGCGGCGACCGGGGTCGCCGACTCCACCGCGTCGCGCAGGAGGTCGGAGAGGTCCGAGGCGGCCCGGCTCAGCACGGGGTTGCCCTCGCGGTGCTGCGCCGACAGCAGCAGGTCGGCGACCAGGTGCTGCAGGCGCAGCGAGTTGCGCCGGACGACCTGCAGCTGGCGGGTGACGTCGTCGAGGAGGTCGCCGCGGTCCGCGAGGAGCTCGAGGTGGCCGAGCACGGAGGTGAGCGGCGTGCGCAGCTCGTGCGACACCGCGGCGAGGAAGTCGTCGCGGGACTGCACGGCCCGCATGAGGTCGGTGACGTCGCCGTAGCCGAGGACCGCCCCGGCGAAGCCACCGGAGGGATCGCGCACCGACCGGGCCGATACCGACAGGGCACGTCGGGCCGAGGGGTCGGCGCCGACCCAGATGCGGTAGTCGTCGAACTCCTCGCCCCGGGCCGCCCGCGCCGTGGGCATGTCGTCGTGCGCCACCCGGGTGGTGCCGTCGGCGGCGTAGACCTCGCCGAGCTGACCGGCTCGTCCGTGGTGGCCCTCCGGGTAGGCGAGCGACAGGAAGTCGCGGTGGCGCCGGTTCCACTCCTCGTAGTGGCCCTCGCGGTCGATGAGCAGCAGGCCGAGGTCGACGGTGTCGAGGATCGCCTGACCCATCCGCCGCTGGTGCTCGACGAGCTCGACCGCCGCGGCCAGGCGCTCGCGGTCCTCGCGCAGGGCGGTCACGTCGACGATCTGGCCGATCAGGTGCAGCGGGGTCCCGTCGTCGTCGCGCAGCACCGCGACCGACAGGTCGCCCCACAGCGTCGACCCGTCGGACCTCACGCAGCGCTTCGTGAGGCGATAGCTGGAGCGGACCCCGGCGATCGTCTCGTCGTAGAGGCGCAGGTGGGTCGGCAGGTCGTCGGGGTGCGTCAGGGTCTGGAACCGTCGGCCCTGCAGCTCGTCCTCAGTGAAGCCGAGCATCGAGCACAGCGCCCGGTTGGCCGACAGCAGGATCCCGTCGGGACGGACCAGCGTCATCCCGACCGGGGAGTGCTCCACGGTCAGCTGCCACAACCGCTCGGCGCTCGGTGGCTGGGTCACGGGGTCGTCCTCGGGGCGGGTCTCCCACCATCCCACGGCGGACGGCCGGTGGCGCGGGTTCGGACGGACTGGCCCAGACCAGCGACCGGTCGGCGTCCGAGGACCATCACGACACCGTCAGACCTCGGTTCGACCCTCGTCGTCCTTGGCCCGGAGGCCGATCTTGGACCCGAGCCACACCAGCGGGTCGAACTTGCGGTCGACCACGCGCTCCTTCATCGGGATGATCGCGTTGTCGGTGATCTTGATGCCCTCGGGACAGACCTCGGTGCAGCACTTGGTGATGTTGCACATCCCCAGCCCGGCCGCGCCCTGGGCCAGCTCGCGCCGGTCGTGGGTGTCGAGCGGGTGCATGTCGAGCTCGGCGTAGCGGAGGAAGAAGCGGGGACCGGCAAAGGCCTCCTTGTTGTCCTCGTGGTCGCGCACGACGTGGCAGACGTTCTGGCACAGGAAGCACTCGATGCACTTGCGGAACTCCTGGCCCCGCTCGACGTCGACCTGGGCCATCCGGCGCTTGCCGTCGGCGTCGCGCGGCGGCGGCGCGAACGACGGCAGCTCGCGCGCCTTCTGGTAGTTGAACGACACGTCCGTGACGAGGTCGCGGATCACCGGGAACGCGCGCACCGGCGTGACCGTGATCGTGTCGGTGGGGTCGAAGTCGGAGAGCCGGGTCATGCAGAGCAGCCGGGGCTTGCCGTTGATCTCGGCGCTGCAGGACCCGCACTTGCCGGCCTTGCAGTTCCAGCGGATCGCCAGGTCGCCGGCCTGGGTGGCCTGCACGCGGTGGAGGGCGTCGAGGACGACCTCGCCCTCGGAGACCTCGACGGTGTAGTCGCCGAGGTCTCCCCCGGTGGCGTCACCGCGCCACACGCGGAGCTTCAGGTCGTAGGCCATGACACCCTCACTTGCTCTCGAAGTAGGTCTTGAGGTCGTCCGGCATCACCGGCAGCGGCTTCTCGGCGAGCTCGACACCGTCGCCGGCCTCGTTGAGCGACACCACGAGGTTCTTGGTGCCCCACACGGGATCCGGGCCCGGGAAGTCGTTGCGGGTGTGGCCGCCGCGCGACTCCTCCCGCGCGAGCGCTGCTCTCGCGATGGCCTCGCTGACGACGAGCATGTTGCGCAGGTCGAGCGCGAGGTGCCAGCCGGGGTTGTACTGCCGGTGGCCCTCGACCTTCATCTCCTTGGCGCGCAGCTTGAAGTCCTCGATCTCCTTGAGCGACTGCTCGAGCTCGTCGGCGGTGCGGATGATGCCGACCAGGTCGTTCATCGACTGCTGCAGGTCGGACTGGATCGTGTAGGAGTTCTCTCCGCCCTCGACCTCGAACGGCGCCAGCGCACTGCGCTCGGCCGCCTTGACCTCGGACTCGTCGATCGCCGGCCGCGTGTCACCGAGGGACTGGGCGTAGGTGGTGGCGTACTCCCCCGCCCGCTTGCCGAACACGAGCAGGTCGCCGAGCGAGTTGCCGCCGAGGCGGTTGGACCCATGCATCCCGCCGGAGCACTCGCCGACGGCGTAGAGACCCTTGACCGCGCTCTCCTGGGTGTCGGGGTCGACCTCGACGCCGCCCATCACGTAGTGGCAGGTCGGGCCGATCTCCATCGGCTCCTTCGTGATGTCGACGTCGGCCAGCTCCTTGAACTGGTGGTACATCGACGGCAGCCGCTTCCGGATGAACTCCGGCGTACGGCGCGACGCGATGTCGAGGTAGATCCCCCCGTGCGGCGTGCCGCGACCGGCCTTGATCTCGCTGTTGATGGCCCGGGCGACCTCGTCGCGCGGGAGCAGCTCGGGTGGGCGGCGGTTGTTCTTCTTGTCCTCGTACCAGGCGTCGGCCTCCTCGACCGTGTCGGCCGTCTCCGCCTTGAAGAACTCCGGGATGTAGTCGAACATGAACCGCTCGCCCTCGGAGTTCTTGAGGATCCCGCCGTCGCCGCGCACCGACTCGGTGACCAGCAGCCCCTTGACCGACGGCGGCCAGACCATGCCGGTCGGGTGGAACTGCACGAACTCCATGTTGATCAGGTGGGCGCCGGCGCGCAGCGCGAGCGCGTGGCCGTCGCCGGTGTACTCCCACGAGTTCGAGGTCACCTTGAACGACTTGCCGATGCCGCCGGTCGCGAGGATCACCGTCGGCGCCTCGAAGACGACGAACCGGCCGGTCTCGCGCCAGTAGCCGAACGCCCCGCTGATCTTGGGCGTCCCGTCGCTGTCGTCCTGGAACAGGTCGGTGACGGTGAGCTCCATGAACACGTCGATGCCGAGCGCGACCGCCCGCTGCTGCAGCGTGCGGATCATCTCGAGGCCGGTGCGGTCGCCGACGTGGGCGAGGCGGGCGTACTTGTGGCCACCGAAGTCGCGCTGGCTGATGAGCCCGTCGTCGGTGCGGTCGAAGAGCGCGCCCCAGTCCTCGAGCTCCATCACCCGCTCGGGCGCCTCCTGGGCGTGCAGCTGGGCCATCCGCCAGTTGTTGAGCATCTTGCCGCCGCGCATGGTGTCGCGGAAGTGGACCTCCCAGTTGTCCTCGGGCCAGCGGTTGCCCATCGCCGCGGCGATCCCGCCCTCGGCCATCACCGTGTGGGCCTTGCCGAGCAACGACTTGCAGACGATGGCGGTGCGGGCCCCCGCGTCGTGGGCGGCGATCGCGGCCCGGAGCCCGGCACCACCCGCACCGACGACCACGACGTCGTACTGGTGACGCTCCATGCCGCCGGCCGCGTCGCCGGACATCTCGTTGCCCGTCATCGGGTGTCGGGACTCGCTCATCAGAGGAACCTCGTCTCGGAGATCGTGCCGCTCGCCAGCAGGAAGACGTAGAGGTCGACCAGGGCCACGGAGAACAGCGAGTACCACGCGTAGCGGCCGTGGTTGACGTTGAGCCGGGAGACCCAGGTCCAGAGCCGGTAGCGGACCGGGTGCTTGGAGAAGTGGCGCAGCCGGCCGCCAACCGCGTGCCGGCAGGAGTGGCACGACAGCGTGTAGAGCCAGATGAGGACGATGTTGACGACCATGAGCAGCGAGCCCAGTCCGACGTGGCCGCCGTCGGCCTCGCGGAACGAGATCACCGTGTCGAAGGTGAGGATCAGCCCGACCACCACCGCGGCGTACCAGAAGTAGCGGTGGGCGTTCTGGAAGATCAGCGGGAAGCGGGACTCGCCGGTGTAGGTGCCGTGCGGCTCGGCCACCCCGCACGCGGGCGGCGACAGCCAGAACGCCCGGTAGTAGGACTTGCGGTAGTAGTAGCAGGTCATCCGGAAGCCCAGCGGGAAGATCAGGATGATCAGCGCCGCCGACAGCGGGAACCAGCCGAACGGCTGCCCGAAGTCGGACGACCCCTCGACGCAGTCGCCCAGGCACGGCGAGTAGAACGGCGACAGGTAGGGCTCGACGTAGTAGTCGCTGCCCATGAACGCCCGGACCGTGGCGTAGACGACGAACGCCGAGAACACCGTGAACGTCGCCAGCGGCGCGAGCCACCACCGGTCCTCGCGCAACGTCCTCGGCTCGATCCGCGCCCTGGTCGGGCCTTGCACGCCTTGAGTCATCCGCGCCCCTCGTCAACCCGTTCGGGTGGTGCCGGTGCCGCCGAGTCTGCACACAGAACCGCCCGATGTGAAGCAAGCCACACCTAAGACGTCGTTCCCAGACCCGCCTCCGACCCGCCGAGTCGGCGCATGTGTATGCCGAGTCGACTCGGCGCAGAGTTGCAGTCGGATGGGCGCGAGTCGGCGCGGTGACCCAGCCGCTGCGCCGACTCGGCGTCATCTCACTTCAAGTCTGCGCCGACTCGGCGGATGTTCATCGGGCGTCTGCGCGGTGCTGGGTGTCAGGACGTCTGGCGGCCCGATGCTCGGGACATGCGGATCGCCCTGGTCACCGAGACGTTCTACCCGGCCGTCGACGGCACGACGACGACGCTCAAGGCGGTCGCGGACCGGCTGGTCGACCTCGGGCACACGGTGCGGGTGGTGGCGCCGGGGCCGGGGCTCGCGACGTACCGCACCTCGCGGGTCGTCCGGGTCCGGCCGCTGGAGCCCGTCGGGCCACAGGTGCGGGCCGCGCTCGACCAGTTCGTGCCCGACCTCGTGCACGTCGCGTCGCCGGGGCCGTTGGGCCGCAAGGCGCTCAAGCACGCGAGCCGCTCGGGCGTCCCGTCGCTCGTCGTCGAGCAGTCGGCGGTGCTCGACCAGAGCGCCGACTACTGGCGGTCCCGGGTGGCCGACCGGGCCGACCGGGTGCTCGTCACCTCGGACTGGATGGTCGACCGGCTGGGCGAGTTCGGGGTGGACGCGGGGCTCTGGCGCCCCGGGGTCGACGCCGCCGCCTTCACGCCGGCGCTGCGCGACCAGTGGCTGCACGACTCCTGGTCGCGGGCCCGGTCGGCCGCCGGCCCCCACGTGGTCGTCGGCTACGTCGGCAGCCTCCACAGGCGTCACGGCGTACGGCGCCTCGCCGAGCTGGCCGCGATGCCCGGCCTCCGGCCCGTCGTGATCGGCGCCGGGTCGCAGCGGGAGTGGCTCGACAGCCGCCTGCCGGGGTCGCGGATGACGGGTCCGCTGTCGACCGGCGACCTGACGATCGCGGTCCCGACCCTCGACGTGCTGGTGCACCCCGGTGAGCACGAGACCTGCTGCCACGCCCTGCGCGAGGCGACGGCCGCCGGGGTGCCGGTCGTCGCGCCCCGCGCGGGCGGCGCGCCCGACGTCGTACGCCACCTGGAGTCGGGGCTCCTCTACGACGCGAGCGACCCGCGGGCCTTCCGGCGTGCGGTCGACGCCGTCGTCGCCGACCGGCACCGCGGCCTGCTCGGCGCCCGCGGGCGGGAGCTGGCGCTCGAGCGGAGCTGGACCGACGCGGTCGACGAGCTGGTCATCCACTACAACACCCTCGCGGGAGCCCGCGCCCGCCTATGATCCGCCAGTGAGCTCTGCCTCCCAGATCCTGGAGCGTGACGGCGAGCTCGCACGCATCGCGGAGGCGCTCGACAGCGCCGTGGCCGGCAACGGCCGGGTCCTGGTGATCGAGGGGCTGGCCGGCATCGGCAAGACGAGGCTGGTCCGCGAGACGCGCGACCTGGCCCGGGCGCGGGGCTTCGGCCGGCTGCAGGCGACCGGGGACGAGACCGAGACGTCGATGGCGTGGGGCGTCGTGCGGCAGATGGTCGAGCGGTCGGTGTCGCGCTACAGCGGCGACGTGCGCCGGGCGATCCTCGACGGCCCGGCCGGCGCGGCGCTGCAGGCGCTCGACGTGGCGCCCGAGGGTCTGGCCAGCGACGCCGAGGTCGCCCGCACCCTGCACGCGCTGTGGTGGGTCGCGATCGACCTGTCCGCCACGCGTCCCCTGCTGATCACCGTCGACGACGCCCAGTGGAGCGACCAGCCGTCGCTCCGCTTCCTCGGCTACCTCGCGCGCCGCGTGGCCGACCTGCCGATCGCCCTCGTCGTCGGCACCCGCCCGCCCACCGGCGGCACCGGGCCGCTCACCGAGCTCACCGTGTCGTCGTACGTCGAGCGACTGCTCCCCGAGGCCCTCTCGCCCTCGGCGGTGGCCGCCTTCCACACACCGCAGGGCGTCGTGCCGTGCGCCGAGGTGGTCACGGCGATGCACGCCGCGTGCGGCGGCAACCCCTTCCTCACCGGCGCCCTGCTCGACGAGCTGGTCAGCGCCGGCCACGACGTCAGCAAGAGCGTGACCGCCGACGCGATCGGCGGGCTCGGGCCGGCGACCATCTCGCGCGCCATGCTCAGCCGGCTCTCGCCCGACGCGCTCGCGCTGGCCGGCGCGGCCGCGGTGCTCGGCGTGGAGGCCAGCCCGTGGCTGGCCCGCCGGGTCGCTCGGATCGAGGACGACCACCTCGAGGCCGCGGTGGCCGACCTGGTCGGCGCCAACGTCATGCTCGGCGGGGCCGACGGCCTCACCTTCGTGCACCCGGTCATCCGCGAGGCCACGCTCGCCGCGCTCGGCAACCTCACCGTCGCCGGAATGCACGCCCGGGCCGCGGTCGAGCTGCGCGCCCGTCACGCGCCGGCGACCCAGCTCGCCGCCCACCTGCTGGCCGCTCCCGTCGGCACGTTGCCCGACGCCGCCGACCTGCTCGCCGAGGCCGCGCAGTTCTCGCTCGCCGCCGGCGACCGCGCCGTCGCGGCCGACTACCTGGAGCGGGCCCTGACCGAGCGCCCGGGCGACCCGGCCCTGCGCGAGCGGCTG
>NZ_JAURVJ010000003.1 GCF_030655615.1 Nocardioides sp.
CGAGTCGAAGAACGACGCCCCCGGCCGCAGCGTGACGGTCTCCTTGCCGGCGTTGATCAGGTCGGCGTCCTCGTCGCCCTCGAACGGGTAGGCACCGGTGCCCCGCACCCCGTTCTCGGACAGCAGCACCAGCTCGACGTCGTCGGGCACGTAGTTGGGCACCAGCGTCGGCAACCCGATGCCGAGGTTGACGTAGGACCCGTCGCTCAGCTCCGAGGCCGCCCGGGCGGCCATCTCCTCGCGCGTCCAGCTCATCGGCTCCGCACCGTCCTCTTCTCGATCCGCTTGTCGGCCGCCTGCTCCGGCGTCAGCTCGACCACCCGCTGCACGAACACCCCGGGGGTGTGCACGTGGTCGGGGTCGAGCTCACCGGGCTCCACCAGGTGCTCGACCTCCGCGATCGTCGTACGCCCGCACATCGCGGCGAGCGGGTTGAAGTTGCGCGCGGACCGGCGATAGACGAGGGTGCCGTGCCGGTCGCCCTTCCAGGCCCGCACCAGCCCGAAGTCGGCCACGATCGCCTCCTCCAGCACGAACTCCTTGGGCCCGTCGGCGGTCTCGAAGGTCCGCGTGTCCTTGGGCGGCGAGGCCAGCACCACGTTGCCCTCGGCGTCGTAGCGCCACGGCAGCCCACCGTCCGCGACCTGGGTGCCGCCGCCGGTCACGGTGTAGAACGCCGCAATGCCACTGCCCCCCGCGCGCATGCGCTCGGCGAGCGTGCCCTGCGGGGTGAGCTCGACCTCGAGCTCGCCGGAGAGGTACTGCCGGGCGAACTCCTTGTTCTCCCCGACGTAGGACGCCACCATCCGCCGCAGGCGGCCCGCCTTGAGGAGCAGCCCGAGACCCCAGTCGTCGACCCCGGCGTTGTTGGAGACCGCCTCGATCTCGTCGGCACCGTGGTCGAGCAACGCCCCGATCAGCACCGACGGGATGCCGCTGAGCCCGAACCCCCCGACCGCGATCGTCGAGCCCGACGCGATGTCGGCGACGGCCTCCGCGGCCGACTCAACCGTTTTGTCCATGCCCGGCAGGGTAGTCCCGGCCGGTCGCCCCGCTCGGCTGCGGTCGGGACCCACCCGGTTGAGCGCCGCGACCCCACTAGGGTCGAGCGCATGACCGACTGGCCGAAGGTGCGCCTGCACGTCGTCACCGGCAAGGGCGGCACCGGCAAGTCGACGGTCGCGGCGGCGCTCGCGCTGGCGTTGGCCACCCGGGGCAAGAACGTCCTCCTCTGCGAGGTCGAGGGCCGCCAGGGCATCGCCCGGATGTTCGACGTCGACCCCCTGCCGTTCGAGGAGCGCCGCCTCACCACCGGGCTCCCCGGACCCGACGGCCGGCCCGGCGTCGTCCACGCCCTGCACGTCGACCCCGAGTCGGCGCTGCTGGAGTACCTCGCCCTCTACTACAAGCTCGGCCGCGCCGGCCGGGCGCTCGACCGCTTCGGCGTCATCGAGTTCGCCACGACCATCGCCCCCGGCGTCCGCGACGTGCTGCTGACCGGCAAGGTCTTCGAGGCCGTGCAGCGCAACAGCCGCAACAAGGGCGCCATCGACTACGACGCCGTCGTGCTCGACGCGCCGCCCACCGGCCGGATCGTGCAGTTCCTCAACGTGAGCAACGAGCTGGCGGGTCTCGCCAAGGTCGGCCCGGTCAAGTCGCAGGCCGACACGATGATGACCCTCTTCCGCTCGCCGCGGACGGCCGTCCACCTGGTCACGGTGCTCGAGGAGATGCCCGTGCAGGAGACCTCCGACGGGATCGCCGAGCTCCGCGCGGTCGACCTGCCGGTCGGCGGGGTCGTCGTCAACCTGGTCCGCTCGAAGGACCTCACCCCCGAGCAGCTCACCGGTGCCGACCCCGCCGACGTCGCCGCCGATCTCAAGGAGGCCGGCGTCGAGGCGGACCCGGCACTGGTCGAGAGCCTGGTCTCCGAGGGACGCGAGCACGCCGAGCGCCGCGCCCTCGAGACCTCCCAGCGCGCGCTGGTCGGCGCGCTCGACGTACCGACCTACGAGCTGCCGCGTCTCCCCCAGGGTGTCGACCTCGGTGCCCTCTACGAGCTCGCCGCCCTCCTGAGAGAGCAGGGACTCGCATGAGCACGCCGAGTCGGCGCTCGCGCTCACTCCCTGCGCCGACTCGACCCGGTCCGACTTCGACTCTGCGCCGACTCGGCGTGTGGGAGGCGTGATGAACCAGCCCGCCCGGGTCGGCCCGACCGGCCCGACCGGCACCGCCGCTCCGGCCCTCGACGTCGACGCGCTGCTCGACGACCGCGGCGTCGGCATCATCGTGTGCTGCGGCTCCGGCGGGGTAGGCAAGACCACGACGTCCGCCGCCCTCGCGCTGCGCGCCGCCGAGCGCGGGCGCAAGGTGGTGGTGCTGACCATCGACCCCGCGCGTCGGCTGGCGCAGGCGATGGGCATCGAGGCGCTCGACAACACCCCGCGTCCGGTGACCGACGTCGACGGCGAGGCGGGCGGTCACCTCGACGCGATGATGCTCGACATGAAGCGCACCTTCGACGAGGTGGTCGAGAGCCAGGCCAGCCCCGAGAAGGCCAAGCAGATCCTTGAGAACCCCTTCTACATCGCCCTGTCGAGCTCGTTCGCCGGCACGCAGGAGTACATGGCGATGGAGAAGCTCGGCCAGATCCACGCCGACTCGGTGGCGGCGGGCGGCGACGGCCGCTACGACCTGATCGTCGTCGACACCCCGCCGTCGCGCTCGGCGCTCGACTTCCTCGACGCCCCGGAGCGGCTCTCGAGCTTTCTCGACGGGCGGTTCATCCGGCTGATGCTCGCCCCGGCCCGAGGACCGGCCAAGCTGATCGGCGCCGGGTTCGGCCTGATCACCAGCGCGATGACCAAGATCCTCGGTGCCCAGGTGCTGCGCGACCTGCAGACGTTCGTGGCCGCGATCGACACGGTCTTCGGCGGGTTCAGGGCGCGGGCCATGAAGACCTACGCGCTCCTCCAGGCCGACGGCACCGCGTTCGTCGTCGTGGCGGCGCCCGAGCCGGACGCGCTGCGCGAGGCGGCGTACTTCGTCGAGCGGCTCAGCGACGACCGGATGCCGCTCGCGGGCCTGGTCGTCAACCGCGCCGGCAGGTCACCGGCCGGGACGCTCAGCGCCGACGAGGCGATGACGGCCGCCGCGCGGCTGCGGCGCGACGAGCCCACGTCGACCACGGCCGGGCTGCTGCGGCTGCACGCCGACCAGGTGCGCCTGGTCGAGCGCGAGACGCGGCTGCGCGACCGGTTCGCGGCGGCGCACCCGCAGGTGGCGACCGCCGTCGTACCGGCGCTCGCCTCCGACGTGCACGACCTCGACGGCCTGCGCCGGGTCGGCGAGCTGCTGTCGGGTCAGTGAGCGACGACGACGTGCCCGCTCACGGCGGGCACGGCGTCAGACGGACACTGCTTCGCGGGCGTCCTTGCGGGCGGTCTCGAGGACCGAGCGCCAGGAGGCGTTGGGCCGACGGCGCAGCAGGGCCCGGCGCTCGCGCTCGGTCATGCCACCCCAGACGCCCCACTCGATCTGGTTGTCCAGCGCCTCGGCGAGGCACTCGGTGCGCACGGGGCAACCCGCGCACAGCGTCTTGGCCTTGTTCTGCTCTGCGCCACGAACGAACAGCTTGTCCGGCTGCTCCGCCTTGCAGGCAGCGCGAGGCGCCCAGTCTTCAACCCACATGATGATGTCCCCACATCTTGTAAGAGAGGCCGGCATCCCCATGACGCCCGACCCTTGTCCCAGCTCTTGGGTTAAAGGTAAAGAACTCAGACGATTCTCAACAGGCCTCATCCGACCCAACTTGCCTAGTCCTAAATGACTAGTCCGGCATGACTACACCCTCGCTGGGGTAGCGGCTCGCGAACTCGCGGGGTGCAGCACCCTGACGTACATTGGGCGCCGTGTCCAGGCCCAGGTCAGAGCGTCCCCGCCCCACGACCGTCCTCTCCCACTTCACGGTGATGCTCGTCGTGTCGGTCGTGCTGGGCGTCGTGGTCTCGGGTCTGGCGATCCCGTTCGCCGGCCTGCTGGGCTTCGCGGCCCGCAGCACCGCCGACACCACCGACGACCTGCCGCTCGAGCTCGAGACCGAGTCGCTGCCGCAGAAGACCACGATCCTGGCCAGCGACGGCAGCGTCCTCGCCACGGTCTTCGACCAGAACCGCATCAACGTCTCGCTCGACCAGATCTCGCGCACGATGGTGCAGGCGCTGGTCTCGATCGAGGACTACCGCTTCTACGAGCACGGCGCGCTCGACGTCAAGGGCACGCTGCGCGCCCTCGTGAGCAACGTCGGCTCGGGCGGCGTCGTCCAGGGTGGCTCGTCGATCACCCAGCAGCTCGTCAAGCAGACCCTCCTCAACGCGGCCAAGACCGACGAGGAGGAGGAAGCGGTCACCGACGACACCTACGCGCGCAAGCTCAAGGAGCTGCGCTACGCGATCGCCCTGGAGAAGAAGTACTCCAAGGACTGGATCCTCGAGCGCTACCTCAACACCGTCTACTTCGGCGCCGGGGCCTACGGCATCCAGGCCGCGGCCAAGCGCTACTTCAACGTCAACGCGCGCAACCTCAACCTCAACCAGTCCGCCATCCTCGCGGGCCTGGTGCAGAACCCGTCGGCGTTCGACCCGACCCGTGCTCGCGAGCTCGCCATCGCGCGCCGCGACGTCGTCCTCGACCGGATGGCCGAGCTCAACGTCATCAGCCAGGACAAGGCCGACGCCGTCAAGGCCCGCCGCCTCAAGCTCCGCCCCTCCCGCCCGGCCAACGGCTGCGTCAGCAGCCGCGCCCCCTTCTTCTGCAACTACGCGATCGAGTACCTCCTCACCCAGAAGTCCCTCGGCCGCAACAAGGCCGAGCGCGACCGGCTCATCCGCTCCGGCGGGCTCACCATCCGCACCACGATCGACCTGTCCGACCAGAAGGCGGCCGACGAGGCCGTCGCCGGCAACGTGCGGCCGACCGACCAGGCCATCGGCGCGCTCGCGATGGTCGAGCCCGGCACCGGCGACGTCAAGGCGATCGCCCAGTCCCGCCCGATGGGCGACAAGAAGCGACTTGGCCAGACCTACCTCAACTACGTCGTGCCCTCGCAGTACGGCGACTCCAACGGCTTCCAGGCGGGCTCGACGTTCAAGGCCTTCGTCCTCGCCCAGGCCATCGAGAACGGCACCGCGCTCGACGAGACCCTCCCCTCGCCCAACGGGCCCGTCGAGATGGAGGAGAGCGACTACGAGAACTGTGACGGCCCCTACGGCTTCGGCGAGTTCCCGATCGCCAACTCCGTGTCGTCCGGCGGCGTCGAGAACCTCTACACCGGCACGCGCAACTCGATCAACACGTTCTTCCTCAACCTCGAGAAGACGACCGGCATCTGCGACCCCTACGCCCTGGCCCGCTCGATGGGTGTGCGCCTCACCTGCCCCGGCGAGGGCGACTGCCCCGGCGTCTCCGCGGAGCGCGTCCCCTTCTTCACCCTCGGCGTGGCCGACGTGAGCCCGCTCGAGATGGCCGAGGCCTACGCGACGTTCGCCGGCCGCGGTGTCCACTGCGAGTCGCGCCCGATCACCTCGATCGAGGACGCCAACGGCAACCTGCTCAAGAAGTTCAACGCCCGCTGCAGCAAGGTCATGTCGACGTCGACGGCCGACGCGGTCAACGACATCCTCCGCGGCGTCATCGAGGGCGGCTTCGCCAGCGCCCAGGCGCTCGAGGTCCCGGCGGCCGGCAAGACCGGCACCACCGGCGGCTCGGGCGTCTCGCCGTCGGTGTGGTTCGTCGGCTACACCCCGCAGCTCGCCACGGCGGCGATGATCGCCGGCGCCAACGAGTTCGGCACGCCGATCGGTCTCGACGGGCTCACGATCAACGGCTCGACCGTGAGCGCCTCAGGCTCCGGGCTCGCGGCGCCGATGTGGGGCGACGCGATGAAGGTCATCGACGACAACCTCGACCCGATCGACTTCGAGCCCGCCGACGTCGAGGGCTTCGGCCAGGAGACCGTCTTCGTCCCCCGCCCGCCGAGCAGCAACAACAACAACGGTGGCGGCCGTGGGCGGGGTCGCGGCGGCCGCGGCCGCTAGTCGGGTCACTGGCCCGGTCGCTGGTCCGGGCGGCCCCTAGCCGAGCTGGCGGCGTACCTCCGCGGCGACGGCGCCACCGTCGGCACGGCCCTTGACCTGGGGCTGGACGACGCCCATCACCTTGCCCATCGCGCGCATGCCCTCGCCGGCGGCGCCGGTCTGCTCGACGGCGGCGGTGACGAGCTGCTGGATCTCGTCGGCGGTGAGCTGCTCGGGCAGGTAGTGGGCGATCACGCCGGCCTCGGCGCGCTCCTTCTCGGCGCTCTCGGCCCGGCCGCCCTCGTCGAAGGCCACGGCGGCCTCACGACGGCGCTTGGCCTCGCTCGACAGCACCCCCACGACCTCCTCGTCGCTGAGCTCGCGGGCCTCCTTGCCGGCCACCTCGGCGTTGGTGATCGAGGTCAGCACCATCCGCAGGGTCGAGGAGCTCAAGGTGTCGCGCGCCTTGATCGCGGTGGTGAGGTCGGTGCGGAGCTGCTCCTTGAGGGTGGCCATGCCCGTCATTGTGGCAGCCTGGCCACGTGTCTCCGACCGGGTTTGCCAGCCGCCTCCTCGGGGCCGGCGCACTCGCCGGCGCCGGCCTGACGGCGTACGCCGCCTGCGAGGCCCGGTCCTACACGCTGCGGCGCGTCGAGGTGCCCGTCCTGCCGTCCGGCGCGCGTCCGCTGCGCGTGCTCCACGTCAGCGACCTGCACATGACCCCGGGCCAGCACCGCAAGCAGGAGTGGGTGCGCAGCCTGGCCGCGCTCGAGCCCGACCTCGTCGTCGACACCGGCGACAACCTCTCCCACCGCGACGCCGTACCGGTCGTCTGCGACGCGTTCGGGCCCCTGCTCGACGTGCCGGGCGTCTTCGTGCACGGCTCCAACGACTACTTCGAGCCGACGATGCGCAACCCGCTGCGCTACCTGCTCCCCGACGACGGCCGCCGCCACACCGACAGCACCCAGCTGCCGTGGCCGGAGCTCTCGCGTCGCTTCACCGACGCGGGGTGGCGCGACCTGACCAACCGCCGCGACACCGTCACCGTCGGCGACCTGACCCTGGCGTTCGCGGGCGTCGACGACCCACACCTGTCCTACGACCGGCTCGACGAGGTCGCCGGCCCGGCCGACGCCACCGCCGACGTCCGGCTGGGGGTCGCCCACGCGCCCTACCTCCGGGTGCTCGACCAGTACGCCGCCGACGGCTACGACGCCGTCCTCGCCGGCCACACCCACGGCGGCCAGGTCTGCCTGCCGGGCGGCCGCGCGCTCACCACCAACTGCGACCTCGAGCCGGCGCGGGCACGTGGCCTGCACCGGCACCCGGCCGACTCGCGGCCCGGCGAGCCGGCCTCGGCGTGGCTGCACGTCTCGGCCGGGCTCGGCACCAACCCCTATGTCCGGCTGCGGGTCGCCTGCCGCCCCGAGGCCACGCTGCTGACCCTGGTCGCGCGCTGATCCGGGAGACCCCCGGGACCGATACCGATTGGGGCCGCCCGGTCGCGCTCGGGTATGCTCCGATGCTTGTGAGCCGACTCCGGTCGGCGCACGTTCGGGCTGTGGCGCAGCTTGGTAGCGCGCTTCGTTCGGGACGAAGAGGCCGCAGGTTCAAATCCTGTCAGCCCGACTCTTCACAGATCGCACGACGACCCTGGCCGGTCCTCCGGCCGGGGTCGCTGCGTCTCGTCGCTGGCCCGGATCGCGCACCCGGCGTGCGAAACTGACGCCATGGTCGACGACGACAGCGAGCGCCCCAGCCTCGCGGCCCCCCAGCTCTTCGGCCGGCGCCGGTCGAAGTCCTCCCCCGCACCCGCGGCCGAGGCTCCACCCCCGGCCGCGGAGCCGGCCGACGAGCCCACCGAGACTCCGGTGTTCGAGGACGCCGGGGTCGCCACCACCGAGGTCGTCCCGGCGGTCGCGGCTGATCCTGCACCCGACCCCGTCGAGACCGACGTCGACGACACCGCCGTGCTGGCGACCCCCATGGCCGCACCGGTCGTACGCCGCCCCCGGCGCGTCCGACGTACCCGCTCGGCCGCGGCGGGCGACACAGGGGGTGGCGTCGACGTGGTCGACCCCGCCGTCGACCACCCCACCGACCCCACCGGCCCCGCCGATCGCGCCGACCCCGCTGAGCGGGCCGGGTCCAAGCCGGCCAGGCCCCCGCGCGTGCCGCGCGACCGCAGCGTCCCCCTGCTCCCCGGCCGCCCCGCGGCGGCCCTCACGGGGGTCGTGGCGGGCCTGGCGCTGGTCGGGTTCACCTGGCTGGGCTTCCAGGGCTGCGAGGCGGTCCGCGGGACGTCGTCGTGCGGCACCGGCCCCGGCATGGCCGCCCTCGTGGTGATCTTCGTGCTGACCGTCGTCGTGGGCGGCTTCCTGCTGTCGTTCTTCGCGATCCCCGACCCGGGGTCGACCAGCTTCCTGGCCACGGGGCTGACCAGCGTGATCTGCCTGCTGTTCCTGGTCGACGTGCTCGACCACTGGTCGATGGTGCTCGTCATCCCGGCGATCAGCGCGGTCACCTACCTGGCGTCGTGGTGGGTCACCACGACCTACGTCGACACCGACTGACGGGTCTTCAGGTGCGGGACGCGGCACCGCGCCACCGAGCCGGGACCGATTAGTGCAGCAGGAGCTCGGCGATCTGGACGGTGTTGAGGGCGGCGCCCTTGCGGAGGTTGTCGCCGGAGACGAACAGCGCGAGGCCGCGCTGGCCGTCGACGCCCTCGTCCTGGCGGATGCGGCCCACGTAGGACGGGTCCTGCCCGGCGGCCTGGAGGGGCGTCGGGACGTCGCTGAGCTCGACGCCGGGGGCGCTGCCGAGCAGCTCGCGGGCCCGCTCGACGGTCAGCGCCCGCGCGAACTCGGCGTTGATCGCGAGCGAGTGGCCGGTGAAGACCGGGACGCGGACGCAGATGCCCGAGACGCGCAGCTCGGGGATGCCGAGGATCTTGCGCGACTCGTGGCGGAGCTTCTGCTCCTCGTCGGTCTCGAAGAGTCCGTCGTCGACGATCGAGCCGGCCATGGGCAGCACGTTGAAGGCGATCGGGCGGACGTACTTCTGGGGCTCGGGGAACGCCACGGCCGCACCGTCGTAGGCGAGCTCGCGGGCCTTCTCGCCGGCGGCCTCGACCTGGCTGGCGAGCTCCTCGACGCCGGCGACACCCGAGCCGGAGACGGCCTGGTAGGTCGACACCACGAGGCGCAGGAGTCCGGCCTCGTCGTGCAGCGGCTTGAGGACCGGCATCGCGGCCATCGTGGTGCAGTTGGGGTTGGCGATGATGCGCCGGCCGCCGTCGCGGGTGGCCAGCTCGATGTCGTGGGGGTTGACCTCGGAGACGACGAGCGGGATCTCGGGGTCGCGCCGGAAGGCCGACGAGTTGTCGACCACGACCACGCCGGCCTCGGCGTAGAGCGGGGCCAGGGCGCGAGAGGTGGTCGCCCCGGCGGAGAAGAGGGCGATGTCGAGCCCGGCCGGGTCGGCGGTGGCGGCGTCCTCGACGACGACCTCGCCGCCGGCGAAGGGCAGCACGGTGCCGGCCGAGCGGGCCGAGGCGAAGAAGCGGACCTCGTCGGCGGGGAAGGCTCGCTGCTCGAGGATCTGGCGCATGGCGACACCCACCTGTCCGGTGGCGCCGACGATGCCGATGCTGGTCATCGACCGCTCCCGCCGTAGACGACCGCCTCGACCTCGGTGGCGTCGAGGTCGAAGGCCGTGTGGGTGGCCGCGACGGCGGCGTCGACGTCGGCCTCGTCGACGACCACGGAGATCCGGATCTCGGAGGTCGAGATCATGCCGAGGTTGACCCCGGCGTCGGCGATGGCGGAGAAGAACTTGGCGGTGACGCCCGGGTGGGAGCGCATGCCGGCACCGATCAGCGAGACCTTGCCGATCTTGTCGTCGTAGAGCAGCGACTCGAAGCCGATCGTCGCCTGCAGGCCGGCCAGCGCGGTCATCGCGGTCTGCCCGTCGGTGCGGGGCAGCGTGAAGGAGATGTCGGTGAGGTTGGTCGCCGCCGCGGAGACGTTCTGCACGATCATGTCGAGGTTGATCTGCGCCTCGGCCAGGGCCGTGAAGATGCGCGCGGCCTCGCCGACCTTGTCGGGCACCCCGACGACGGTGATCTTGGCCTCGCTGCGGTCGTGGGCGACGCCCGCGATGATCGCTGCTTCCATGCTGCTGCCCTCCTGGGGCTGGTGGGTCAGGTCGTCGATGGAGCCCCGCACGAGGGTGCCGGTGAGCTGGCTGAACGACGAGCGGACGTGGATCGGGATGTCGTAGCGGCGGGCGTACTCGACGCACCGCAGGTGGAGGATCTTGGCGCCGCACGCGGCGAGCTCGAGCATCTCCTCGTAGGTGACGGTGTCGAGCTTGCGGGCCGCCGGGACGATCCGCGGGTCTGCGGTGAAGACGCCGTCGACGTCGGTGTAGATCTCGCAGACGTCGGCCTTGAGCGCGGCGGCCAGGGCGACGGCGGTGGTGTCGGTGCCGCCGCGGCCGAGGGTGGTGATCTCCTTGGTGTCCTGCGAGACGCCCTGGAACCCGGCGACGATCACGATGTGGCCGTCGGCGATGGCCTCCTGGATGCGGCCGGGCGTGACGTCGATGATCTTGGCCTTGCCGTGCACCGAGTCGGTGATGACGCCGGCCTGGGAGCCGGTGAACGAGCGGGCGCTGAAGCCGAGGTCGGAGATCGCCATCGCGACGAGCGCCATCGAGATCCGCTCGCCCGCGGTGAGCAACATGTCGAGCTCGCGCGCCGGCGGCAGCGGGCTGACGGCCCGCGCCTTGTCGAGCAGCTCGTCGGTCGTGTCGCCCATCGCCGAGACGGCGACGACGACGTCGTTGCCGGCCTTCTTGGCCTGGACGATGCGACGCGCGACTCGCTTGATCGCGGCAGGGTCCGCGACGGACGACCCGCCGTACTTCTGCACGACAATGCCCACCGGGCTCACTCCTGGATCGGGGAAGGGTTCCGGTGCTTCATTCTACGGACGTGCGGGGTCAGGACCCCTTGTTGTCCAAAGCGGCCTCGGCGGCCTCGATCTGCTCGAGCTCGCCGTCGTTGTCGACGTCGAGCCGGTCGTGGGCGACGACCGAAAGCAGGGCGTTGAGCGCGGCGCCGGCGAGGTTGCCCCAGTTGTTGACGTAGGAGTACTGCCACCACCACAGCGCCTCGGCCACGTCACCGAGGCGGAAGTGGCGCAGCCCGTTCTCCAGGTCGAGGGCGATGCTGGTGAGGTCGTCGGAGAGCTGGCTGGCCACGACCTCGGGCACGTAGGGGTCGAAGACGAAGGCGTAGGTGTCGACGTTGCCGAGCATGTCGGCGAGGCGCAGCCGCATGTCGTCGACGTCGGCCTCGGGGCCGACGTCGGGCTGGTACTCGAGGCGCGGGGTGAAGTCCTGCTGGACGCCGAGCCGGGCTCCGGCGAGGAGGACCTGACTGATCTCGAGGAGCAGCAGCGAGATCGCGCGGCTCCCGTCGGCCTCGCGGGCGATCTCGCGCAGCGCCAGCAGGAAGCTCGACACGGAGTCCGAGATCTGCTGGGCGAAGTCCTCGGTGTCGCCGTCGACGGTCGACGTCTGGTCGGGGTCGATCTGGGGGGTGGTCACGGGGCGGCCTGCCTTCCTACGAATGCTCGTCCGAGGGTCACCTCGTCGGCGTACTCGAGGTCACCACCCACCGGGAGCCCACTCGCCAGCCGGGTGACGCGGAGCCCCAGGGGGCGCAGCTGGCGGGTGAGGTAGGTCGCGGTGGCTTCGCCCTCGAGGTTGGGGTCGGTGGCGAGGATGATCTCGCCGATCTGGTCGTCGGAGAGCCGGGCGACCAGCTCGCGGACACGGAGCTGGTCGGGCCCGATGCCGTCGATCGGGGAGATCGCACCACCCAGCACGTGGTAGCGGCCCTTGAACTCACGGGTGCGCTCGATGGCGACGACGTCCTTGTACTCCTCCACGACGCACAGCGTCGTGGGGTCGCGCCGCGGGTCGGCGCAGATGCGGCACTGCTCGGCCTCGCTGACGTTGAAGCAGGTCGCGCAGAACCGCACCTTGGCCTTGACCTCGACGAGCACGTCGGAGAGACGGCGCACGTCGGCCGGGTCGGCCTGGAGCAGGTGGAACGCGATGCGCTGGGCGCTCTTGGGACCCACGCCCGGCAGCCGGCCGAGCTCGTCGATCAGGTCCTGGACCACGCCTTCGTACACGCGCTCACCCTAGGGCTCCCCACGGACAGCGGGGTCACCCCGGGCCCCGTGGGGCGGGAGTCTGGGGAGGTTCTCAGAATCCGAGCGGGCCGGGGGCGCCGTCGGGGCCGCCGAGACCGGGGATGCCGCCGCCGCCCGCGAGCGGCCCGAGCGCCTGGGCCGCGGCCTCGTCGGCGCGGCCCTTGGCGTCGCGGTAGGCGGCGACGATGACGTCGCCCA
>NZ_JAURVJ010000005.1 GCF_030655615.1 Nocardioides sp.
CCAACTCAACCTCCCGCCACTCGGGGACTCCGACACCCAAGGCACCGTCACCCCCTGGCTCAAGCAGGTCGGTGACAGCGTCGCGGTCGACGAGCCGTTGCTGGAGGTCTCGACCGACAAGGTCGACACCGAGATCCCCTCGCCCGTCGCCGGCACGCTGCTCGAGATCAAGGCGGCCGAGGACGACACCGTCGAGGTCGGCGCCGTCCTCGCCGTGATCGGCGACGAGGGCGAGTCGGCCGGCGACGCCACCGAGTCCGCCGAGCCCGAGGCGCAGCCCGCCGACGAGGGCGAGGCCGAGAAGAAGGCCGAGCAGGAGGAGGAGATCGCCGACGACACGGGCGAGCTGCCCCCCGGCGACGAGACCCCCGAGTCCGAGAAGCAGTCCGCTCAGGCCGACACCGGTGGTGGCGGCGAGGACCTCGAGCAGGAGCGCGCCGAGGCCCAGGCGGCCGAGTCCGACGGCGGTGGCTCCGGCGGCGGCTCTGGTGGCGGCGGTGGCGGTACGGCCGTCTCCCTCCCGGCGCTCGGCGAGTCGGTCACCGAGGGCACCGTGACGCGCTGGCTCAAGAAGGTCGGCGACGACGTCGCCGTCGACGAGCCGCTGCTCGAGGTGTCGACCGACAAGGTCGACACCGAGATCCCGTCCCCGGTCGCCGGCACGCTGCTGGAGATCAAGGTCGAGGAGGACGAGACCGTCGAGGTCGGCGCCGAGCTCGCGATCATCGGTGACAAGAACGCCTCCGGCGGCGGCGCGCCCGAGAAGGCCACCCCCGAGGCGCAGCCCAAGGACGAGGAGCAGGCCGAGAAGAAGGCCGAGCAGGAGGAGGAGATCGTCGAGGACAAGGGCGAGCTGCCCGCCGGCGACGAGACCCCCGAGAAGGAGAAGGCCGCCGAGCCGGTCGCCGAGACCGAGCCCGAGCCCGACAAGGGACCCGAGCCCGACGCCAAGCCGGCCGCCGAGACCGCGCCGGCGCCGAGCGCGCAGTCGCCGTCGACCGGCGAGTCGTCCTCCAGCAGCGCTCCGTCGAGCGACGGCGGCGGCTACGTCACGCCGCTCGTCCGTAAGCTCGCCGCCCAGAACGACGTCGACCTGTCGTCGGTCACCGGCACCGGTGTGGGCGGGCGCATCCGCAAGCAGGACGTGCTCGACGCCGCCAAGGCCAAGAAGGAGGCCGCCGCGGCTCCCGCTGCTGCTGCTCCCGCCGCGGCGGCCCCGGCCGCCGCTGCCGCCCCCTCGGCTCCGTCGGTGACCCCGTCGCCGCTGCGCGGGACGACCGAGAAGATCAGCCGCCTCCGCAAGATCATCGCCGAGCGGATGGTCGACTCGCTGCAGACCAGCGCCCAGCTGACCCAGGTGGTCGAGGTCGACGTCACCAACGTCGCCCGCCTCCGCCAGGCCCGCAAGGACGACTTCCTCGCCCGTGAGGGCGTCAAGCTGTCCTACCTGCCGTTCTTCGCCAAGGCGGCGGTCGACGCTCTCAAGCAGCACCCCAAGCTCAACGCGACGATCGACACCGACGAGGGCACGATCACCTACTACGACCGCGAGAACATCGCGTTCGCCGTCGACACCGAGAAGGGCCTGATCACCCCCGTCGTCAAGGACGCCGGTGACCTCTCGATCGCCGGTCTGGCCAAGAAGATCGCCGACGTCGCCCAGCGCACCCGGACCAACAAGATCGGTCCCGACGAGCTCGGAGGCGGCACCTTCACGATCACCAACCTCGGCAGCGTCGGCGCCCTCTGGGACACCCCGATCGTCAACAAGCCGCAGGTCGCGATCCTCGGTCCCGGTGCGGTCGTCAAGCGTCCCGTCGTGATCGACGACCCCAACCTGGGCGAGACGATCGCGGTGCGCCACATGGTCTACCTCGCGCTGACCTACGACCACCGCCTGGTCGACGGCGCCGACGCCGGCCGCTTCCTCCAGGACGTAAAGAAGCGCCTCGAGGCCGGGGCCTTCGAGGTCTGAGCCACGCACGACAGCCCCCTCCCGCGAGCTCGCTCGCGGGAGGGGGCTGTTGCGTGTGACGCGAAGAGGTCGAGCGAGCGCGCGACCGAGCTCGCTCGGGCGCGACCGCGGGTCGAGACCTGCAGAGCCACGCTGACCCGTCGCGTTTACGCGACGGGTCAGCGCACCTCACGTCGAAATCACGCTGACCCGTCGTAGTTCTACGACGGGTCAGCGTGGTTTGGGTGTGCGGGGTGGTGCGTGGGTCAGAGCTCGAACTCCGAGGGGTCGATGCCGACGGCGTGGCAGGCCTCGCGGACGACGGCCTTCTCCTGGTCGTCGAAGTTGCCGTCGGCACCACCGATGATGATGCCGATCTGGATGACGGCACGCGCCTCGGCCGGCTTCTTCTTGGTCTTGCCGACGAGCTGGATCAGCTCGACCTTGCCGAGCTGGTAGTCGGCGGCGAGCTTGTTGCAGTTGTCGTCGAAGCGGCTGCTGAGGGTGTCGGGCGGGAAGTTCGACAGCGCGGCGTTGGAGGTGATCAGGCCGGAGACCTTCTGCCGCTCCGCCTGGTCGACGCTGCCGTCGGCTGCGGCGACGAGGGCGCACATCGCCATGCTGGCGTCGCGGAAGGACCCGCTCTGCAGCTCGTTCTTCTTGGCGAGCAGCTGGTCCTGCATCCCCTTCGTGGCCTGACGGAGCTGGTTCCAGATGGGCATGCGATTCCTTACGTGTGGGGACAGGGTTGGTCCTCTCATCGTGCCGTACGGCGAAAGCGCGGCCCGGTGCCGCCGGTCACACCCCTTCCACCAGGTGTCCCGCGACCCGGGCACGGTCTGCCAGGCTGCGGCTCATGGCCTCCCTCACGATCGTGCTCGCCGGCGGTTCCGGCTTCCTCGGCAGCCACCTGCGCACCGCCCTGACCGGGCGCGGCCACACCGTCACCTCGCTCGTCCGCCGCGAGACCAGTGCCGCCGACGAGTCGACCTGGGACCCGTACGCCGGGCAGGTCGACCGCACGCTCGTCCGCACCGCAGACGTCGTCATCAACCTGGCCGGCTCCCCCACGCTGGGAAACCCGCACTCGAAGAAGTGGGCGCACGAGCTGATGGAGAGCCGGGTGACCACGACCCGCCTGCTCGCTGAGACGATCGCGGGCGCCGGGTCGGGCCGCCCACCGGCCTACCTCGCCGGCAACGGCATCTCCTACTACGGCGACCACGGCGACGCCGTGCTGACCGAGGTCTCCGACACCCGGGGCCACGCGCTGCTGACCGACGTCGCGCGCGCCTGGCAGGAGGCCGCCGACCCGGCCGTCGCCGCGGGCTCGCGGGTCTGCGTGCTGCGCACCGCGCCGGTGATGGACCGCCGCGCCGCGCCGCTGCAGCAGCTGCGGCTGCTCTTCAAGACCGGGCTCGGCGGCAAGATCGGCAACGGCCGGCAGTACATGCCGATGATCTCGCTGCGCGACTGGGTGGGCGGTGTCGTCCACCTCGCCGAGCACGACGACGCGTCCGGCGCATTCAACCTCTGCCTGCCCGAGGCGCCGACCAACGCCGAGTTCACCAAGACCCTCGCGGCCGCCGTCAGCCGCCCGGCGTTCGTGCCGGTGCCGGCCCCGCTGATCAAGGTGGCCGGCGGCAAGATGTCGTCGGAGCTGCTCGGCTCGCTCAACGTGCGCCCGGCGGCGCTGCTCGCCTCGGGCTACGTCTTCGAGGACGCCGACGTCGACGCGCTCATCGCGACCGCCCTGCGCTGACCGACGCCACCTGCCAGTCGGTTCCTCGTCCGGCACGCACGAGCACGATCCGCCGCGTCGACGGCCGGTCGCGGGGCAGGTCGAGCCCGGCGGCAGACACCTGGGCGACCCGGTCAGTGACGACCAGCACGAGGCGGCGGTCGCGCTCGAGCTCGACGCGCAACCGCAGCACCTGGGTGGTGAGGCCCGTGACGCGGGCGCCACGGTCGGTCCACGCCCGCAGCATCGCCGCATCGCGCTCCCCCGCCACCGACCCCGGCGTGTAGAGCCGCGCCAGGGCCTCGGGGTCGCCCGACGTCCAGGCCCGGGCACGGGCGGCGTCCCAGGCGCGCAGCGCCTCACGGGCGCGGCTCTGGTGCTCCGACCCCGAAGGGCGCGCGACCGGTCGCGTCACGGCCACCTCGGCCTGCTCGGGCTCGTCGAGCACCAGCACCCCGCACGCCACCCCCACCCCGCACACCGCGCCCGCCAGCACGCTGAGCAGCACGCGCACGAGGACCCGGGACGACATGCGTCCCAGTGAAGCCGAAACCACCCGTACGTCGTCGGCGTCATCCACAGGCCCGCCCCACGGTGATCGAGCCGGGAGCCCGGGGCGAGGTTCCCGCAGCGTCCCCACGGTGATCGAGCCGGGCGAGCCCTCGGCGAGCCCGTGTCGAGATCCCCGCAGCCGACGTGGCCGAGTCGAGCTGGACCTGAGGTGGTCTCGACACGCGGTGACTCCGTCCCCGCGGCTCGACCACCGTGGGGTTGCGGGGGTTTCGACACGCGGTGACTCCGTCCCCGCGGCTCGACCACCGCGGGGTTGCGGGGGTCTCGACACGCGGTGACTCCGTCCCCGCGGCTCGACCACCGTGGGTGGTGCGATCCTTGCGCGGTGCTGACGCGACGGACCCTGCTGGTCGGAGGTCTCGTCGGGGTCGCGGCGAGCGGCTGCGGGGTCGACACGGTCCCCGTCTCACAGCTGCCGCCCACACCGGACGTCGCACCCGGTCCGGTCGTGCTCGGCGAGTTCACGTCGAGGCGTCGGCTCGGGGCGCGGGTGCGGTGGGGCGTGACCCGGCCACCGGGCGTGGACGGGCCGCTGCCGCTGGTGGTCGCGCTGCACGGGCACGGGGGCGGCGTGGCCCAGCTGTTCGGGCCCGACCTCGCCCTCCCCCGCTACGTCGCGGCCGCGGTCGCCGGCGGCATCCCCCCGTTCGCGCTCGCCGTCGTCAACGGCGGCAACGGGTTCTGGCACGAACGGCCGACGGGTGAGGACGGCGGCGCGATGGTCGTCGAGGAGTTCCTGCCGCTGCTGGCCGGGAGCGCCGACGCCGACGTACGCGCCGGCGCGGCCGACCGGATCGGACTGCTCGGCTGGTCGATGGGCGGGTACGGCGTCCTGCACCTCGCGCCGGTCCTCGGCGCCGACCGCGTCGCCGCCGTGTGCGCGTCCAGCCCGGGCCTCTACACCGACCCGACGCAGGCGCACCCCGACGGCTTCGCCGACCCCGCGGAGTACGAGCGGTTCTCGGTGATGGACCGCCAGGCCGACCTGTCCGGCATCCCGGTCCGGGTCGCGTGCGGCACCCGCGACTACTTCTTCGACGCCGTCGAGACCTACGTCGAGGGCTTCCCCGACGACGCCGACCTCGAGGTCGCCTTCGGCGACGGCGCGCACGAGCTGGCCTTCACGCGGCGCTCCCTGCCCGAGGACCTCGGGTTCGTGGCGTCGCGGCTCTGACGTCGCCTCAGGCCGCGGTGTACGCCCACGAACCGGCGAAGCGGGTCTGGCCGAGGGCGGGCGTGTTCCAGACGACCTGCACCCCGAACCTGGTCTGGGTGCTGAAGACGTGGGTGTTGTTCCCCAGGGACGGGTTGACGGCCTCGTGGGGATCGATGCACAGGAAGATCCCGATGGCGGCGATCGCCAGGGCGTCGTGGCGGAAGAAGTCGAGAGTCCTGCTCATCGGGATCCCTTTCGGGGGTGGCCGCAACGTAGGCGTGCCGGGGCCCGAGCGGAATGGCCTCACGTAGCCTCACGGCGTGCTCAGCCGTCGGACCCTCCTGCTCGGCGGAGGCGCCGCGACGGTCGCCGTGGCCGCAGGCGGCGTCGGGGTCTGGGAGGGCGCCCTCCCCGGACGCGTGTTCCTGCAGGCCGAGCTCGGCCTCAACGGCGAGGACGGCGTCGTGCCCGACGTGGCGACCGGACCGGTCGAGTCGGGATCGTTCGTCTCGCAGGCCCGGCTCGGCGCCACCGTGCGCTGGCACCTGCTGCTCCCGCCCGGCACCACGGTCGACGCCGACCTGCCGCTGGTCGTCGCGCTGCACGGGCTGGGCTGGGAGGTCGACAGCTTCCTGCCCGGCGACCTCGGCGTGCCCGAGCTCCTCGCCCAGGCCGTCGCCGACGGCGTACCGCCCTTCGCGATCGTCGTGCCCGACGGCGGCGACACCTACTGGCACGAGCGGCCGAGCGGCGAGGACGCCGGCGCGATGGTCGTCGACGAGCTGCTGCCGCTGATGGCTGAGCGGGGCCTGCGTGCCACACCCACGGACCGGATCGGGCTGATCGGCTGGTCGATGGGCGGGTACGGCGCCCTGAGGCTCGCCGGTCTCCTCGGGTCCGAGCGCGTCGCCGCCGTCGCCGTGGCCGGTCCCGCGCTGTGGTCGGACGCCGACGAGGCGAGCAGAAGCGGCTTCGACGACGCCGACGAGTACCGCGCATTCACGGTCTTCGGCCACCAGGACGACCTGGCCGGCATCGAGGTCAGCATCGACTGCGGCACCGGCGACCCGTTCTACCGCTCGGTCGAGGACTACGTCGACGGCTTCCCCGGCGACGCCGACGTGCGGTCGTCGTTCGAGCCCGGCGCGCACGACCGCGGGTTCTGGCGGCGCGTCATGCCCGCGCAGCTCGAGCTGCTCGGGCGCGCGCTAGCCTCGGAGACGTGAAGGACCTGACCTTCGAGGTCGCCGGCCTCGGCGCCGACGCGGTCGACTACCTGGCCGCGTGGGACCTCCAGCGCGACGTGCACGCCGGCGTCGTCGACGGCTCGCGGCCCCCGACGGTGCTGCTGCTCGAGCACCCGCCCGTCTACACCGCCGGCAAGCGCACCGACCCCCACGAGCGCCCGGCCGACCCCGGCGGCGCGCAGGTCCTCGACGTCGACCGCGGGGGCAAGATCACCTTCCACGGTCCCGGCCAGCTCGTCGGCTACCCGATCGTCCGGCTGCCCGACCACGTCAAGGTCGTCGACTACGTGCGCCGCGTCGAGGAGGCCCTGATCGCCGTCTGTCGCGACCTCGGCGTCGAGACCGCCCGTGTCCCGGGCCGCAGCGGCGTGTGGCTCCGCGCCGACGGCCCGCTGCCCGAGCGCAAGGTCGCCGCCATCGGCATCCGCGTCAGCCGCGGCGTCACCATGCACGGCTTCTCGCTCAACTGCGACGTCGACCTCTCCTGGTACGACCGCTTCGTCCCCTGCGGCATCGCCGACGCCGGCGTCACCACGCTCTCCGCCGAGGTGGGCCGACCGGTCACCGTCACCGACGTCCTGCCCTCGGTGGAGCGGCACTTGCGCGACTACCTCGCGTGGTCGCCCTACGACGCCACGCCCGACTACGAGCCCCGCCCCGAGCCCGGGCGCGGCCCGCGCATCGAGCTGGTCCGCCCCGGCGGCTGACCCCGCCCCCCACCACGCCGAGTCGGCGTACATATGCGCCGACTCGGCGTGAGGGCGTGGTCTGATGTCCGTTCCCCGACGCGAGGAGCGAGACATGGCCGAGCTGGTCATCGAGGCCACCGGCCTGCGCAAGGAGTTCCGCAGCCGCAAGGGCACGCGGGTCGCGGTGCACGACCTCGACCTGGCGGTGCCGGCGGGCGGGGTGCACGGGTTCCTCGGGCCCAACGGTTCGGGCAAGACCACGACGATCCGGATGCTGCTCGGGCTGGCCCGCGCGACGCGCGGCGAGATGCGGCTGTTCGGCCAGCAGGTGCCTGCCCACCTGCCCGCCGTGATCGACCGCGTGGGTGCGGTGGTCGAGTCTCCCAAGTTCTCGCCCAACTTCACGGGCCGTCGCAACCTGCTGCTGCTCGCGCGCACGATCGGCGTCCCGGACGCCCAGGTCGACCGGGCGGTCGAGACCGTCGGTCTCACCGGCCGTGACCGCGACCGCTACAAGTCCTACTCGCTCGGCATGAAGCAGCGCCTGGCCATCGCCGCGACGCTGCTCAAGGACCCGCAGCTGCTCATCCTCGACGAGCCGACCAACGGCCTCGACCCGGCCGGGATCCGGGAGATCCGCGAGACCATCCGCGACCTCGGCGAGCGCGGCGTGACCGTGCTGCTGAGCTCCCACATCCTCGCGGAGGTCCAGCAGGTCTGCACCTCCGCCACGATCATCGGCAACGGCCGGCTGCTCGCCTCGGGCCGGGTCGACGACCTCATCGGCAGCGCAGGGGCGTCGGCGTACGTCGTCGAGGTGCCCGACCCGGCCCCCGCCGGCGAGGCCCTCGCCGCCGCCGGGCTCGTCGCGACCCCCGCGCCCGACGGCCTCCGCGTCGAGACCGACGACCCCGCCCTCGTCACCCGCACCCTCGGCGAGGCCGGCATCTGGCTGACCGCGCTCACCCCGCAGCGGCGCGACCTGGAGTCGGTGTTCCTCGAGCTCACCGCCGCCGACACCCTCGGCCACGGCGAGGGGGCACGATGATCCGCCTGATCGGGGTCGAGCTCACCCGGCTGCGGTGGCGCCGCGCCGTGCTGCTCATGCTGGCCGCGATGCTCGTGGTCCCCGTGGTGATCGCCGTCATCGCCCTGGTCGACCAGCAGCCCCTCGGGCCCGACGCCTACGCCCAGGCCGAGCAGCAGGCCGCCGAGGAGGCGAAGCAGCCCTACGTCCAGGAGGGGCTCCAGGCCTGCCTCGACGACCCCGTCGACTTCGGGGTGGCGCCGGGCGAGGACGCCGAGCAGGTCTGCCGCGACTACAACGTCCCCACCGCCGACCAGTTCCTCGACTACAACCCGCTCGACCTGGCCCAGGCGCGCGACGACTCCGGGCTGGCCGTCGCGGTCATCGTGGGCCTGATCGCCCTCCTCGTCGGTACGACGTTCGCCGGCCACGACTGGAACACCGGCTCGATGAGCAACCAGCTGCTCTTCGAGACCCGTCGGGTCCGGGTCTGGTCGGCGAAGGCCGTCGCCGTCGTGCTCGTCACCGGCGTCGTCGCGGCCATCGGCTCCACCGTCTTCTGGCTGATGATCGCCGCGCGCTTCTGGCTCGACGACCTGGTCATCCCCGACGGGGTGCTCCTCGACAGCCTGCAGCAGGGTTGGCGCGGGGCCGGGGTCGCTGCCCTCGGCGCACTGGGCGGGTTCGCCCTGACGATGCTCTCGCGCAGCACGGTCTTCACCCTCGGCGTCCTGTTCGGGGTCTCGGTCGCCGGCGGGATCCTCATCAGCCTGCTCGTCGACGACCCCGGCTGGATCGACCCCACGGTCAACGCGGCCGCGGTCATCGAGGACGGCAAGCTCTACTACGTCGACGTCCCGGAGTCCTGCTACGCCGACGCCTCGGGCAGCTATGCCACCAGCGACTCCGACTGCTTCGGGGAGAAGACGCGCTCGCTCGGCGACGGCCTCATCTACCTCGGCCTGCTGTCCGCGGCGATCAGCGGCGCGTCGGTGGCGTCGTACCGCCGTCGCGACGTGCCCTGAGGAATATCCGCCCGGGGCGCCGGTTGCCCCGACATGGACATCTTGCTGACCGGAGCGACCGGATACGTCGGGAACGCCGTGCTGAAGCGACTCCTGGCCGCGGGCCACGAGGTCACCGCCGTGGTGCGCAACGAGGACAAGGCTGCGGAGGTCGAGGCCGTCGGCGTCACGCCGGTCGTCGGCGACCTCTTCGACCCCGCCTGGCTCGCCACGCAGCTCGAGACCGTGCAGGGCGCGATCCACACCGCGGCCGGCAGCGACGACCAGGACCCCGCCCTCAACGACTCGGTCATCGACGCGGTGGTCACGGCGTTCGGTGGCACCCCCAAGCCGTTCGTGCACACAGGCGGCGTCTGGACCTACGGCGACAACCCCGACATCGCCGACGACGACCCGCAGCAGCCGCCGGCCATCACCTCGTGGCGTCCGGCCGGCGAGGAGCGCCTGCTCGCCTCCGACGTCCGCGCGTCCGTCCTACGACCGGGCATCGTCTACGGCCACGGCCAGGGCATCCCCGCGATGCTGGCCGGCGGCCCGCGTGACGAGTCCGGTGCCCTGACGCTCATCGGCACCGGCGACCAGCACTGGGCCACGATCCACGTCGACGAGCTCGCCGACCTCTACCTCGTCGTCCTCGAGAAGGCCCCCGGCGGCCAGGCGTACGCCGGCGCCAACGGCACCAACCCGACGGTCCGCGAGCTCGGCGAGGCCGTCGTCGGGCCCGACGGAGCCGTCGTCGACGGCAGCACCGACGAGGCGGGCGAGCGGTTCGGTCCGGCCTTCGCCGAGGCGCTCCTGCTCGACCAGCAGTCCGCGGGCACGGCGGCCCGCGCCCTGGGCTGGGAGCCGTCGGCCCCCTCCCTGGTCGACCTGCTCCGCGCCGGCTACCCGGCCGACCGGTGAGTGCCGAGGCGGGTCGTAGGATCGACGGAGTGAGCACCACCTCCCCCGCACCAGCCAACCCCACCCCCGAGGGCCGCAAGCTCCTCCGCCTCGAGGTCCGCAACGCCGAGACCCCGATCGAGCGCAAGCCCGAGTGGATCAAGACGCGCGCCAAGATGGGGCCTGAGTACAAGGCGCTGCAGAAGCTGGTCAAGGGCGAGGGCCTCCACACCGTCTGCCAGGAGGCCGGCTGCCCCAACATCTTCGAGTGCTGGGAGGACCGCGAGGCGACGTTCCTCATCGGCGGCGACCAGTGCACGCGCCGCTGCGACTTCTGCCAGATCGACACCGGCAAGCCGCAGCCGCTCGACCGCGACGAGCCTCGCCGCGTCGCCGAGTCGGTGCAGAAGATGGAGCTGCGCTACGCCACCATCACCGGCGTCGCCCGCGACGACCTCGTCGACGGCGGGGCCTGGCTCTACGCCGAGACCGTGCGCGTCATCCACGAGATGAACCCCGGCACCGGCGTCGAGAACCTCATCCCCGACTTCAACGGGCGCCCCGACCTGCTGACCGAGGTCTTCGAGTCGCGTCCCGAGGTCCTGGCCCACAACGTCGAGACGGTGCCGCGCATCTTCAAGCGGATCCGACCGGCCTTCCGCTACGACCGCTCGCTCGACGTCATCACCCAGGCCCGCGACTTCGGCCTGGTGACCAAGTCCAACCTGATCCTCGGGATGGGCGAGACCCGCGAGGAGGTCTCGCAGGCGCTGCGCGACCTGCACGGCGCCGGTTGCGAGCTCATCACCATCACGCAGTACCTCCGCCCCTCGGTGCGGCACCACCCGGTCGAGCGCTGGGTCAAGCCGGAGGAGTTCGTCGAGCTCGCCGCCGAGGCCGAGGAGATCGGGTTCTCCGGGGTGCTCTCGGGGCCGCTCGTGCGTTCGTCCTACCGCGCCGGTCGGCTGTACCGTCAGGCGATGGACGCGCGCGCGTCCGTCTGACGTCCCGGACCCCACCCGGTCCACCAGCACGAAGCGAGGCAGCGACACCGATGGCCAAGGAGCCCAAGGCCCCCAAGACCCCCAAGGTCAAGGAGACCGACCCGACCAAGATGAGCCGGCGTCGGCAGATCATCGAGACCTACCGGATGTCGAAGGAGCACGACAAGCGGCTCGGGCTCTGGATGCTCGGGACGTTCCTCGTCTTCGGCGCCGTCGGCTTCGGGCTCGCCTTCCTCGCCTTCGGCGGCAGCACCTTCGGGATCATCGTCGCGGTCCTCCTCGCGATCCTCATGGGCTTCCTCGGGATGATGGTGGTCTTCAGCCGTCGTGCCCAGCGGGCGGCCTACCACCGGCTCGAGGGCCGGGTCGGCGGCGGCGCCCAGGCGCTGACGATGCTGCGCCGGGGCTGGAACACCGAGCAGATGGTCGGCTTCACCAAGCAGCAGGACATGGTCCACCGCGTGGTCGGCCCTCCGGGCATCGTCCTGGTCGGCGAGGGCAACCCCAACCGGCTGCGCGCGCTGATGATCTCCGAGCGCAAGAAGCACGAGCGGGTCGCGTTCGAGACCCCCATCCACGAGGTCGTGGTCGGCAGCGGCGACGGCCAGGTGCCGCTCCCCCAGCTCGTCAAGCACATCCAGAAGCTCGGCCGTCAGGTCAAGCCCGCCGAGATCACCGACGTCCTAGCGCGGCTCAAGGCCCTCGACGCCCAGCGCCCCCGCGTCCCGCTGCCCCGCGGGCCGGTCCCGACCTCGATGAAGGGCATGCGCGGCAACCTGCGCGGCCGCTGACCCGTCACCTGTAACTCACTGTTCACCGCACTACCCCGGTGCTGTGGCGCCGGGGTAGTGCTCGTAACAGTGAGTTGCAGCTGACGGCCGGGCGACCCAGTCAGCTGCTCGGCACCTCGACGGTGAACGGGTCGCCCCACCCGCTGTAGTCGGTGCGGAGCACCCGGTCGCCGTCGGCGAAGTCCTCGTCGACGCGCACCGGGAGGCCCGCCTCGTCTATCGAGAACGTCACCTCGACGGCGCCGGTCAGGTCGTCGGGCACCTGGGCGCTGGGCACGAGGTCGGCCGCGTCGGCGGTGAAGGTGAAGCTCTGGACCGGCGTGCCGTCCACGTCGCCGGGACCACCCGCGGCGAAGTCGGCGCCCTCACCCAGCACCGCGGCGAGGTCGCCCAGGACGTCCCACCCCGGGAGGGCGCCGATGACGCTGGTGTCGTCGGCCGCCACGTCGGCGGGGTCGATCTCGGTGAACGGCCCGTCGGTCGCGCTCTGGAGGTAGAAGGTGCCGCCCACGCGACGGGCCTCGACCGGCTGGTCAGCAATAGCGGTGATGACGGCGCTGTAGTCGCTGCCGCCGGAGAGGTAGTGGTGGTTGGCCTCGATCACCGACGGCTCGTCGGCGGTGCCGACCGCGAGGTGGACGCTGTCGAAGCCGCCCATGGCGCCGCCGACCTTGGTGAACAGGGCCTCGACGGTCGTGACCGATCCGCCTTCGCCGGGTGCGCCGGACGTGGTGTCTGGGGACGGCGACCCGACGACGGGGGTCGCGGCGTCCGTCCCGATCGTCACCGTCGAGCCGGGGATGACCACCGGTGTGGGGTCGGCACCCTCGGGTCCGCCCGTGGTCCCGCACCCGACGAGCCAGGTGCTCGTCGTGGCCAGCACCACGAGCGCAGCCGTACGGCGTCCCCATGACATGGCGGGACCGTACCCAGCCGGGAGACCCGGCAGACCCCGAACCGCTCAGTCGGCTGCGGGATCGGCGGTGCAGGGCGTGAGGAACGTGTCGCCGTTGCCGGCGGCCACGGCGGCGGGGTCGAGCCAACCGACGCCCTGGAAGAAGAACACGTCGGTGGGGTGGTCGGGCGACGCGGCCACGGGCTCGTCGAGGTCGACGGTCGAGCCCCACTCGAAGTCGGAGCCCTTGAGCTCGAAGGTGGCCGTGTCGGACTCCCGCCAGTCGAACCCCGACGGCAGGCCCTCCTCGACGGTGAATCCCGTGACCACCCCGGTCGGGTCGAAGGTCTCGACCGTCCGGCCGGGCTCGGTCGCGGTCAGGATCGTGTCGGTCGACCCGGCGGTGTAGGGGTCGAAGACGATCCGGATGCGCGTGACGTCGTGGCACGGCGTACCGGTGGAGAAGGTCAGCCGCTCGCCGTCGACGCGCGCGCCGAACGCCGGACGCAGCGACGGGGCGAACGGCGCGTCCGGGTCCCACTCGCCGCCGCCGGCCGAGCCACCGGCCGAGCCATCAGCGGAGTCGTCGGCGGAGTCGTCGGGGTCGCTGCACGCGACGGCCCCGACGAGCAGCAGGGCCACCGCCCCGGCCACCCGCACCCGCCGTCGGGGCGACGTCACCACGTCAATAGCCGCCGTCGGAGAGCCCGGCGTCCTTCTCGGTCTCGTCGTCGCCGAACACCTGCTCCCACACGTAGGACGACAGGAAGCCGACGTAGCCCTCGCGTGCCCACTGCTGGGAGTGGCGCTCCTCGTGGTGGAGCAGCCGGTCGAGGTCGAGGTTGCCCTGGTAGACGTTGCCGTCGTCGTCCTGGTAGGTCGCCTGGCCGGACCGGATGGCGTCGGCGAGCACCGCCCCCTCGTCGTCGACGTCGTCGACGTTGAGCATGAAGATGTCGCCGTACGTCGTGCCGCCGTTCTGGCTGTAGAGGTCTTGCAGCCAGTTGCCGCCGAGGCCCATCAGCATCCCGTTGGGCGTGGTCGCCAGCCGGCCGCCGTTGTCCTGGACGAACGCGACGTCGTCGTCATAGCTCCAGTCGTTGGCGTGCTGCCGGTCGATGATCCGCTGGACCTCGTAGGAGTCGTAGGGCTCGGGGTCGAAGTCGTGCTCGGTGCCGTCGCCGTAGCCGGTGCCGGCATTGAGGATGTAGGTCATCAGCACCGCCAGCTCGGCGTCGTCCCCGCTGGTGCCGTCGGGGAGGATGAAGAACGTCTTGCCGTCGGCGTCGGTGACCTCCTCCATGCCGTCGAGGATGCTGAAGTCCTCCGGCGTGATGCCGTGGGTCTGGGCGATCTCGAGGATGGTCTGCACGCTGACACCGTTGGCCTCGGCGTTCTCGAGCCAGTCGGCGTAGTAGCCGGTGGGGGTGGGCCCGGTGAGCAGGCCGGCCTCGCGCAGCGCGTACTCGTAGGGGGTGTCCCCCGTCAGCGAGAGGTTGGCGGCGGCCGCCTGGTAGGCGACCTGGTCGAGGCTCATGCTCGTCGGCGCGTCGGGCGCGAGCACCTCGATCGCCTCGCGCAGGGCCGTGACAGCGGGCGCGGCGTCGCTGCGCAGGTCGGCCTTGACGTCCTCGTACTCGGCCTCGAGCTGGTCGATCGTGGCCTGGTAGGCCGCCTGCACGCCGTCGCGGAACTCGCCCCGGAGATAGGTGTTGTCGGCCCAGTCGGGCGGGTGCTGCAGCTCCGTCGTACGGTCCTCGCCGGCCTGGTCGTAGCGGTCGCGCAGCACGTCGATGCGGTCGCGGGCGTGCTCGATGCGCCCGACGTAGGTCGTCATCGGGCCGATGGCCGCCTCGACGGCGTCGCTGTCGCCCTTCATCGCGGTCGAGAGCTTCTGGGTGTCGCCGAGCGCGGTGTACGCCGTGTCGGAGCGCCAGGAGTCACTGGCGGTCAGGACGCTGTCGTTGACGTCGGCGTGGCTGTCGAGCAGCAGGCGTCCGATGTTGTGCAGCGCCTTCTTCTGCGTCTCGACCGTCTCGGGGGTCTCGATCGGGTACTCGAACTTGGCCTGGGCCGCGGCGCTGCTCACAGCGTGTACTCCACGTCGATCTCGTTGGTGACGACGATGGTGTCGTTGATGAGCTCGGCGAGTGCGTGCAGCTCCACGCCGTAGGCACGCAGCCGGCCACTCGCCGCCATCAGCAGGTCGTCGGCCGCGGACTGCACCGGTGCGGTGCCGGCGCCCATCGGTCCCTGCATCCCGGTGACGGTTCCCTTGGCCCCGTCGACGGCGGCCGTCTCGAGCTCGGTGGCGCGACTGGCGAACCGGGACCTCGCGCTCCCGGCGCCGGCGTAGTCGAGGTAGAACTCGTCAGCCACGACCGGCACCTCCTTCGCTCGACGATGGTCGAGACCTCAGGCTAACCGCCGGGGAGCCCGCTCAAACCGACGCGAGCCGACCGGAACCGCTCAGCGCCGACCAGGGCGCGCACCGCCGGCGACCAGGGCGCGGAACACGTCGACCGGGACGGTGGCGGTGCCGGCCACCACGTCGTGCAGGCCGCGGCCGTCGGGGCGGAACACCAGCGGCGGGATCACGAGCGCGACCATGACCTGGCGCGCGATCAGCCGAAGCGGGTTGATGGGGCGCATCACGCCATCGGCCGGTACGACGCGCAGCCCGGTCGCGACCTTGCCGAACGACCCGCCGATGAGCCAGGTGAACAGCGCCGCCTCGACGACGTAGACACCCAGGGTGATGAACCCGGCCGGGCTCCCCGGCTCGAAGTAGGCCTCTCCCCCGCCGACGAGGACCACCGCGACCAGCGTCGAGGCGACCCAGTCGACGAGCAGCGCGGCGACCCGACGACCCCAGGAGGCAGCGGGGATGGCGTCGTTCACGCACCCAGCCTAGAGGGGGCCGGACCACCCTCGCGGGGAGCCACTCCTCGAACCACCTGTTACGCCGGTGAAACAAACCGGATACGGTCGAGAAACGCCCCGAGAGTTACCTAGCGGGCACCGACGGCGCAATGTCGCGCCCGGTTTTTCCTTGTCATCGTCACAGTCACCGCTAGCGTTCGGCTGCACCTGGGAGGGCTCGCAGCCAAGGAGGACGAATGTTCAGCAACAGCGACGACCTGCTCGCCTACATCAAGGACGAGGGCGTCGAGATGGTCGACGTCCGCTTCTGCGACCTGCCCGGCATCATGCAGCACTTCACCGTCCCGGTGTCGTCCTTCGACCAGAGCGTCTTCGACGACGGACTCGGTTTCGACGGCTCCTCGATCCGTGGCTTCCAGGCCATCAACGAGTCCGACATGGCGCTCTTCCCGGACCCGACCACGGCCTACATCGACCCGTTCCGCACCGCGAAGACGATGGTCATCAACTTCTTCATCCACGACCCGATCACCGGTGAGCCCTACTCGCGCGACCCGCGCAACATCGCCCGCAAGGCGCTGGCCTACCTGTCGACCACGGGCATCGCCGACACGGCGTACTTCGCGCCCGAGGCCGAGTTCTACATCTTCGACAAGGTGCGCTACTCGACCGGCGTCAACGAGAGCTACTACCACATCGACTCCGTCGAGGGCTGGTGGAACTCGGGCGCCGAGGGCGACAACCTGGGCTACAAGACCCGCCTCAAGGGCGGCTACTTCCCGGTCGCGCCCTACGACCACTACACCGACCTGCGCGACGAGATGGTCAAGAACCTCGAGGGCGTCGGCCTTACGGTCGAGCGGGCCCACCACGAGGTCGGCACGGCCGGCCAGGCCGAGATCAACTACCGCTTCGACACGCTGCTCAAGGCCGCCGACGACGTGATGAAGTTCAAGTACATCATCAAGAACACGGCGTGGGCCAACAACAAGTCGGTCACCTTCATGCCCAAGCCGATCTTCGGTGACAACGGCTCCGGCATGCACGTCCACCAGTCGCTGTGGAACGGCGACGAGCCGCTCTTCTACGACGAGACCGGTTACGGCGGGCTGTCCGACATGGCGCGCTGGTACATCGGCGGCATCCTCAAGCACGCCCCGTCGCTGCTGGCCTTCACCAACCCCACGGTCAACTCCTACCACCGTCTGGTGCCCGGCTTCGAGGCCCCGATCTCGCTGGTCTACTCCTCGCGCAACCGCTCGGCCTCGGTCCGGATCCCGATCACCGGCTCCAACCCCAAGGCCAAGCGAATCGAGACCCGCTTCCCCGACCCGTCGGCCAACCCCTACCTGGCCTTCGCCGCGCTCATGCTCGCCGGCGTCGACGGGATCAAGAACAAGACCGAGCCCGCCGCCCCGATCGACAAGGACATCTACGAGCTCCCGCCGGACGAGATGGCCGAGATCGACCAGGTGCCGACGTCGCTCGGCGCCGTCCTCGACGCCCTCGAGGCCGACCAGGACTACCTGCACCAGGGCAACGTCTTCACGCCCGACTTGATCGAGACCTGGGTCGACTACAAGCGCACCCAGGAGATCGCCCCCGTGCAGCTGCGCCCCCACCCGCACGAGTTCGAGCTCTACTACGACATCTAGTCTGTGCACCCCCCTGCGACCTGAGGTGTGAGGTTCTGGGGACGGTCTCAGTGCGCTAGGAGTCCGCAAGGAGGTCCGCCGACGAGGTTGTCGGCGGACCTTCTTCGTCGTTCGCCGACGCCTCGGCGACCTTGGCGGTCTACGTCCGCGGACATCAAGGGCCTGGGTCGCGCATGCGCCACACGGAGACATGGCGATCCGCGCTCGAGCAGGGCGCCGTGGTCGTCACGACGGACGAAGATTCTGCAGGGATGGTCGTCGCTGGCTGGGTGACGCCGACGGTCGTTGGGGAACACGCTGGCACCACCCGACGCGCCGCCCTCCCGCGAAGCTCGAGCCGCTCGTGGAGCACGTCGCCGACAGATCGGACTATCGCGATCGACTGATCGAACGTCGGCAGGTGCCGTGGCTGATGACCGCGTCGTGGGTGGCGACTTCTCGACCCGAGTCCCCCTAGATTTTCAGTCATGTGCCTCGACCCGCCCGAAACAGCCGATGAGCGGTCGTTCCTGCTATCTCATCCGCCGCATGGCCACGAGATGGAACTCGTTGCCATCGGGGTCACGGAGGACAGCCTCCGAGGACACAGGCCCTTCCTCAACGTGAGCGCCTAGGGACTTCAAATGCTCGATAGCTCCTGAGATGGAATCGGAAGTCGAAAGCTCGAAACGCAACCGGTCCCGGCCCTCGCGCGGCATCAGTGGCGGCCCACTCCACGTCACCTTGGAACCGCCTTCAGGCGACTGGATCGCCGTCTCTTCATCTTGATCCCATACCAAGGGCCACCCCAGCGCATCGCTCCAGAAGTAGCCAACAGCCTGCGAGCCGTCGCAATTGATCGCGCCAATCGCGCCGGTGTTGGCGAGGAACGTGCTCCCGGGAGGTATCACACAAAACTCGTTCCCTTCCGGGTCGACAAGCACTGTGTGTGGTTCATCTGGAGACTGGCCAATGTCTCCATCAGTAGCGCCGAGGCTGTAAGCGTGTGAAATCAACTGCTGCATCTCGTCCATCGACCCGGTTGTGAGGTCGAAGTGAATTCGGTTCTGGCTGCTTTTTGAACTACCCCCAGGACGAAGCATGAGGGGGTAACCAGAAGGGGCGTCTGGCAGGACGGCGACTGCCCCGTCTTCTTGATCCTCCGCTCTCCAGCCCAACACGTCCGCCCAGAAAGACGCCATGCGACGAACGTCTTGCACATCGAGTCGAAGCCCAACTAATGCCAAAGGTGCCATGCAGGCACGCTCTCATGTCGCTCGACCATGCCACGCTCCGAGCGCACATGCCGAAAGTCGGGCGCAGACGTTCGCGCGGAGATCATTGGCTCAGTATCAGGCTGGGGTGTGGGCTCCCAAAGCGTCGCGACTGGTCGCTGCCGCCAACATCGGCCCACCGGAGAGCGGCCCGAAGCGGCCGATGTGTTGATGACTTGTCGAGTCGCTCAACCGGGCGTCGCACCGCGGCCACTGAGACCTGTCAGCGGAGGTAGCCGCAGGAGTCCTCGGGCGTCAGGAACGTGCCGGAGTAGGAGCCGTCGGTCTCCGAGGAGCCGAAGTCGTAGTCAGAGCCGAAGTCGTCGGGAGAGTCGTAGGCCGAGCCGTAGTCGCCTCCGAAGTCGTAGTCGGAGCCGTATTCGGAGCCGAGTCCGAAGTCGGCTCCCTCGCTCGGGTGGTCGGCGAGGAACTCGCTGACGCACTGGTCGTAGCGGTCCTGGCGGGAGCCGTCGCCGTCGTCGTTGTTGGCCGCGGCCAGACCGGCTCCGCCGGTGCCTAGGGCGCAGCAGCCGGCGGCAACGCCGGAGCGGGCGCGTCCGGGCCGCCGTGACGAGCTCGATGAGCCGGACGAGGAGCTGCGGTAGCGGGACGACGAGCGCGCCGACGAGCGGCGCCGGCGCCATGAGGTCGGCAAGGTCGACGAGGACGACGAGGTCGGCGAGGACGAGTCCATGGTGCCGGTGCCGTCGTCCTCGGTGTCGAAGTAGGTGTCGTAGGCCGGCGACGTCGGGGGCTCGACCGGGGTGGGCGCGGGCGGAGACGTGCTCGAGGAAGTGGTCACCGCGCAGGCGCAGGAGGTGCAGGTGCCGCCGGCCACGCAGGCCCGGCAGGTGCCGCACGCCGGACAGGTACCGCAGGCGGCGGTGGGCCCGGGGTCCGGAGTCTCGTCGCCGGCGGCGGGCGGCTCGTAGGCCTCGTAGTCGTGGGTCACGACGGCAGCGTCCCCTCGGGGCCGGGCCTCGAAACGGCGGAACCGCGGTTTGGTGAGCGCGGGGGAATGGGGTCGCATGCACCTCGCGCGCACGGCTGCTGCCGTCGTTCGGCCACCGCGCTCGCTGCGTGTGGCGATCCCGAGCCTGACAGTCCGTCCCCACCCCGGCGACGTACCGACCGCGACGGCGGACCTCGAGCCGACGACGACGCAACCCGCGGCCGCCGCTGCCACGCTCGTGCCCGACGCCGGTGCAGGGCTGGCGCCGCGGTCGTTCAAGCAGTGGTGCACGGCGATCACCAGGAAGCAGGTGACCGCCCTGATGGGGATCGAGATCGAGGAGGTCCGCAGCACCAGCTATGTCGGTGCGGCAAGGGGTGCTCGGCCCCGCCGTTGCCAAGGAGCTGAGCGACCCGTCCTTCGGATCGGCTGGAAGACCGGCGCCGAAGACTCGCTCGAACCGTACGCACCCTCCGCCCGACGTTGCCGCTTCGAGGGCATTGCCGAGGCTGCCGGCATGACCTGGTCGAGGTCAGCGGTAGGCCGGGTCAGGGGTCAGCCTTGGACCGATCGCGAAGGCGATACGCCAACTACCTCGACCACCCTCCGGCCAAGTCTCCGGTCTACAGGTGCTCGCGATGTGGGCAGCCTCGTTCAGATCGGCGCTAGCGATCGACTCGAAGGCGCCCGGCCACGACGCGCTGCGGGCTGTGCCCGACAAGGCCGCGTCCCGCGCTCTGCCGAGTTGAGAGCGTGCGGTGGGGTTACGACTACGCTCCGCGACGTGCTTGAACAAGTCACCCCGCAATCACTAGCACCGGTGACCTCGGCGCAGGTCGTGATCCTTGCCGTCATCGTCATGGCGCTCACCATGGCGGGATCCTGGTTGTGGGTACTGATCGATCTGCTGACTTGGCCTTCCTCGACGTGGGACTCGTCCGGGCTGAGCAGGGCCAGGTGGGTTTCGCGGGTCTTCCTGCTGGGCTGGATCGGGGCCGTCTGGTACATGCACTCGGCACGACGTCACCTGAAGACCACCTACGCCGAGGTTCGATCGGCCAGGAAGGACCACCACAACCTGGGTTGAGGCGATCAGCCCGGCTCCCTCTGAGGTGATTGAGCGGTCCCCCGACATGCCGCCGAGCGGGCTCCGTCCGACCACATGCCGCGATCGGGGCGCTGTCGTGCCGAGAGTGGGCCCCGGACGCGAGTGCTTGACTCAGCAGGTGCACGCAAACGAGGAAAGCGGCCCTTCGCCAGACGCGTTCGAGGTCACGGTCGGGTCGCGACAGGCTTCATGCCTTGAATGGCTGCCAGGACGGGTCTTTCAGTTCATCGGCACGCGGTCGGCGCGCGCAGAACGCTGGCGGCGCATCATCGGCGGAGCGCCCCTCCTGTTGAAAGCGGACCTGACCTTCGACGAGGCTGATGCCGTTAGGGCCGCCGTAACGTTGGTCGGGGCTGATGCCGCCGTCGTCCTCCCATAGGCATACCGGGCACACCTCGTAACGGCCAGGCTCCTGCAAGGTGCGGAAGCCGCAGCAGCGGCACGTGGCATGCGTGGTCATGGGAGCATCGTGTCACCACCGAACGCTCCGCATGTCGATGAGCGGATGGATCGCGTGGCAACACCCAGACATGACGAACGGCCCCGCACGTCGAGCAACCGCTGAATCCGGCGACACCATCGATGACCCGTCCGAGGACGCCCTGTTCCTGACGCTGGACGACATCGAGGCAGGTGAAGGCACTCACCTCATTGTGGACGTGTTGGGGGACGTGACCAGTCGAACGTTCGCGCAGACCTCGCGAAACTCCGACGGGTCCTACATCGTCGAGTACCGCGACGGCGCGGCCGAACGGCACTTTGGCACGATTGCGCCGGATGTGCTCACGGCTCACGCCCTGTTAACCGGGTGGGCATTCGCGGTGCCTGGCTGGCGCGACAGTGCGGCGGAATGGGAGCAAGTGCACGTCTGAGGGTGCGATGCGCCCGACCGTGGCGCCCAGCGGGCTCCGCCCGTCCATCCCGCTGGTCTGGCTCGGCCCGCCCATGCCGAGTCGGGGGTCGTGTCCCAGCGTCACCCGACTGGGTGGCATCTGGTTGACAGGCCTCGTGGTGCGAGCGAACGACGTACGATCTGCGGACTCGTCAGACAGGGGTGGAGATCGTTGAGGGTGATGCGTCGTTGCGTTCCGGTCGTCGCTGCTGCGCTGGTGGCCGGTCTTGTTGCCGGGCCTCCCGCGTTGGCTGACCAGACCGAACCGGTGGGCGCCCCGACGTTCGCGACCACGGGCAGGTACGTCCACGCGACGTTCGACGGTGACCTCTACTTCGGTGCGAACGACGGGGTGCACGGCTACGAGCTGTGGCGTACCGACGGCACCGCCACGGGCACCAGGATGGTCACCGACGACTTTCCGGCCCGCGAGGACGACATGGACCTCTACATCGTCTCGGACCGGCTCTTCGTGGTCACCGGTAGCGGCCGGGCCTACGCCTACGACGGCACGCAGCCGCCGGTACGGATCACCGGATTCGGGACGATGCCGACTGGGGTCAACCGTGGCGTGACCGGGGTCGTGGCGGACCGGCTGATCCTCACCGGGAGCGGCTACGACCTGTACGCCGTCGACCCCGGTACGACGGTGGCGCGGCTCGTCGACAGCCCGGGCAGGAAGGCGTTCGAGTTCGCCGGGACGGACCTGGCCGTGCTCGGCGACTGGGCCTACTTCTCCGGCCGAGACCGCACCTCTGCCAACCCCACCGACCCGACCGACAAGGTGGGCGTCGAGCTGCTGCGCACCAACGGGACCGTGACCGAGCTGGTCAAGGACATCAACCCGGGTCCCGACGGCAGCTATCCCCAGGCGTGGATCACCGCCGGCGACACGTTGTTCTTCCAGGCCAACGACGGTGTCCACGAAGAGGAGCTGTGGACGACCGACGGCACGGACGCGGGCACCCACCTGGTCCGCGACCACCGCACCGACGGGAGCAGCGGGTTCGCCTACTCCCCGCTCGCGCACGGCGACGAGATCTACTACCTGCCCGGCGACGGTGGGCAGCTGTGGCGCTCCGACGGCACCGACGAGGGCACCCACCTGGTCGCCGACGTCTCGGCAGCTGACGGGGCGAGCCTCTTGCTGCTGGCCTCGGTGGGGTCCGAGGTGTACTACCTGAGGAGCTACTCGGACCGCAGCGTCCGGCCCGCAGTGCAGCGCGGCCTGTTGGTCCGCACCGATGGCACACCCGAGGGCACCCGGACCGTGGCGCAGCTGCCCGGTTCCATCTTCGAGGTGGGCCGGCCAGCCGTGGTCGGTGACCGGCTCTACTTCAGCGCCCCGTCGGCCTACGGCTCCGCGCTGTGGCGCAGCGACGGCACGGCGAACGGCACCTTCCCGGTCTCCTTGGGTGGCTTCGACGGCACCGGCACCGCGGGCGACCCCGACATCCACGAGGCACGGACGCTGGGCAACCGCGTCGTGTTCTCCTCCAGGTTCCGTCCCGAGCCTGGGTCCGAGCCGACCACGCAACGCCGCCTGTACGTCGTCGACCCCACCATCGCTGTCCCGCCTCGACGCGCCACTGCTGCACCGGAGCTCAGCTGGGACGACGTCACTGGCAAGCTCGCCGTCTCGACGGGCACGTGGACGCCGGGTACCGACACCTTCACCTACCAGTGGTTCCGCGACGGCGCAGCGATCCCAGAGGCGACCGGTCCGACCCTGCAGGTGAGGTCCATGTACGAACCGCGCCTGGGCGACCGGATCGCTGCCGTCGTCACTGGCGCAGGTGTTGGTTCGGCCTCGGCCACCGCATCCTCGCCCACCGTGCGTGTCACCCGCGCTGCCCTGGCACCGCTGCCCCCCATCGCACGACCGCGAGTCCAAGGACGCCCCGTGGTTGGACGCCACCTGGTGGCGGCCCCCGAAGAGCGCTACCCAGATTCGAGGACCTCCTACCGTTGGTTCGTCGGAAAGCACGTCGTGCCCCGCATCCACGGGCCCCGGTTACGTCTGGTCAGGGCCTACATCGGGAAGAAGGTGCAGGTCCAGATCATCATGAGCCGCACGGGCAACGACACCCGGCGAAGCAGGTCGCTCCCCACCGCCGCGGTCCGGGGAGCTCGACACCTACGCCCCGACGCAACACCTACGTCGGCGACCGGCGCCACGTCCGGTCATGACCAAGCCGACGGCAGATCGAGCAGTACCGCATAGAGCGCGTCGAAGACAAGCAGCCCGGCAAAGAACGTGCTGCACCTGTCCCGGCCCACCAATACGCTCGACCATGCCGATGACGGTGTGCGGAGATGTCGACAGCGAGGACGGCGCACAACTACTGACGAAGGTCCGATCGCGACGTGCCGCCCGGCTTGGGCTCGGCTTCTGGACCGACTTTCAGCAGTACTTGTGCTGCAGCGTCGACGACGCCCGACCCTGCCGAGTTCGTCGACGACCTGGTCTTCGGTGTCCGTCCGGACAACCGGATCTCGGTCGGCCGCGCCACCACGTCCCCGGCTGCCGGCACCGCCGCGCTCCCCGTCACGGTGCCCGGTATAGAGACCGCCTCGGTCAGCGGGCCCGGCATCGTCGGTGCGAGTCTCGACTCGGCGCGCAGACGCACGCACCGCTTCATGATTCGCGCCCGCGGGGCGGATGAACGGACGCTTCGACGCAAGGTGCGGGTCACCGTGCGGGTGACGATGACCTAACGCCCCAACGAGGGCATCGCGACAACCGTCGTCAAACCCGTGCCGCTCGTCCGCCGCCGCAGACGTCCGCCCGACCATGCCGTCCCGGGGGGCTCAGGGCGAGCGCAGACGACTGGTCGGTGCCTCATCGACGCTTGAGTCAGTCCGTCGGCTGGTTGCCCAAATCGTCAGCGGCACCAGGATGGTGACGCCGAGCAGCAAGGCACAGCCGGCGTAGAGGAAGCCGTTCGCCGAGGCTGTGTCGCACTCGCCCGCGAAGTCTGAACCGGAACAGTTCGCTTCGGTGAAGATGGCGGTAGTTGCGAGGAACACCGAGACCGGAACGACGACCAGCAGGCAGACGGCAATGGCCGTGAGCGAACCGGCCACCCTCGATCGACCTCCAAGCATCATCGTCTTCATCTCTTCCATGCCCGACGTATTGGCACTGCGGAGTGTCGCAGGATCGGAGCCAACCGACACGAGAACTCGAGCTCATGCCGCGCCGCGTCTCGTGGCCGCATCGGGCTCCGCCCGACCACGCCGAATCAAACACCTCGACTGAGTCGTCCAGGACTTGTGCCGTCAGCCCACCTGTCCGGACGCGTTCACTCCTTCCGTACCACGGTGGCCAGGACGGACTCGATCAGCTCGTCGCGCTCGGCCTTGGTGAGGACGCTCAGGGCGCCCTTGGCGCACGTGACAGACAGGTCGGCGACCTGGTCTCCGACGACTCGGCCGATCGAGTATCGGATGAGCGTCCGGTCACCCCCGGTGAAGACGAAGACCTGCTGCCCTCCCACGTCACGGTCGGGCTGTCGACTGTCGCCTCCCGCGCCCTGATGCTGCTGCGCGGCCCCTTCGAGGCCCTCGACCATCGTCTGACGAGAACCCCCGAGTGCGATCGTCGTAACCGTCAGCATCAGCGCCGCCGGTGCGGTCCTCCGTGATTGCCTAAGCCGACATCAAGCAGTGGGGTCACCTGTCTCGACGTGTCAGCGAAGCGCGTCTAGCTCGTCGAACGCTCGGTGGCCGCGGTCGATCACCTCGTTGACAGCTTCACTGCGCATGAGTCCGACGCGCCACTCGAGCTGCAGGAGTACCTGTGTGGCGGCGAGCGCCGCCACCCAGTCCCAGCCGACCAGGTCGAGGGCCTTGGTCCACAACCGGTGGCGGACGCCGTTGAGCGGATCGCGGAACGTGTGCCACTGGAGGGTGATGAGATCCGTCGCCCGCGTACCGCTTCCGGCATTCTCGATGTCGACAACCGCTAGCACGACTCCGTCGCGCGTCAGGACGTTGCTGGGATTGAGGTCGGCGTGGACCATGTCGGGGGCCCCGGGGGGCGGCCCCAGGTCTGCACAAGCGAGCAGCAAGCGCTCGACCAGGCCCGACGCCGCGGAGGAGTACGCGGAGAGCCCGGCGACGGTGGCACCCCGACGCGTGACGACTCGCCAGGCGTACCTCCAGTGATCAGGAGGCTCACTGGCCTGACCAGCCTGAAGGTCGTTGATCTCGCACAACTGCTCGACGAGGGACACAGTCAGCTCCGACGCAGGGACTGCATCGACGAAGTCCATCAGGTGCCACACGTGAGTAGCGGTGGCTCCCACTCCGAGCCAGGCCGGCGTCGGGTAGCCGCGTCCACGCATGTGCTCGACCACGCGCTGGGCTCGCAACACCTCGTCCAGTTGGCGAGGGTCTGTCCGCGGCACTGCCTTGAGCACAGCGTCTGCCCTTCCGGCCACCTGGACACGCACGGCACCAGCGTTCACGCCACCTGCGAGGCGACCAACGAGAGCGACGTCCGTCTCGACCGCACGGGCCACGTCGGCCAGGACCTCCGTCGGCACTTCCTCGGGTTGCACACCTCGCAGCATGCAGCAGACCCGTGCGGTAGCGCCTCTGTTCGACCACGCCGACGTGCGGGCGCACACGCTACGCCGAGCGTCAAGATGACCGGAACTGGAGCGGCGGCCCGTTCGCCGGCTCACCACGACTGCTGCGACCGATGAGTTCCGCAACGGGCACGAGTCCAGTTCTCGTGTCACACCACCTGGACCGCGGCGACCACTTCGACGGAGTCAAGATCGGACGACCCGCCACCGGTGCGTTGATCGACGCCGGCTACCTGTCGATCAGCGAACTCCCCTCAGACCTGGGCGACCTGGCCGCACTGCACGGGGTCGGGCCTGCTGCACTCCAACGCCTGGCAGACGCACGAGGCTAGGGTCCGCCCACCGCTACCGCCCGGAGTGCTCCCTCGTGCCGAAGCGTTCCGACCTGGCCGCTCCCGTGCGGCGGGCCACCGCCGAAAGAGGCGTCGGCGAGGGCGGGGCAGCGGGCGTCAGACTGCGCACCTACCGCCTGGTGCCGGTCGCCAACCCGTCGTACGCCGAGCTCTTCGGCACCACGCCGTGGTCATCGCAAAAGAGGTCCACCCTGACGAACCGGGTCAACCAGGTCTACGGCGACGCCTCTTGGTCCGGATGCTGCCGGTCGGGGCTGCCGGACGCCTCACTCGTACCTGATGACCCCTCGGATCGTCTTGCCGTCGCGCATGTCCTGGTAGCCCTGGTTGATCTCGTCGAGGGTGTACTCCTTGGTCACCATCTCGTCCAGCTTGAGCTTGCCGTCCATGTAGAGCGCGAGCAGGCGGGGGATGTCGTAGCGCGGGTTGGCGTTGCCGAAGATGCAGCCGACCAGCTCCTTGCGCTGCATCGACATGTCGAACAGGTTGAGCTTCACGTCGTCGGCCATCATGTTGGAGACCGAGGTGACCACGGCGCGGCCGGCCTTCTTGATCAACGACATCAGGGGCGCGATGTGGGCGCCCTCCGCGAGGCCGAGGGCGAGGATCGCCTTGTCGGCCATCGCGCCGTAGGTGATCTCCGACAGGAGGGGCTGAGCCTCCTCCATCGACGCCGCCGTGTGCGTGGCACCGAGGGTGAGGGCCTTCTCGCGCTTCCACTCGACGGGGTCGATGGCCATCACGAACCTGGCGCCGGCCATGGCGGCACCCTGGACGGCACTCATGCCGATGCCGCCGAGGCCGACCACGGCGACGGTCTCACCGGACCGCACGTCTGCGGCATAGGTCGCCGACCCCCAGCCGGTCGTGACGCCGCAGCCCACCAGGGCGGCCTTCTCGAGCGGGATGTGCTTCTCGATCTTCACGGCACTGTCGACCGAGACCACGGTGTAGGGCGAGAAGGTGCCGAGGCCGACCATGATCCCGAGGTCGGTGCCGTTCTCGGCGTGGTGGCGATAGCTGAAGTCGCTGAGCTGCATGCCGCTGAGCAGGAAGGCGCCGAGGTCGCACAGGTGGGTCTTGCCGGTCGAGCACGACGGGCACTTGCCGCACGACGGGATGAAGCTGAAGACCACGTGGTCGCCGACTTCGAAGCCGACCGTGTCAGGACCGATCTCCTGCACGACCCCCGCGCCCTCGTGACCGCCGATCACCGGGAACTGCCGGAGTCCGAACATCTCGGCCAGCTCGGGGTCGAGCACCATGTCGCCGGTGACCATGTGCTCGTCGGAGTGACACAGGCCCGAGGCGGCCAGCTTGACGAGGATCTCACCCTTCTTGGGCGGGTCGAGCTCGATGTCCTCCACGCTCCAGTCGGTGTGCGGCTTCCACAGGATGGCGGCGCGTGTCTTCATCGGGCTCCCTCGGGTCAGGTGCAGCGGCAAACTAGAACGTGTTCCAGAAGGTAGTGCGTCGGTGTGGCATGCGTCACGAGGTAGCGGCCATGTATTTCGGCGCCGAACCTGTCAGTCGCGGACGATGCGGCGGGACTCGCCGACGTACGAGATCGGTCCGAAGGACGTCGGCGCCCGGATGGCCGTCAGGGTGATCGCGTCACGACCGGGACATCGCGGCCGGGCCCAGCTGTCGACGCCGACCGGGCGGGTCACCCGGTGACGGCACCTCGTCCGAAGCTCCCCGTGCCGACGCGACACGTCCCACCTACCGCCTCACGGGCCGCGACCGTGGGCAGCGGGTTCTGTTCGTGTCACCTACGCGCGGCACGCCGGCGGTGAGGTCCTCGACGTCCTGCCGGACGGGCAACAGGCCTAGCTCGACTTCCTGGGTCGGAAGTACTGCCCGTTGGGCTTGTTGAAGGTCGCGCAGCACGTGGCGAAGGCCTGGCTGAGCGTGGCGCTGTAGTGCTCGTCCAGGACCCCTTGGACCTTGTCGACGACGTCCTCGGGGATCTTGCGGGTCAACGTCCAGGGCAGCGCGAAGGCGTCGAGGGCGATGCGCTCGATGCGCTCCGGGGGCAGGTCGAGCGACACCGCGAAGAGGTTGCCGCCCCCGGAGGTGAAGACCTCGCGGTGGGACTCGGGAAACTGGTCGAAGAGGAACTTCGGCCCCACCCCGCGACCGTTGGGCTGACGCCGGAACAGGGTGAGGTCGTCCTGCAGCACCAGCCGCGGGCCCGTCAGCACGACGTTGACGCACAGGGTGTCGATGAGCGGCCACGGATGGACGTGACCGCCGTCGACCAGCGCCATGTCGTAGGTGGCGCCCGCGGCCACGACGTCGGCGGCGGTCCACCCCGTCCGACGCTCGACGGCGACCTTCCCGTCCGGGTAGGCGAGCGGGATGACGAAGCCGGCCTCCCTGCTCGGGTCGGCGTAGAAGTGGTCGAGCAGGTCGACCGTCGTCAGACGCTCGCCACCGTGCTCCTCCAGCATGTGCGCGATGACGGCGGCGGAGAGCCCTGACGCCGTACCGATCTCGAGGAACGACGCCGGTCGGTGCGCGGCGATCAGCCCCTCGATCGAGACGAGGTCCTCCACCGACATGGTGCCGAACCCGGGCTCACGATGAGCCCCACGGATGCTGGCGATGGCGTCTCGGTCCATCGGGTGACCCTACGTGTGTGCGGCCGCGCTCTCGAGCGGACACCGGGCGACCCGTCAGGAGACCGAGGCGGTCAGGGGTAGTTGATGCGGTCGGCAATCGCCCAGAGCGACGTGCGGCGCGTGACGCGCAGGCACTCGATCTCGGCGTCGGCCAGGAGGTCGGCGGCGAGGTCGGCGCCGCCGGCGATCACGGTGCTGTCGTGGTCGACCTCGCTGTGCACGACCCAGGAGTGGTCCTCGGGCCACCAGTACGACGGTGACTGCACGAACCCCTGCTCCCGCGACCACTGCGCCCACCTCGTGCCGTCCGTGTGGGTGGGCTCCCTCCCGAACGTCGCCATCCCCGTCAGCCCGCCGGGAGAGTGCGCCTGCTCCTCCATGCCCAGGACCTCGAGCTCGACCGAGAGTGGTGGCACCTCGAGCACGGGGACGGCGGGGAACAGCCAGTAGCTCCGGAACGGCCGCCGGAACATCGGGAAGTCGTGCCATCCCTCGGGGGCCTTGCCCGTGCCGTTCCACAGCGCGGCGTGGCAGGCGTCGGGTGTGGTCGTGTGCCGGGCGAGGTGGTGGGCGAGCCGGCGAAGGGTCAGCGGGTCCAGCGAGCCGGTGAGGGGTTGGTCGCTCGGCGACTCCGGGTCCCCGGGGCGGTGGAGCGACAGGTCACGGCCACCGGCGATCGCCACCCACTGGGCTTCGGGGTGCAGGACGGTGCCGTGACGTCGCGCGACCTCGGCCCAGGACGCGGCGGACTCGTCGTCCGGCAGGCCCTGGTCGGGCCGGTGGAAGACGCGCAGGTAGGTCTCGAACCCGGCCGGCAGCAGCTCGCCGACCGTGCCACCGAAGTCGTCTGCGTCGACCGCGAGCCACGCCGCCGGCGTCAGGTCGGTGGTCGGGTGCAGCACCCGACCAACCTAGTCAGGGCGCCCCGGCACGGTGCCGCTCTCGGTCCTCGGACCAGCTGGTCTCGGCCGCCTCGGCGGGCCTCGGCGGGCCTCGGCGGGCGTCGGCGACGACAACGCGATGGTCGTCATCGTCTGTTGGGCGATTCTGCAGTCATGAAGTGACAGGTTCCATTACATTCCGTCACGCATCTCGCCATGGTCACCCCCCAGCCTTGTCGTGAGTGGACTCCCCTGTCGACGGAAACACGAGGACGATGGACCGATCCGCACATTCCTGGGCCCCCGACGCGACGTACGAGCGTTACGTACGACTCCTACGTCACACCATCGATGCGCCGATCGCTCTCGTCTCCGTCGTGGAGGCGGTCGAGCAGGTCGTCGAGCAGGCGGTGGTCGCGGCCGCGGGACTCCCCGGGGGTGGTGACCAACGCGACGAGTCACTCCTGCGGCGTGCGTTCTGCGACCTGGTGGTCGCGGAGGGTCATCCGGTGGTCGTGGGCGACGCACGGCAGGACAAGCGGCTGGCCGACAGCCCTGCGATCTCCGACCTCCAGGCCGTCGCCTGCGCGGGCTGGCCGCTGACCGGCGAGCACGGGCAGGTCGTCGGCTCGCTCTGCGTGGTCGACACGCGGCCCCACGACTGGACGCCCACCGAGCTCGCCGTCATCGAGGACCTCGCCGCTGCCTGCTCGGCCGAGCTGGCCCACGCCCGGCTGGCCGACGAGCTCACCGCCGCCAACACCGAGCTGCAGCGCAGCAACGGCCAGCTGACCGCGTTCGCGAGCCAGGTCAGCCACGACCTCCGCACGCCGCTGGTGACGCTGTCCGGGTCGCTCGAGCTCATCGAGGCGATCGGGGTGGGCGACGACGGTGGCTCGGGGCAGGTCGAGCGGCTGCTGAGCAAGGCGACCGCCAGCACCCGACGGATGATCGACCTGGTCTCGACCGTGCTCGACTTCGCCATGGTCGAGGGACGGCTCACCCTCACCGACCTCGACCTCCGGGTGCTGCTCGACGCGGTCCGCTACGACCTCGCCGACCTGCTGGGCGACGCCGACATCTCGCTCGCCGACCCGGCACCGGTGCGAGCCGACGCGGTGCAGATCAGCACCGTTCTGCAGAACCTCCTGGCCAACGCGGTGAAGTACGCCGCGGGGTCACCGATCGAGGTCGCCGCGACCCGCGACGAGGCCGGCTGGACCCTGACGGTCGCCGACCACGGGCCGGGCATCGCCGCGGCCGACCGCGAGCGCGTCCTCCAGCCCCTCATCCGGCTCCAGGACGACGCGCCGAGCCCGCAGCGCGGACTCGGCCTCGGGCTCGCGACCTGCCACCGGGTCGCTCTCGCGCACGGTGGCGCCCTCACCCTCGAAGAGACCCCCGGCGGGGGCACCACCGTCCGCCTCCGCATCCCGCAGCGACCCATCGCCGTCGCGCAGGGCGTGGTAGTCCGCCGGAAAGGGTGAGTTGACGCCGTGCGGAAGGTGCGACTCTCCTGCGCATGGACTGGTGGTCAATTGCTGTCACCCCCGGACTGGCGCTGGGGGCTTTCGCGTCAGCCCTCGTGACCGTCTGGTGGGCCCGGCGCCATCCGCTGGACTAGCCCTCCAAGATCCGTCGGCCGCGCGACCTGGCGGGTCCAGGTCCCGGCCCTCATCGAGGCGTAGGGTTCTGGCTGTTGCAGCCGGAACAAGGTGACAGGCCTGCGAGGGGACAGCTCTCGACGGCCGTTCGTCATCTCTCGGATGCGCCGTCCTGCGGGAGCGATGACAGCCCGGATCGAGCTGACCATGTGCGCACGACCGACTCCCGACGCGCACGCCCCCCGCTCCGTCATCGACGACTGGCAGCTGCTCGCCCAGATCGTCGAGGTCTCCGGCGACGCGATCTTCAGCGAGGACATGGCCGGCAGCATCACCAGCTGGAACGCCGCAGCCGAGCGGGTCTACGGCCGCGCGGCCGCCGACATGCTGGGGCGGTCGACCAGCGAGCTGCTGCCGGACGAGACCGCGCGCCAGCTGAGCTCGGTGCACGACATGGCGCTCTCCGGGCGGCGAGTCGACCGGTTCGACACCTGGCACCTGCGACCCGACGGCCGGCACATCGCCGTCTCCCTGACGGTCTCGCCGCTGCGGGACACCGCGGGGGCCATGGCCGGTCTTGCCACGAGCGTCCAGGACGTCACCGACCGGGTCCGGCTCAGCGCCGAGCTGGAGGACGCACACCGCACCCTCGAGAAGCAGCACGTCCTGCTGACCCGCTCCAACCGCGACCTGGAGCAGTTCGCCTACGTCGCCTCGCACGACCTGTCCGAGCCGCTGCGGGCGATGACCGGGTTCGTCCAGCTCCTCGAGAAGCGCTACGCGCCCCTGCTCGACGAGCGCGGCACCGGCTACATCGCCCACGTGGTCGACGGTGCGGCGCGGATGCGGACGTTGATCGAGGACCTGCTCGAGTACTCCCGGTTCCTGCTGACCGACACGGCCAGCGGCCGTGTCGACACCGCCGCGGCGGCCCGGCGCGTCGTGACGGTCCTCGGGCTCACCGGCGTCGAGGTCGGCGTGCTGCCCGACGTCTGGCTCGACGAGGCGTCGGTGCACGCCGTGCTGCACAACCTCGTCGGCAACGCCGCCAAGTTCCGACGGCCGGAGCGGGCCTCCCGGGTCGTCGTCTCGGGGAGCCGCGAGGACGGGAGCGTCGTGCTCCGCGTCGACGACGACGGCATCGGGGTCAGTCCCGAGCACCGCGACCGGATCTTCCGCATGTTCACCCGGCTGCACGTCCGCGAGGCCTACGCCGGCACGGGGATCGGGCTCGCCATCGTGCAGCAGATCGCGGAGCGGGCGGGCGGACGCGCCTGGGTCGAGGAGTCCGACCTCGGGGGCGCCCGCTTCTGCATCACCCTGCCGGCCGTCCCCGACCAGGTCGTGCTCCCGTGACGACACCGGACTCGGCACCGCTGCGGCAGATCCTGCTCGTCGAGGACAGCCTGAGCGACATCGAGATCACCCTCGAGGCGCTGGCCGAGGCGTCGGTGGCCAGCAACGTCGTGGTGGTGAGGGACGGCGACGCGGCCCTCGAGCACCTGCGCGCGCCGAGGGTCAGCCACCCGCACCTCGTCATCCTCGACCTCAACCTGCCCCGGCTCTCGGGCCACGAGGTCCTCGCGGCCATGCGCGCCGACCCCGAGCTGCGGATGATCCCGGTCGTGGTGCTGACGACCTCCGCCGCGGAGTCCGACGTGCTCAAGACCTACGACCTCGGCGCCAACTGCTTCCTGACCAAGCCGTTCGGGGTGGACCAGTTCATCGACGTCGTCCGCTCCATCGACGGCTCCTGGCTCAACCTGGCCCGGCTGCCGCGATGAACGACCTCCACCTGGCAGTGCTCGACCACAGCAGCGACCTGCGCTTCCTCCTCATCGAGGACTCCTCCGCCGACAGCGAGCTGGTGCTGGCCCTCCTCGAGCTCGAGTTCACCAACGCCGACATCCACACCGTGCGGTCCCTGGACGAGGCGCTCACCCGGCTGCGGGACGAGCCCTACGACCTGGTGCTGGCCGACCTGAGCCTGCCCGACGCGGACGGCCCCACGGTGGTGCGAGCGGTCCGGACCGCCAACCCCGGCACCGCCCTCATGGTGCTGACCGGGCGCAGCGACGGGGCGCTCGCGCTGTGGACCCTGGCCGAGGGCGCGCAGGACTACCTGGTCAAGGGCCAGCACGACGGCCCCCGGCTCGCGACGGCGCTGCTGCACGCGCTGCAGCGCCAGCGTGCCGAGCAGGAGGTGCACGGCCGCCTGGTGGCGGCGCTGCACCAGGAGAGCGACGCGGCGGACCGGCTGCGGGAGCTCAACGAGGCCAAGGGCGAGTTCGTCGCCACCGTGAGCCACGAGCTGCGGACGCCGCTCACCAGCATCGCGGGCTACGTCGAGCTCCTCCAGGAGGACGTCGGTGCCGGGGGCGTGAGCCCGAGGGCGGCGACGTTCGTCGACGCGATCGCTCGCAACGCCGAGCGGCTGAGCTCCCTCGCAGGGGATCTGTTGGTCCTGTCCGGCTTCGAGCCGCACGCGGCGCCGATCGAGATGGTCGAGGTGGACCTGTGTGACGTCGTCGAACGCGCTCGCGAGGTGCTCGCCACCCTCCGCCCGCACCGGCCCCTGGAGGTGCACTTCGTCCTGCCCAGGTCGCAGGTGGTCGTCCTCGGCGACGCCGAGCAGCTCGAGCGCGTCGTCCTCAACCTGATGAGCAACGCGTACAAGTTCAGCGAGGACGACGGGGAGGTCGTCTGCCGGTTGAGCAGTGAGGGTGACGAGGCGGTCCTCGCCGTCACGAACTCCGGGACTCCCATCCCCCCGGACGAGCAGGCCCGCATCTTCACGACGTTCTTCCGGGGATCCTCGGCGCGGGAGCGGGCGATCCAGGGCACCGGGCTGGGGCTGGCCATCGTCGCGGCGATCGTGGAGCAGCACCGCGGCGTGGTCTCCGTCGCGTCCGGCAGCGAGCGCGAGACGACCTTCAGCGTCCGGTTGCCTCTCACGACCACGGGTGGTGCGACCCGCTAGGGTGACGTCGGTCACGCGGTTCAGAAGTGCGAATCGTGTTCGACCAGTAGACCTCTCGCGAAAGGCCCGGCCCCATGACCCGTCTCCCGAGCACTCCCTCCCGCGTCCTGGGTGCCGCGGTCACGCTCCTCGTCCTCGTCGGCCTGCTCGCGGTCACCCGCCTGAGCCCCGACGCCGTCGCCGCCGAGCCGACCCGCACCTGGGTGGTCGACGCCGTCGACGACGGCCGGGGCAACCGGTGGGAGTCGGTCGAGACCGGTACGTCGACCGTGCGGGTAGCGATCGGTGACACCGTGGAGTGGCAGTTCGACCGCGCCGTCATCGACCACGACCTGACCTCGGCCACCGACTCCCCCACCGCCTGGCTCCCCCCGGTCGAGGAGTTCCGGACCCCGGGCGGGGCACCGTTCCGCTACACCTTCGACCGGCCGGGCACCTACTCCTACCTGTGCTCCATCCACGGCACGGTCATGACCGGCACGGTCGTCGTCGAGGAGCCGGGGCAGGTCAACCAGGCCCCCACGGCCGACCCGATGGTCGGCACGCTGACCGGCACCGCCCCGCTCGCCGTCAGCGTGATGGCCCACGCGGACGACGCCGACGACGACCCGCTGACCTACCTGTGGGACTTCGGGACCGGAGCCGAGGCCGACCGGTCGACGTTCGAGGACGCCAGCTTCGTCTACACGACCCCCGGCTTCTATCATCTCCGGCTCCAGGTCTCCGACGGCCGCGGCGGTGTCCTCGAGCGGACCTGGCAGGTGACCGTGGGCGGGGGCGGCGACGCACCGCTGGTCGACGCCGTCGCCGCGCCGACCTCCGGCCCCGCTCCCCTCCCGGTCGCGTTCACCGGGCGCGCCCACGACACCCAGGGCGGGACCCTCACCTGGGCCTGGGACTTCGGCGTCGCCGGCACCCAGGACGTCGCGAGCACCCCCGCCGCGACCTTCACGTACGACGCCCCGGGCACCTACACCGCGACCCTGCGCGTCACCGACGCCGAGGGCCACCTCGGTGTCGACACGGTCGAGGTCATCGTGACCGGCGACGGCGCGGCCGGGCTGCCCGAGGTCGTGGCGACCGCGGCGCCCCGCACCGGACGGGCGCCGCTCGGCGTCAGGTTCTCGACCGAGGTCACCACGGGGGGCGACGTCCGGGCCTACTCCGACGGGCTGACGAGCTATCCCGACCTCGCCGGCACCGCCACGCTCGTGCGGCGTCGCGGGGCGTCGTACGCCTCCATCGACGTGAGCGGCCTCAAGCCCGGCGCGGCCCACCAGGTGCACGTGCACGAGCGGTCGTGCGCCGACGAGCGGGGCGGCGTGCACTACCGGTTCGACGAGACCCAGCCGTTCGGCGAGGCCAACGAGATCTGGCTCTACTTCACCTCCGACGCCCAGGGGCGCAGCACGCTCGTCGAGTCGACCCGCCCGCTGCGGGCCGGACCCCAGGCCGCCGCGATCGTCGTCCACGACCCCGACAACCCGGCCCGGCGGATCGGCTGCGTCGACCTCGTGCCGAGCACCGTCGACCTCGCCTACGACTGGGACTTCGGCGACGGCACCACCGGCGAGGGACCCGACCCCGACCACGTCTATGCCGCCGACGGCACCTACACCGCGACCGTGACGGTCGCCAGCGTGCACGCCGGGCACGGCACGGGCCTCGACGCCACGACGTCCTCGTCGGTCGAGGTGGTGGTCGACTCCGTCGCGCCGCAGACCACGGTCACCGGCGGTCCGTCCGGTCCGGTCCGGTCCCGGAGTGCCCGCTTCCGGCTCACCGGCAGCGAGTCCGGCAGCACCTTCGCCTGCCGTCTCGACGGTGGGACGTGGGCCGCCTGCCCGACGGCGGCGACGTTCCGTGCCCTCCGCGACGGCCGCCACACGCTGCAGGTCCGCGCGACCGACGGGGCCGGCAACACCGACCCCACGCCGGCCGCACGCACCTGGACCGTCGACACCACGGGTCCCGTCGTCCGTGCCACCAGGCCGACCGGCACCACCCGCGACCGCACGCCCACGCTCCGGGTGACCGTCACCGACCGCGACTCGTCCGTGCGCCGTCAGGCCCTGGTGCTGCGTCTCGACGACAACCGCGTCGGCCCCGGCCGCTACGTCGCCCGCACCGGGGTCCTCACCTGGACCCCTACCCGCCCACTGGCCCGCGGACCTCACCGCGTGCGGCTCCAGGCCGTCGACGCGCTCGGCCACCGCACCGTCAGGACGTGGCGTTTCCGGGTCGGGTGAGACCGTCGACGCGGCAAAACGAGGAAAGTGGGGCGGAGGCACTAGGGTCGGTGTTGTTGAAGGGATGGCGCTGCAGGCCATCCGCGCCGCGCACCAAGTCGCGGCCCATGTTTCGTACTTCTGGTCTTCGGTTCGCTGGACATCAGCACAGTGGATGTCTTCAGCGCCAGGGAGCACAGTGCTCCCGGTACCGAACAAAGGAAATCATCATGGCTCAGGGAACCGTCAAGTGGTTCAACGCTGACAAGGGCTTCGGCTTCATCGCGCAGGACGGTGGCGGCGAGGACGTGTTCGTCCACTTCTCCGCGATCCAGACGAGCGGCTACAAGTCCCTCGACGAGAACCAGAAGGTCGAGTTCGACCTCGCCCAGGGCCCCAAGGGTCCCCAGGCCGAGAACGTCCGCATCGCCTGACATCACGTCACTGAGGAGCCCCGACCGCTTGCGGTCGGGGCTCCTTGCTGTCCGGGTCAGGTGAGCTCGGTCGGCGTCCACGCCGGCCAGTGCGCCTCGCCGACGAGCCGTCCCTCCTCGAAGCGAGCGACCTCCGCGAACGGGTCGGCCGCACGGCTGTTGTCGTAGCAGGTCGTCCGGTCGGCGACCTCGCGGGCCGCCACGACGAGCGGCCACAGCCGCGCGTGGCGTTCGCGGATCTTGGCCTCGGGGACGTCGTGGCCGCCGCGGCGGACGCGCTCGGACACGCGGGCCACGCTCAGGGCGACCGGCACGAGCGTGACGTGGAGGTGGACGAGGTAGCCGGCGGCGTCGGCGGCCCGCACCAGGTCGACCTTGCTCGGGTGGCTGAAGACCGTCTCGGTGACGTACGACGACCGCTCGGCCAGGAGCCGACCGCGCTCGGCGGCGGCGAGGCGGGAGGCCTCGTAGGCGTGCTCGAGCTCGGCGCCCGGCCACTCGCGTGCGGCGATGACGTCGGCGTTGACGAAGGGCAGGCCGGTGCTGGGCACCAGGACCCGCTCGGCGAAGGTCGACTTGCCGCTGCCGTTGGGCCCGGCCAGCAGGTGGAGGACCGGGGTGGTCACCCGGGGTGGCGAACGACCAGGTTGCCGGCGGCGTCGACCTCGGACCAGGACTCACCGGCCGCGGCGAGCTCGCTCTCGAGGTCGAGCGCGGCGCGCGCGGCGTCGATGCGCTCGTCCCACTCGGCACGGACGACTGCCTGCTCCGGGTCGCCGAGCGAGTCGTAGGGCTGGCGGCCGGCGAGGACGCGGGCGATGTCCTTGTGACTGACCTGGCGCGACGACTCGAGCTCGCGACCCAGGCGGGCCCAGTGGCTGAGCTGCTGGGCGGCGCTGCGGCTCATGAGCGCGCCGCTGGCCTTGGCCGCCTCGAACAGGTCACCGTCGATGCGGGTCGGCATCGTCGACATCTGACCACCTCCTGTGCTCGGTGCCACCACTGTAGCAACCTGCTACACCGCCGGAGCGGACCTCAGCGGACGGTCACCGCGACGGAGAACACTCGAGCGGGCTCGGAGGCGGGGTCCCAGGGCTGCGCGAGCTCGAGCCCGACGACGGCTCGGCCGGCCGCCCGGGCGACGAGCTCCACGACCCGGTGGCCGAGCGCCCCCGCCGCGCTCGTCGGCGCCACCTCGACGGCCGACGACAGCAGCTCCAGGCACGGGGCGGGGTCGGTGGTGATGCGCCAGCGGTAGCCGGTGGCCCCCTCGTCGAGCCGGATCCGCAGCGTCGCCCCCAGGGCCAGGGTGACCGCGCTCCCGTCCGCGGTCTCGTCGAGCACCGTCTCGTCGGGCACCGTCTCGTCGGGCACTGTCTCGTCGGGCGCCGTTGCCGGTCCCCCGGTGACGACGGCGCCCGCGAGGCCCGACGGCGGGAGCACGGCGCCGGTCAGGTCCGCCCCCGAGAGGTCGGTGCCGGTCAGCGCGGCCCCGTCGAGCAGCGCGCCGGTGAGGTCGGCTCCGCGCAGGTCGGCGGCGGTCAGGTCGGCGTCGCGCAGGTCGACGCCGACGAGGCTGGCCGACGTCGCGACGACCGACCACAGGTGGGCCGCCCGCAGCACCGAGCCATCGAGGCGCGCGTCCACCAGCGTCGCGTAGCTGAGGTCGGCCCCGCTCAGGTCGAGCCCCGACAGGTCGGCCCCCGCGAGCTCGGCGCCGTTGAGCTGCGTCGGCCCGCCCGCGGCCAGGGCCGCTAGGACGTCGTCGCGGTCCATGGGTCGACGCTCCAGCGAGTGGCGGCCGCCCTCACGCGATCGGGGCCTTGACGAGGTACCGCTTGCGGTAGCCCCCGAAGTCGACCTCCACGGTTCGCACCGCCACCAGCGACGCGCGGTCGCCCTGGACGTCGTAGCCGACCTCGGTCGTCCCGGGGACGGTCGCGAACCCGACCGGGAGATCGCCCTTGAGGGCCATGCCCCGGAGCCGGTCCGAGAAAGCCCGGGCCAGGAGGCGGTCGACGTCGGGCGCGCCGCCGTCGGTGGCCGTCTGCCCCGGGGGGACCGGCTCGCTCGCCGGCCCCCGGAGGGAGCGCTCGCTGAGGTCGTCGACCACCCGGGCCGAGGAGGTCACCGACGTGACGACGCCGTCGTTGTCGACCAGCACCTGGATGACGCCGGCGTCCGACGAGACCACCGGGATGCCGGCGATGGTCTGGCGGTACTGCACCAGGGTCTCGGTGGTGTACGGCCCGTCGATGCGCTCGGGGTCCCGGGCCGAGGTGCCGGCGCCGTTCACCGACGCGACCCGGTCGAGGACCATCGGGCCGACACCGTCGAGGCCGTACTGCGCCAGCGCGTCGGCCGCGACGCTCTGGGCCGTCTGGGCGTCGAGGACGGCGTGGTTCTCGAGGTTGGCCTGGGCCAGCTGCGCGACGACCGCACCGTCCGGTCCGACAGTGAGCAGCCGCCGGCCGTCGGACACCGTCGCTCCGGCCGCCCCGCTGCTCAGCGACGACGCGTCGAAGCCGAACTGCGCCGCCAGTCGGCCGGCCGACTGCGCGCTGGGGGGCGCGAACGCCGCGGTCAGCGGCTGGTCCGGCACCGCGCGGTTGAGCTCGCGGGCAGAGGCGGCGGCGGCGTACCAGCGCCACCACCAGTAGTTGCTGCTGACGGCGCCCCACTCGAACGACCGCTCGTTGTAGCACCGGGCCTGAGCCTCGGCGGCGGACGCGCCACAGGCGGCGGCGGTCGGTGTCTGGTGGGGCGAGATCGCCCAGCTGGCGTTGAGCCAGGCCGAGCTGAGGCTGTCCCCGGCGTTCCAGCGGTTGCCGAAGTTGCGGCCGTAGTTGGCGTTGTCATAGCTGACGGTCTCGAACCCGAAGAGCATCCTCAGGCCCTTGTTGGGCCCGGACCACGTGCGGTAGGGCGAGTGACCGTCGAAGACCCGGAGCGAGAAGCAGGTCGACCAGAACGCGTAGCGGCAGTACTCGTTGCCGATGGCCATGTTGCTGGAGACCACCGTGCAGTCGTTGCCGGCCCAGGCCGAGCCCATCGGGACGTAGAACACGCCGTTGTTGTCCATCCCGCCGTGACCGCTGTGATAGCTGATCAGCGCGGAGTCGACGCCGTAGGTGTCCTGCCAGTTGTCGAAGTCCTCGTAGTAGGCCCAAGCCTTGACGCCCGCGTCGGTGAGCCAGAAGTTGGGCGCCACGCCGAACCCGCCCAGCCACTGCAGGAACCCCTGCGCGTCGTCGTGGGTGAGCGAGAGGGCGCCCTGGTTGCAGAACGTCTCGATGCTGAAGGCGCCGACGGTGTGGCTGACGGCGGCGGCTGCAGCACCGGCGGACGGGGCGACCGGTCCCGTGGCCGGGACCTCGGTCGCGGGCTGGTGGGTCGTGTCCGGCGGGACGGTGGTCGGGACGGTGGGAGGCATGTGTGGCCCCTCCTTCGGGGAGCTGGTGACGGAGACGGAGCTGGTGACGGGTGCCGGGGCCGGCGGCCCAGGACGGGGCACTTCAGTAGACGTAGACCTCGACGATGCGGTCGTTGACGAGCCGGACGTCGACGGCGGTCTTGGACGCGCGCGCGGACTGCAGGGTGGTGAGGAGGGCGAGGTGCTCGGCGTCCGTCCCCCCGCCGACGTTCTTCCAGCCGGAGCCGACGACGAAGGCCGACGAGTTGCGCGGCTCCGCCACGGCCCAGGTCCCGGAGACCTGCTTGCGCTTGAGCCAGACGTCGTCGATCTGCGTCTCGGGCAGGTCGACGCCCCACATCTCGAAGTCGATGCCGCACTCGCCGTAGCCGATGCGGAAGAACCCACCGTCGCCCCAGGTGGTGCCCCAGCTGTTCTTGGCGATCCAGGCGCGCTGGTTGTCGTCGTACCCGATGATGCAGACGCAGTGCCCGCCCGCCGCGGCGCCGGTCTGGTGGCGGTAGACCCCGGTCTTGTAGGCGAAGAAGTCGTCGTAGACCTTGAAGCACCCGACGGCCGGACCCGCGGTGGCCAGCCAGTCCTTCATCTCCTCGATGCTGCCCAGGTGCTTCCAGGCCGTGATCTTGCTGGTCCGCTCGTCGGCGTCGGCGCAGGTCCGGCACTCCTGGTCGCCGGCGGTGTAGGGGAAGCACGCCTCGTCGACGACGCCCTTGTCCCTCACGGCGTCGAGCGCCCGGTCGGGCCACCAGCCGGTGCTGCAGGTGCGCCCGTCCGCCTTGGCGTGGCAGTAGAACAGCTGCGCCTCGGAGAGGTCGATGGCCAGGTTGGGGTCGCGGGCGCCGAACCGGGCGGTCCCCTCCATCGTCGCGATGGTCCCGAAGGACACGCAGGACCCGCACGCGCCCTGGTTCCTGATCGGCTGCACGTAGGGCGTCAGGTCCACCTTCGACGGGGCTCCGGCGCTCACGCCGGCCCCGAACGCGTGCGCCGCGGCGGCCTCCTCGCGGTCCTCGAAGCTGGCCACGCCGTCCGGCGGGTCCGCGCCCAGCCGGATCCGGCGCTCCTGGGTGCTGAGGACGGACATCGAGGTCTCCCCCGCTGTCCAGCTGGCTCCCTCGGCGGCCAGGGTCGCCTGGATCGCCGTGACGTCGACGCTGCTGTCTGCTGCCATGTGCCCACACCTCTGTCGTCCGCGGGACGCTCCGGACGGGACTTCCGAGCGTCGGGCGACAGCGTGGTGGAGAGGCCGTTACGCCGGCGTGAGCGCCGCGTGACTGCGGCGTCCGCCGGTGGCGAGGAACGGGCGCACCAGGTCGGTCATCAGGGTGGTCGGCGGGATGCGCAGCTCGTCGTGGAGCAGACGCTCGAAGTAGTGGTAGTGCCGCAGGGCCTCGACGACGTTGCCCTCCTGGAGGTGTACGCCCACGACGACGCGGTTGGAGCTCTCGCGCAGCGGCTCGATGTGCACCGCGGCGAGCGCGGCGTCCAACGCCTCCGCCGGCCGTCCCTGGTCGCGGCAGCCCTCGGCCACCGCCTCGAGGGCGTGGAGACGGAGCTGGCGCAGCCGCTCGCGCTGCGGGTGGACCCAGTCGTCGTACCACCCGGGGAGCAGGTCGCCCTGGGTGAGGAGGCTCATCGGGTCCGGGGTCGACGCGCAGGTGCGCCCCGCGACGAGGGCCGACGCGCAGGCTGCGACCTGGTCGACGTCGACGGTGACCTCCCTCGCGAGGGCGATCGACGACTCGGTGATGGACAGCAGGCCGCCCAGCTCGTCGCGTCGCCGGAGCCGGAAGAGCAGCGTGCGCAGGCTGCTGTGGGCGTGGTGCTCGGACTCCTCGGGCCAGAGCGTGCCCGCGACGTACTCCCGGCTCGGGCGTCGGCTGAGCGCGACCAGCGCGACGAGCCGCTGGGTCTGCTGGGAGACCGGCATCGGCGCGCGGTCGGCACCGGTGAGGTCCCACCCTCCCAGGAGGGTCAGGTGCAGGCTCTCGGTCACGACGCCCCCCATCGGTCGCTCGGTGCGGGCAGCCCTTGCTGCGGCCGACGTTACCGAGGTCTGACAGGCCGCACATGGTCACAACGGGGCAGATCCGGGCGGTTCCAGGACCGGGCGCGGAGCCGCCCTAGGCTGGTCCCCCGTCATGACCACGTCCGAGAGCACCGACCCGCGCCTGCTGCTGGTCGTCGACGCGCCCTCGCTGCTGCACCGCAACCACCACGCCCGCGTGGGCTCCGACCTCCGCGACCTGGGCGGCCGGCCGGCGTGGGCGCTGCACGGGATGCTGCGCCAGATCCTCGAGGCGGTCGACCGGTTCGCACCCGACCTGGCGGTCTTCGGCTTCGACGACCGCCGGTCGTCGGTGCGGGCGACGACCTACCCGGACTACAAGGCCGGCCGCGCCGAGAAGCAGCCCGACCTCGTCGACCAGCTCGACCGCGCCGCGGCGATGCTCGCCGCGATGGGCCTGCACACGGTCACCCCCGACGGGCTCGAGGCCGACGACGTCAGCGCCTCGGCCGCGGCCTGGGCGGAGCGCGAGCGGTGGCGGTGCGTGGTGGTCACCTCCGACCGCGACACCTTCGCCCACCTCAGCGCGACGACCCGGGTGCTGCGGCTGATCGACGGCGGGATCCACGGCTCTCCGCTGCTCGACCCCCAGCGCCTCTTCACGATGTACGGCGTCGCGGCCGAGCACTACCTCGACTACGCCGCGCTGCGCGGCGACGCCAGCGACAACCTGCCGGGCGTCTCGGGCATCGGCAAGAAGACGGCCGAGCTGCTGCTGGCGGGAATGGGCTCCATGCAGGAGGTGTGGGCCGACATCGAGCACGCCGCGGGCGCCAACCTCGTCGCCACCCTCGACTCGTTCGCCGCCGACGAGGGCGGCCGCCGGATCGGTGCCGGGGTGCTCAAGAAGCTGACGGCCGAGGGCGCCCGGGCGCAGTTCGAGTTCAACCGGTCCATGATGACCAGCCGCGACGACGTCGACCTCGGCATCAGCGCCGACGCCGACGCCGGGCCGAGCGGGCGGTTCCCGCTCGACCCCGACGTCGTGGCCAGGGTCGTCGGCTACCTCGGCAACGCCGAGACGACCGACCTGGCGCTACGAGTGCTCACCACCAGCGCCTGACCCGCTTGGCGAGCGAGGTCGCGCTCGCCGTGCCCCCGGCGCCGCGCACGGTGATCCGCACCGACTCGGCGTGGTCGGCGTACGTCGGTCCGTCAGCCGGGCCGTCGTCGTGCGGGTGCGCTGGGGGCCACTCACCCTTCAGCACGGAATGGCGGGCGCCTCCGGGCCGGTTGCCCTCCCATGACTTCCATCGCGATCATCGGAGCAGGATCAGGTCTCGGAGCAGCGGTGGCCCGGCGGTTCGGCCGTGAAGGCTTCACCGTCGGGCTCATCTCGCGCAACCAGGGCCGCCTCGATGCCCTCGCCGAGGAGCTGTCCCAGGACGGCGTGCGGGCGCAGGGCTTCGCGGCCGACGTCCGCGACCCGGCGTCGCTGACCGCCGCCCTGCGCGCGGTCACCGACGAGCTCGGGCCGATCGAGGTGCTGCAGTACTCGCCCCTGCCTGCGAAGGACTTCATGCGCCCCGTGCTCGAGACCACGCCCGAGGACCTCGTCGGGCCGATCGAGTTCTCGATCTACGGTCCGGTCGCTGCGGTGCACCAGGTCGTGCCCGGCATGCGTTTCCTGGGCGAGGACCGCGGGACCATCCTGTTCGTCAACGGCGGGTCCGCCGTCAAGCCCGGCCGCGCCGTCACAGGTACCTCGGTCGCCTTCGCTGGACAGGCCGCCTACGCCGAGCTGCTCCACGAGGTGCTCGGCGAGGAAGGCATCCACGTGTCGCAGCTCATCATCGGCGGTGCGATCAGCGAGGACGACGACGAGAAGAGCCCGGCTGCCCTCGCCGACAAGCTGTGGGACCTGCACACCGAGCGCGACACGTTCCGCTTCCAGATCAGCGCCGACTGAGCCGACGGGCGCCGGCGGGTTTGGGCCCACAGGTTCCTCACAAGGTCGCCCGAGGGACGACCCAGGTAGCGGCTCCATCGTGGTCCTCGACCCACCCCGAGGAGGCACCCAATGACCGACCAGTCCACCAGCGGCAACCGCTGGGAGCCTGAGACTCCCCCGTCCGCCCCAGCCGCCACACCCGCACCCGGTGCGACCGCTGTCCAGGACCCGCCGGCCCCGCCGGTCGGAGCCTGGGCCCCGCCGCCGGTTCCCCAGCGTCACGGACTCAAGGACCGCTGGCAGGGGGCACCCCGTGGAGCCCGCCTCGGTGCCGCAGGTGCCCTGGCGCTCCTGCTGCTCCTGGCCGTCGGCCTCGGCGGCTTCGCCCTGGGGCGCGGCACCGCCCCGGACGGGGGCGGCCAGCCGGACGGCCTCACCCCGGGTGGACGTCCAGGCGACCGTCCCGACGTCGACTTCGGCGGCGACGGCGGGCCCGGGCGCGGCGACTTCGCGCCACCGGACCAGGGCCTCGACGACGGCACCGGGACCGACGACGGCACCAACAGCGGGACGGGCACCGGGACACTGTCCTGGTACGTCGTCCCGAACCCTGCCGCGGGGTCAGCAGGCTCGACGGCCGCATGACCGTCCTGGCGTCGCCGCCGGTCGCGCGCTCGTCGCGGCCAGCGGGGCTTCCAGCGCTCGGGCGACGTGCCCGCCGTGACGCGGTGGTCCGCCACGCAGCAGGTTCGGCCCTGTGGCTGAGCCTGCTGCTCGTCTCGTACTGGTGGGTCTCCGGCGGTGGCGTCCGGGACCTCGCCGGGTGGGGTGAAGGGCTGACGTCCGTGGGACGCCTGACCGGTCTCGTCGCGTCGGTCCTGCTGCTCGCCCAGGTGCTGCTGATGGCGCGGATCCCCGCCCTCGAGGCGGCGTACGGACAGGACCGGCTCGCCCGGATCCACCGCTGGGTCGGCTTCACGTCGTTCAACCTGATGGTCGTGCACGTCGTGCTCGTGACGTGGGGCTATGCCGCGGGGTCGCTGCTGCGCATCCCGGCGATGCTCTGGGAGCTGACGGTCAACTACCCCGGGATGCTCCTGGCCGTCGCCGGGTCGCTGTCCCTGGTCATGGTGGTCGTCACCAGTGTCCGGGCGGCTCGCCGTCGCCTGCGCTACGAGTCGTGGCACCTCCTGCACCTCTACGCCTACCTCGGCGTCGGCCTCGCTCTCCCCCACCAGCTGTGGACCGGCCAGGACCTTGTCTCGTCGACCGCGCGCACCGTGTTCTGGTGGACGGCCTGGGGCGTGACCGCTGCCGCCGTCCTCGTGTGGCGCGTTGGGCTGCCGCTCACGCGGACGCTGCGCCACGACCTCCGCGTGACGTCGGTCGTCCCCGAAGCCCCGGGCGTCGTGTCGGTATACCTCACCGGACGACGTCTCGAGTCCCTCGGCGCCGAGGCCGGGCAGTTCCTGGTCTGGCGCTTCCTCGGCCGCCGCGGCTGGACCCGCGCCAACCCCTACTCGCTGTCGGCCGCACCCGACGGTCGCAGCCTGCGGATCACCGTGCAGTCCGTCGGCGACGGCAGCGCCGCGCTGGGCGTCGTGCGCCCAGGCACCAGGGCCGTGGTCGAGGGGTCGTACGGACGGCTCAGCGCCCGCTCGCGCAGCCGCCGCAAGGTCGCCCTGATCGGCGCCGGCGTCGGGCTGGCCCCGCTGCGCTCGCTCGCCGAGGGGCTGGCCTACCACCCCGGTGAAGCCGTGCTGCTGCACCGGCACAGCACGCATCCGCTGTTCGCCCGCGAGCTGGGTCAGCTGTCCGCCGAGCGCGGTCTCGGGCTCGTCCCGCTGCCCGGGCCCCGGCGCGGGCCGTCCTCCTGGCTCGGCGCCGGGATCCACCCGCAGGTCAGCGACCTCCAGGCGTTGCAGCACTGGGTGCCCGACATCGCGGAGCGCGACGTGTTCGTCTGCGGACCGCAGGCTTGGGCCGACCTGGTCCGCGCCGACCTCCGCCGTGCCGGGCTCCCGCCCGAGCACCTCCACCTCGAGACCTTCGGCTGGTGACCCGATGACCCGCATCACCCTGTGGGCCCTGAGCACGCTCAGCGTCCTCGTCCTGCTGTTCGGCTACCACACGTCGACCGCCGGGCCCTCCGGCACCGCGTCGCCGCCAGCGGCGTACTCCGGGAGCGTCGCCGGCGCTCCGGCGGCTGCCACGTCCGGCGGGACGACGGCCGGGACCTTCACCGGCGACGCCGCCGACACGCGGTGGGGACCGGTGCAGGTGGCCATCACGGTGGCCGACGGGACCATCACCGACGTCCAGGTGCCGGAGTACCCGACCGGCAACCCCAAGGACGAGGAGATCAACCAGTACGCGCTGCCGGTGCTCATCCAGTCGACCCTCGACGCCCAGGGCGGTGACATCGACATGGTCAGCGGCGCCACCGTGACCAGTGTCGGCTACCAGGAGTCGCTACAGAGCGCCCTCGACCAGGCGGGACTGTGAACGTCGTGAGCACTCGACCGTGGCGTGCCGTCGAACAGGTCATGGGCCTGCCGATCAGCGTCGCCCTGCGCGGACGGCACGCCGGAGACCGGCGCGGCCACGACGCGTGGTCAGCCGTGGTCGCCGAGCTCCGTGAGGTCGACCGCGTCTTCAGCACCTATCGCGCCGACTCGGTCGTGTCCCGCCTGGACCGCGGTGAGATGACGCCGGCCGCGGCGCCGCCAGAGGTCCGCGAGGTCCTGGCCATCGCGGAACGCGCGCGGGTCGAGTCGGGCGGCGCCTTCGACGTACGCCGCCGTGGCGACGACAGGGTTGTGCGGCTCGACCCGAGCGGGGTGGTCAAGGGGTGGGCGGTGCAGCGCGCTGCGGCTCATCTGGCCGCGCTTCGGGAGACCGACTACTGCCTCGGCGGCGGCGGGGACGTCGTCGCCCGCGTCGTCGATCCTCAGGCCCCGGCGTGGCAGATCGGCGTCGAGGACCCTCGCGAACCCAGACGTCTGGTCGCCCGGGTGCCCCTGCGGGACGGGGCGGTCGCGACCTCGGCCGAGACCCACCGCGGTCCCCACGTCGTCGACGCCCGGACCGGACGCCGACCGACCGGTCTCGCGTCGGTCACGGTGGTGGCCCCGGACCTCACGTGGGCCGACATCGACGCCACCGCGGCGTTCGCGATGGGCACCGACGGGCTGGCCTGGCTGGAGTCGCGTCCCGGTCGCAGCGGGCTCGTCGTGCTCGACGACGGCACGCCACGCGTCCTCGGTCAGCCGGCGCGGTGCCTGCCGTCGGCATCGTCGACGCCGTCGGCCGGGATGCCCTTCATGTCGGGGCCGACGATCGGCTCGTAGTCGGGGGCACTGGTGTCCACGCGCGGGTCCACCTCGTCGGCCCGGCGTACGACGTCCTCCTGCGCGGCCTGCTCCTGCGCGAGGTCACGGTGGGCGCCGGCTGCGGTCTGCTCGGCCTGGTCGGCCCGGGCCCGCGCCCGCTCGGCCTCGGCGTCCGCCTGCTGGGCCCGCTCCTCAGCGGAGCGAACGTCCGGCAGGTGGCCCGCCGCCCGGCCGCGCAGGTCATCGGCGTGCGCGAGCTGCTGCTGGCGCTGGTGGTCGGAGCGTCGCCGCAGGAGCAGCGCGACCAGCGCGACGACCGCCACGACGACGACCACCGCCACGACGATCCAGATGACGGTGCCCATCACTCGCCCTCGGGCTCGGGGGCGGGCTTCGTCTGCGGGTCGGCGTAGGGCTGGTCCGGGTCGAGGCTCGGGACGACGTCGGGGTGCTCGTCCGGCGTGGCCGGCTCGGGGTCCTGGGGCATCGTGGTCATCTCCCCACGGTGCCGCTCCCGGGCCCGGTGGTGTCCACCCGCTGAGGTGGTCTGGCCGCCACACACGGTGGTCGAGCCGCGGGGACGAAGTCACCGCGAGTCGAGACCTCCGCAGGCGACGTACTCAGGTCGACCACACGGAGGTCGAGGAGACCAGCCGCAGGGCTGGGATGGGCCGGGTGGGTCGGCTGCGGGGATCTCGACACGCCGGGCCATAGCCGGCCCGTCGGCTCGATCACCGTGAGCCGTCGCGGTGCTCCCAGGCCCACCACACGGTGGTCGAGCCGCGGGGACGGAGTCACCGCGTGTCGAGGCCGCGCAGCGACGTACCCAGGCTGACCACACGGAAGTCGAGGAGACCGCGACCGGCCGCGGCGGCGGGGTCGGGTCGGCGGAGTCGATTGCGGGGATCTCGACACGCCGGGCCGTAGCCGGCCCGTCGGCTCGATCTCCGTGGGAGTGCCGCCATGGGCATGCCAGCGACCCCGTCCTCTTGGTGGGTGCGGGGTCCTCGGGGCGTTCAGGGTCGTCGACGGCGGTGGTCGACGACGTAGCTGATCCCGGGTGGGGCTGGTCCACTCGTACAACCCGGGCTCGAGGACCCGGTAGGACCAGTGGCCGTGGGTCTTGGCCCGGTGGTGCCGCCGACACAACATCGCGAGGTTCTCGACGCTCGTCGGGCCGCCTGCGTCGAACGGGACGATGTGGTCGAGGTCGACGTGGCGGCGGTGGCAGCCCGGGAACACACACGTCCCGTCCCTGAGGCGCACTTGTTCGCGGATGGCCTCGGTCGGGCGGTAGGCCTCGGTCGAGAGGTTGGTGTTGAGATCGATGACCGGCTTCACCGTCACCTTCGTACCCGCGCTCTCGCACCAGTGCCGGATCTGCTCGAGCAAGACCGGGGACCACGTGTTCTCCACGAACCCCGGACGGGCGGCAGCTTCGGCGTCGAGGTGGACGTAGAGCGTCACCCCCCGACCCGACCCACTCGACTCGGGGAAGTCGAGGTCGAGGGCGAGCTGGTGGCGGCCCATCTCACCCAACGCATGAGACCGTCGTACGTCGAGGGTCTCGGTGGAGCCGAGGTCGGCCAACGCCTGGGCGCCGGACTTCAACGCGGCTTCGAG
>NZ_JAURVJ010000006.1 GCF_030655615.1 Nocardioides sp.
GGTCGCCGAGGCCGCCGCCCTGGCCGACGACGCCACGACGACCGAGCAGGACGCGGCTGCCGAGGCGACCCGCCTCGAGCGCGAGGCCGCCGCCGCCGACCACCAGGCCGCGCAGCTGCGCGCCGAGACCGAGAGCTGAGGACCACCATGATCAGGACCGCCGTCGCCCTTCCCTACGAGCTGGCCCGGATGCCGCTCGCCCTCCTCGACAAGCGGCTCTCGCAGCTCCTGCCCGAGACCTCTGGGCCGCGGGTCGCCCTCGACAAGGCCATGGGCTCGGCCGACAAGCTCGCGGGTACCGTCCTGGCCAACCCGGGCATCGCCCGCCGCGGGTCCGAGCGCCTGGAGCGTTCGGCGAAGCTGCTGACCGCAGCCCGGCTCGAGCTCGACGCCGCGGCGCGTCGCGAACGCGCCGACGAGACCGTCGCTGCCGGTCGGCGCCAGGCCTCCGATCAGCGTGACGCCGCCCAGGACCGCATCGCGTCCGGGCTCGACGAGGCGGACGCCGTCGAGGCGCAGGCCAAGCAGGAGGCCGCGACGGCCGCCGCGCAGGCGGCCGCGGCCAAGAAGGCCGACGCCGACCAGCGTGCGTCGAGCCGCGCCGCCGGCGTCGAGCAGCGCAAGAAGCAGGTCGACTCCGTCGCGGCAGCCAAGAAGAAGGCGGCCCGACAGGCGGCGTCGTCCGAGCTCGACGACGCCCGTACGACCGAGCAGACGGCGGCCGAGGCCAAGGCCGACGCCGACCGGCTCAAGGACCTCGCCGAGACCAAGAAGCAGCAGCGCACCCAACGCTGAGCCGCCCGGGTCAGCCCGGGGAGTCCGTGGGGCCGATGGACGGGAGCCGCGCCACGAGCTTCTGGGGCGCGAGCAGCCGATAGCTCTCGGTCACCAGCTCACCGACCTCGTCCCAGTCCGTGTCGTCGCCGAGCAGCATCGCCACGACGGTCGGCGACCAGGGCGGCTTGAAGAACGGCCGTCCAGCGAGCGTGAGTGCCAGCAGCTCCTCGCCGCTCGAGCGGAACGTCAGGATGGGTGTCGGCCCGGCGAGGTCCAGGTCGTAGTGGTCGTGGGCGCGGTCCGGGGTCGTCACCAGGGCGTGGGCGAACGTCTTCTTCCGGACGCGCCACCGGACCCCTGTCCACGCGTCCTCCTCGTAGGCCTCCGGCAGCGTCAGGGCGCACGACGCCACCCGCGCCACCAGCGCGGGGTCGGGCTCGGGGCGTCCCCGCACCACGGCCGTCCCGGGTCAGCCGAAGGACATCCGGAACGACGCCATCCGGAACGACGCCAGCTGGCGCGCGTCGCGCATGAAGCCCAGCGGGCCGTCGGCGGCGAAGTCCCAGCGTGCCCGGGCGGGGAGGGCCTTCGACGACCCCTGCAGCACGGCTCCCTTGTCGCCGCCGCCCTCGGGCAGCGCGGGCTGGAAGGTCGAGCCCTTGAAGGGCAGTCGGGGGGCGGCCCGGGACACGTCGCGGAAGGACGCCGAGGCGATCGGCCGGCGGTCGAGCGAGGCCGACCAGCTCGTCGACGACAGAGGCCCGCGGTGGCTGGACTCGAGGTCGAAGTCGCACAGGCCCTTGGGGATCGCCCACAGCTCCCGCCCACCGGCGACGGACGCGGGGGAGTCGACCCAGATGTCGGTGATGCTGACCTTGCGGCCCTTGCCGTCGCTGGCCGGCAGCGCCCGGGCGACGAGCAGCTCGGAGTAGGTGAGCGGGCTGCCCTCCTCGTAGGACACGAAGGCGGCACCGTAGACGCCCTTCGGACGGAGACTGCCGTCCGGGGACCGGGCCTTGTGACCGAGGCGGAACACGGTGAGCCACAGAGACCCCACCATCTGCCACGGGGCGTCGGGGTAGGCGATGCCGTCGGGCTTGACGTAGGGGAGCTCGGCGGGGGTGGTCATGCGCCGACCCTAGGGTGAGGAGGTGATCGTCGTGAACCGCTTCCGTGTGCCGGAACCCGAGGGCGCGGCGTTCCGCGCCGACCTGCAGCGAGCCCACGAGGCACTCGCCGAGCGGCCCGGCTACCGCGGCGGCACGATGGGCCGCAACGTCGACGACCCCGAGCTCTGGGTGCTCACGACGACGTGGGAGCACGTGGGCGCCTACCGGCGCGCGCTGTCGGCGTACGACGTCAAGCTCCACGCGGTGCCGACCCTGAGCCGGGCGCTGGACGAGCCCAGCGCCTACGAGGTCGCCGATCCCGGCACCGACCTCAATATCCGGCAGACACGATCGATAGGCTGAAGGGCACGATCGGCAGCCAGCCGACCGAACCCAGCACCAGGAGCTCTTCGTGGCCAAGCCGCCCCCGTCCGCCGTCGACAACGTCGTCTCCCTCGCCAAGCGCCGGGGGTTCGTCTACCCGTGCGGCGAGATCTACGGCGGCACCAAGTCGGCCTGGGACTACGGCCCGCTCGGCGTCGAGCTCAAGGACAACATCAAGCGCCAGTGGTGGAAGTCCATGGTGCAGCTGCGCGGCGACGTCGTCGGGCTCGACTCCTCGATCATCCTGCCGCGCCAGACCTGGGAGGCCAGCGGCCACGTCGCCACCTTCAGCGACCCGCTGACCGAGTGCCAGTCGTGCCACAAGCGCTTCCGCGCCGACCACCTGCAGGAGGCGGCCGCCGAGAAGAAGGGCGGCGACACCGACCCCGACTCGATCGACCTCGCGACCCTCGCCTGCCCCAACTGCGGCACCCGCGGCGCGTGGACCGAGCCGCGCCAGTTCTCCGGCCTGCTCAAGACCTACCTCGGGGTCATCGAGAACGAGGAAGGCCTGCACTACCTCCGCCCCGAGACCGCCCAGGGCATCTTCCTCAACTTCGCCAACGTGGTCACCAGCAGCCGCAGCAAGCCGCCGTTCGGCATCGCCCAGATCGGCAAGAGCTTCCGCAACGAGATCACCCCCGGCAACTTCATCTTCCGCACCCGCGAGTTCGAGCAGATGGAGATGGAGTTCTTCGTCAAGCCCGGCGAGGACGAGGAGTGGCACCAGTACTGGATCGACGAGCGCACCCGGTGGTACACCGACCTCGGGATCGACCCCGACAACCTGCGCCACTACGAGCACGCGAAGGAGAAGCTGTCGCACTACTCCAAGCGCACCGTCGACATCGAGTACCGCTTCAACTTCGCCGGCTCCGAGTGGGGTGAGCTCGAGGGCATCGCCAACCGCACCGACTTCGACCTCAAGACCCACGGCGAGGCCTCCGGCAAGGACCTCAGCTACTTCGACCAGGCCAACAACGAGCGCTACGTCCCCTACGTCATCGAGCCGGCGGCCGGGCTGTCGCGCAGCCTGATGACGTTCCTCGTCGACGCCTACGAGGAGGACGAGGCCCCCAACACCAAGGGCGGCGTCGACAAGCGCACCGTGCTGCGCCTCGACCCGCGCCTGGCCCCGGTCAAGGTCGCCGTGCTGCCGCTGAGCCGCAACGCCGACCTGTCGCCCAAGGCGCGCGACCTCGCCGCGGAGCTGCGTCGCGGCTGGAACGTCGACTTCGACGACGCCGGCGCCATCGGCAAGCGCTACCGCCGCCAGGACGAGGTCGGCACCCCGTTCTGCATCACCGTCGACTTCGAGACCCTCGAGGACGACGCCGTCACGATCCGCGAGCGCGACACCATGGAGCAGGCCCGCATTCCGCTCTCCGGCGTCACCGCCTACCTGGCCGAGCGCCTCGTCGGGGCCTGAGCCACCGTGGCCCGCCGCCCGCTCCGCCTGGTGCTCGCCAGCACCCTGGTCGTCGGCGTGCTCGCCGGCTGCAGCGACGTCTCGGGCGAGCCCGACGAGGGCGCCGGCACCCCGGAGCCGACTCCGGCCCCGACCTCGGCGACGTCTGCCACCGACGGCGTCACCGACCCGACGGACCTGGCCGACCCCGCCGCCTACCTCCCGACCCCGGAGGGCGTCGAGCTGACCGAGCCCGGCACGGAGCTGACCTTCCGGCAGCCCGCCCTGGCTGCGTGGAAGCCGCGCCAGGACGTGGTCGGCGTCGTCGACGTCCGGGTCGACCGGGTCGAGCGCACCACGGTGAAGAAGTCCCTGGTCGGCTTCCAGCTCGACGCCGCCGGCGCGGCCTCCACGCCCTACTTCGTCTCGACCGAGGTCACCAACGACGGCGACACCGACCTCGGCGAGCGGCAGCTGCCCCTCTACGTCGTCGACTCCGAGGAGCGGCTGATCCCGCCGACCGGCATCGACCCGGCCTTCGCGCCGTGCCCCGGTTCGACGCTGCCCGCGATCTTCGCCCCCGACGACGAGGCCCGCTCGTGCCTGATCTTCCTGGTGCCGGCCGGTGCCGAGCTGGTCTCGGTGATGTTCCGGCCGCCCGAGGGTGTCGTCCCGATCACCTGGACCGGCACGGTCACCGACCTCGGCGCCCGGGGCGGGAAGAAGGGCGGGCCCAGGACCCCCGGCGCGACGGCGACGCCCAGCCGCCGGTGACCTCCTGATTCCTCGCGGAGCGGCCACCAGGTCCAGAATGGATCGGTGACCGCACCGCTCCGCCTCGGCCCCCTCACGGTCGACACGCCCGTGGTGCTGGCCCCGATGGCCGGCATCACCAACGCCGCCTACCGCCGCCTGTGCGCCGAGCAGGGCGCCGGGCTCTACGTGTGCGAGATGATCACCAGCCGCGGGCTGGTCGAGCGCGACGACACCACGCTCAAGATGCTGGTCTTCGACGATCTCGAGACGACCCGCTCGGTGCAGCTCTACGGAACCGACCCCGTCTACGTCGGCAAGGCCGCCGAGATCCTCTGCGGCGAGTACGGCGTCGCCCACATCGACCTCAACTTCGGCTGCCCCGTCCCCAAGGTGACCCGCAAGGGCGGAGGTGGCGCACTGCCCTGGAAGCGCAAC
>NZ_JAURVJ010000008.1 GCF_030655615.1 Nocardioides sp.
GCCGACCCAGCCGTCGCAGCCGAGCCAGCCGGCCGCGCAGGGCGGTGGCCAGCAGGGCGGCGGTCAGGCGAACGGCGCCCACCAGGGCGGTGGCCAGCAGGGCGCCCAGCGCAGCGGTCAGGGCAACCGGCACGAGCCCGACACGACGATCCTCGAGGACGACATCGTCGTCCCGGCGGCCGGCATCCTCGACGTGCTCGACAACTACGCGTTCGTCCGGACCAGCGGCTACCTCCCCGGCACCGACGACGTCTACCTGTCGCTGTCGATGGTGCGGAAGTTCGGCCTGCGCCGCGGCGACGCGATCGTCGGCCAGGTCCGTCACCCGCGCGAGGGCGAGCGGCGCGAGAAGTTCAACCCGATGGTGCGCATCGACAGCGTCAACGGGCACGACCCCGAGACCGCCAAGACCCGCGTCGAGTTCGCCAAGCTCACGCCGCTGCACCCCTCGGAGCGCCTGCGGCTCGAGACCGACGCCACCAACCTCGTCGGGCGGATCGTCGACATCGCCGCCCCGATCGGCAAGGGCCAGCGCGGGCTGGTCGTCTCACCGGCCAAGGCCGGCAAGACCATGCTGCTGCAGTCGATCGCCGCCGCCGTCTCGGCCAACAACCCCGAGTGCCACCTGATGGTGGTGCTGGTCGACGAGCGCCCCGAGGAGGTCACCGACTTCGAGCGCTCCGTCAAGGGCGAGGTCATCGCCTCGACGTTCGACCGGCCGGCCACCGACCACACCACGGTCGCCGAGCTCGCGATCGAGCGGGCCAAGCGGCTGGTCGAGCTCGGTCACGACGTCGTCGTGCTCCTCGACGGCATCACTCGTTTGGGCCGGGCCTACAACCACGCGCTCCCGGCGTCGGGACGGCTCCTGTCGGGCGACGTCGACTCGGCGTCGCTCCACCCGCCCAAGAAGTTCTTCGGGGCGGCCCGCAACATCGAGAACGGCGGCTCGCTGACCATCCTGGCCACGGTGCTCGTCGAGACCGGGTCGCGGACCGACGAGGTGATCTACGAGGAGCTCAAGGACACCGCCAACGCCGAGATCCGGCTGCGCAGCGAGCTGGCCGAGCGGCGGCTGTTCCCGAGCGTCGACGTCGTCGCCTCGGGCACCCGGCGCGAGGACCTGCTGCTCGGCGAGCAGGAGCTCGCGATCGTCTGGAAGCTGCGCCGGGCGCTCTCGGCGCTCGACACCGCGCAGGCCCACGAGCGGCTGCTCGAGCGGCTCCGCAAGTCGCAGAGCAACATCGAGCTCCTCACCCAGGTGCAGAGGAACAGCACCTCGACCGCAGGACTGGAGGACTGAGATGGCTCGCATCGTGGTCGCCGACGACGACGTCGACATCCGTGAGCTCGTGGAGTTCAAGCTGACGACGATGGGACACGACATCGTCGCCGTGGGCGACGGGGCCGCGGCCATCGAGGCCTGCCGGGCCCAGCGCCCCGACCTGTGCGTGCTCGACGTGATGATGCCGGGGGTGTCGGGCCTCGATGCGATCCGCCTCATCCGCGCCGACCCCGGGCTGGTCGACCTGCCGGTGATCCTGCTGACCGCGCGGGCCCAGGAGTCCGACGTCAGCACCGGGTTCGACTCCGGCGCCGACGACTACATCACCAAGCCCTTCAGCCCGCGTGAGCTCGCCTCGCGGGTCGAGGCGCTGCTGGCCCGCGGGCCCGCCTGAGCCCCGCGGCGCCCGCGCCGGGTCGTCGTCCCGCCCCGACGGGCGGGCTCCGTCCCCAACGCGGGCCGCAGATGTGGCCTAGGATGCGATCGGGCGCTCGAGGGGGGCCGCCCGGGTCAGAAGGGGTCACGCGGTGGCGATGAATGCCCAACGCGCCGAACCGGGGCGACCGGTCGCTCGGCTGGTCTCGCCCGTCGTCTGGCGGATGGCCGTCCTGATCGTCCTGTCCGTGGTGGTCTGCGTGGTCGGCGTGCTCCTCAGCGTCTCCTCGTTCGAACGGGTCTCCGAGGAGGTCGAGCCGGTCGTCACCGCGCACGACCACTACACCGAGGTCGTGGCCGACCTCGAGTCCGCGGCGACGCAGTGGTCCCTCACCGGCGACGACCAGGCCAGGGAGGACTACGGCACCGCGAAGGTCGAGCTCGCGGACGCCAAGGACGACCTGCTGTCCCGGGTCGCGGGGGATCCCCGGCTCGAGGGCGTCGTCGCGGCCGAGACTGCCGCCGTCGGCCGCCTCGTGACCGGCTACATCGACCCCGTCCTCGCCGGCGAGCCCGGCATGCTCGACCCCACCCTCAACGACGTCGGCCAGGGTCGTACCGGCACCTACCGCGACGCCGTCGCCAACGCCCGTGACGCGTTGGCCGCCGAGCTCGCCGAGGTCCAGGACGCCGCCACCCTCCGGCTGCGGCTCACCGTGGTCGCCTCGGTGCTGCTCCTGGTCGGTGCGGCGGTCCTCATCGGCCGCTCCCGCGCCCGGCTGCTCTCCGAGCTGTCCGAGCCCCTCCTGGCGCTCGAGCAGGTCGTCCAGCGGATGCTGCGCAACGACCCCGAGGGGCGTGCGGTCGACAACCGCGGTCCCAAGGAGGTGCGCTCTATCGCGCGGGCCCTCAACGACTTCGCCGACGCCGGCTCGCGCGCCCGGGCCGTCGAGGGGCGCATCCAGGACGAGCTCCACGTGCTCGACAGCGCCAAGGACGACTTCGTCTCCAACGTCTCCCACGAGCTGCGCACGCCGCTGACGACCATCAGCGGCTACCTCGAGATGGTGGCCGACGAGTTCGACGGCATGCTCGAGCCGCGTCACGAGCGGATGCTCGAGGCGACCCGCCGCAACGTCGTACGCCTGCGCGCGCTGATCGACGACCTGCTGGCCCTGTCCAAGGCCGAGAACCGGCCCTCCGAGCTCGAGCCGTCCGACGTCACCGAGATGGTCACCGACGCGGTGACCGACGTCCGGATGACGGCCGCGCGGCGTGGCATCACCGTCGAGGTCACGGCCTCCGACGAGCCGCTGGCGGTCGTCTGCGACCGCGCGATGCTCTATCGCGCGTTCCTCAACGTGCTGAGCAACGCGGTGAAGTTCAGCCACGACGACGGCTCGGTCGAGGTCTCGGTCAAGCGCGTGCTCAACCGCGTCGAGATCGCCATCCGCGACCACGGCATCGGGATCCCGCAGTCCGAGATCGACCGTCTCGGCACCCGCTTCTTCCGCGCGTCCAACGCGATGACCAACGAGATCGCCGGCACCGGGCTCGGGCTGCGCATCGTGCAGACCATCATCGACAAGCACTCGGGCGACGTGATCATCGAGTCGGCCGAGGGCGAGGGCACCACCGTCTTCATGCGGCTGCGGCTGCACAGCGACCGGATCGACCGGTCCGGCCGGACCGCCGAGGCGCCGCCGTCGCCGGTCGACATCGGCGAGCGGGTCGAGCTCGAGCCCAGCCGCTCACCCCGCCGCTGACCCCCCGCTCGCCGCGCGCTGACTGGCGGAATTGTGAGCGCGGGAGCGCTGTTCACTACGATGTCAACCGGTTCCGGTTCACGACGCACGCCGTGCGACGACCCGGAGCACTTCGAGAGGACACCATGAAGACCGACACCCACCCCGACTACGTCGTCACCGAGGTCAGCTGCACCTGCGGCGCGACGTTCACCACGCGTAGCACCGTCGCCTCCGGCGCCATCAAGTCCGACGTGTGCTCGCAGTGCCACCCCTTCTACACCGGCAAGCAGAAGATCCTCGACACCGGTGGTCGCGTCGCCCGCTTCGAGGCGCGCTACAAGAAGAAGGCCCCGGCCGCCGACGCCCCGGCCGACTCCGAGAAGTAGCGACCTCCCGACGCCGATCCCCGCTGCCGCGGGGGTCGGCGTCGGTGCTTTTTCCCGGCCCCCGCACCGCGCTAGCGGGGCCGGACCCCCGACCCGCCGCCACCAGGAGACCCCCATGTTCGAGGCCGTCGAGAGCATGCTCGCCGAGCACGGCGACATCGAGGCGCGCCTCGGCGAGCCCGAGACCCACGCCGACGCCCGGCTGGCCAAGCAGCTCAACCGCCGCTACGCCGAGCTGAGCGCGATCATCGGCGCCTGGCGCGACTGGACCGCCCTCGGGGACGACCTCGGCGCCGCCCGCGAGCTGGCCGGCGACGACGAGTCGTTCGCGGCCGAGGCCGCGTCCCTCGAGGCGCGGCTGCCCGAGGCCGAGGAGAAGCTGCGCCGGCTGCTGGTGCCGCGCGACCCGGCCGACGGCAACGACACCATCCTCGAGATCAAGTCCGGCGAGGGCGGCGAGGAGTCCGCCCTCTTCGCCGGCGACCTGCTCCGCATGTACACCCGCTACGCCGAGCGAGCCGGCTGGTCGGTCGAGGTGATCGACGCGACCGAGTCCGACCTCGGTGGCTACAAGTCGGTCACCGTCGCCGTCAAGGCCAAGGGGACCCCCGAGCCCGGCGGCGCGCCCTTCGGGATGCTCAAGTTCGAGGGCGGGGTCCACCGCGTCCAGCGCGTTCCCGTCACCGAGTCGCAGGGCCGGGTGCACACCAGCGCGGCCGGCGTCCTGGTCCTCCCGGAGGCCGAGCAGGTCGACGTCGAGATCAACGACAACGACCTGCGCATCGACGTCTACCGCAGCAGCGGGCCGGGCGGGCAGAGCGTCAACACGACCGACTCGGCGGTCCGGATCACCCACGTCCCGACCGGCATCGTCGCCAGCTGCCAGAACGAGAAGAGCCAGCTGCAGAACAAGGAGTCGGCCATGCGCATCCTGCGCGCCCGGCTGCTCGCGGCCGCCCAGGAGGCCGCCGACGCCGAGGCGAGCGACGCCCGCCGCAGCCAGGTCCGCACCGTCGACCGCTCCGAACGCATCCGGACCTACAACTACCCGGAGAACCGGATCTCCGACCACCGCACCGGCTACAAGTCCTACAACCTCGACCAGGTGCTCGACGGCGACCTCAAGCCGGTCCTCGACTCCTGCGTCGACGCCGACCTGGCCGCGCGCCTCGAGGCCCTCGAGCAGTGAGGCCCCGCCAGCTCCTCGGTGCGGCGGCCGCACGGCTGGCCGCCGCCGGCGTCGCCAGCCCCGACAACGACGCCGCGGTGCTGCTGGCTCACGTCCTCGACGTGCCGCGCGGGCGCCTCGACATGGTCCGCGAGGTGGGCGAGCCCGAGATCGCGGCGTACGACGCCCTGTTGTCCCGCCGCGCGGCCCGCGTCCCGCTGCAGCACCTCACCGGGCTGGCTGGATTCCGCTACGTCGAGCTGCAGGTCGGCCCCGGGGTGTTCGTGCCCCGCCCCGAGACCGAGCTGCTCGCCGGGTGGGCCGTCGATGCCGCAGCGCCGCTCGAGCGTCCGGTCGTCGTCGACCTGTGCACCGGGTCCGGTGCCATCGCCAAGGCGGTGGCCCACGAGGTGCCCCACGCCGTGGTCCACGCCGTCGAGCTCGACGAGGACGCGATCGCCTGGGCGGCCCGCAACCTCGCCGGCACCGGCGTCGACCTGCGGTCCGGCTCGATGGCGACCGCCTTCGACGACCTGGCCGGCACGGTCGACGTCGTGGTCTGCAACCCGCCCTACATCCCGCTCGAGGCGTGGGAGTCGGTGGCCCCCGAGGCCCGCGACCACGACCCGCACCTGGCGCTCTTCTCGGGGGCCGACGGCCTCGACGCGATGCGGGTGCTCGAGCGGCGGGCCCGGCTGCTGCTGCGTCCCGGGGGAGCGGTCGGCGCCGAGCACGCCGACGTCCAGGGCGAGTCGGCTCCCGGCGTGTTCGTCGCCGCAGGCGGGTGGAGCGACGTGCGCGACCACCGCGACCTCGCGGGCCGTGCCCGCTTCGTCACGGCGACACTGGCAGGATGAGCAGGGTGACCTCCGAGCGCTTTCCCACGACGACCCCGGAGGAGCGCGAGACCGCGATCGAGGCCGCGTCGATGGCGATCCAGCGCGGCGACCTCGTGGTGCTGCCCACCGACACCGTCTACGGCGTGGCGGCCGACGCCTTCGACCCCGACGCCGTCGCCGACCTGCTCGACGCCAAGGGCCGCGGCCGCGACATGCCGCCGCCGGTGCTGATCAGCACCGCCACGACCCTCGACGCGCTCGCCCGCGACGTCCCGGCGTTCGCCCGCGAGCTCGTCGACGCCTTCTGGCCCGGTCCGCTGACGCTGGTGTGCCGGCAGCAGACCTCGCTCATGTGGGACCTCGGCGACGCCCGCGGCACGGTGGCCGTCCGGATGCCCGACGACGACCTGACCCGCGAGATCCTCGAGCGCACGGGGCCGCTCGCGGTGAGCTCGGCCAACGTCACCGGGCTGCCCGCCGCGACCGACGCCGACCAGGCCGAGGAGATGCTCGGCGAGCGGGTCGCGGTCATCGTCGACGCGGGGGAGTCCCCGGTGGGGGAGGCCTCCACGATCGTCGACGCCACCGGCAGCCAGGGACGCATCCTGCGCCACGGTGCCCTCAGCCTCGACCAGCTCAACGAGGTCCTCGAGCCGCTCGGGGCGACCCTGACCGATGCGTGAGTACCTCGTCGTCTTCCTGGTGGCCGCCTCGGTCACCTACCTGCTGACGGTCGTCGCGCGCGAGATCGCCCTGCGCACCGGTGCGGTGGCCGCGGTCCGTGACCGCGACGTCCACGCCGAGCCGATCCCCTACCTCGGCGGGATCGCGATGCTCGGGGGCCTGGTCGCGGCCTACCTCGTCGCCCGCCAGCTGCCGTTCCTGTCCAGCCCCGACAGCGGTGCCTTCACGTTCCCCGACGCCCGCGCCGTCATCGTGGCGGGGGCGCTGATCTGCGGGGTGGGGGTGCTCGACGACATCTTCGACCTCGACGCGCTCACCAAGTTCGGCGGCCAGGTGATGGCGGTCGGGCTCCTCGTCTACTCCGGCGTGCAGTTCAAGTTCTTCTTCACGCCCAACGAGGAGCAGTTCTCCCTCGACTCCAGCCAGGGCGCGATCCTGACGGCGGTGATCGTGGTGGCGACCGTCAACGCCGTCAACTTCGTCGACGGTCTCGACGGGCTGGCGGCCGGGGTGGTCGGCATCGCCGCGATCGCGTTCTTCTTCTACTGCTACCAGCTGAGCGCCGCCAACGGCGTCAGCCGGGCCACGACGGGTGCGCTGCTCTCGGCGGCCCTGGCCGGCGTGTGCGCCGGGTTCCTCGTCCACAACTTCCATCCGGCCCGGCTCTTCATGGGCGACAGCGGGTCGATGCTGATCGGGCTCGTGCTGTCGGCCACGGCGATCACCGTCACGACCCAGTTCAGCGCGGAGGACATCTCGCTGGGCGCCGACGGCGCCCGGGCGAGCTTCTTGCCGATGCTCCTGCCGGTGGCGCTGCCGATCCTCATCCTGATCGTCCCCCTCGCCGACCTCGTGCTGGCTGTCGTGCGCCGCACCCGGGCCGGCCGCTCGCCGTTCGCGCCGGACAAGCAGCACCTCCACCACCGGCTCCTCGAGATCGGCCACTCCCACCGCCGCGCCGTGCTGATCATGTGGGTCTGGGCCGGCCTGATCGCGTTCTCGACGGTGCTCGCGAGCCTGCGCACGGGGCCACCGGTGTGGATCGGGATCGGCTCGGGCTTCGCCATCACGTTGCTGCTCACCTTCGTCCTCCCGATCCTCCACAAGCCCCCGGTGCTGGCCGAGGAGACTTTGTGATAGCATTCACAAGCACCTGAAAGACACCTGAAGACCCGTCTGACCGCCCCCGTCACCCCGCTGACGACGAGCACAGAAACGGCCGCCAACGATGACGACCGACACCGCCTCCACCAGCCGGAAGGCACGCCCCTACGGCGTCGCCGCCCTGGGTGTGGCCGTGCTCGCCGGAACGGCGGCCGGGGTCGTGGTGGCCGTGCTCGCAGCCGTGCTCGACGGCTCCGCCGGGCTGCTCGGCGGCCTCGCGGGTGCTGGCGTGACGCTCCTCGTGCTCGCCACCGGGTTCGCGACCGTCGACCTGGTCTCCGGGCTGATGCCGGCCGCCTCGCTCGTGGTGGCCCTGCTGACCTACACGCTCCAGCTGGTCCTGCTGGTGGCCCTCCTGGCCGCCCTGCGCGGGGCCGACGACATCGAGGACACCCTCGCCCCGGGCTGGTTCGCCGGCGGCGTGATCGCTGTGGCGCTCGCGTGGACCGTGTGCCTGGTGGTGCACGCGATGCGGGCCCGGATGCCGCTCTACGACCTGCCCGACCACCAGCCCGTCCCGACGCCCGAGGGGAGTGAACGATGACCTCGGCCGACTGCTATTGTCCGGCACGCGATGAGTCAGTCCGACGACAGTGCTCGGGACTCGCCCCAGGGCGACCCGTGGCTCGCCTTCGGGTACCTCGTGGCCGGGGTCTTGCTCTACGGTTTCGTCGGGTGGCTGCTCGACCGCTGGTGGGGCACCGGTTTCATGGTCGTGATCGGCATCCTGCTGGGCGCCGGCCTGGCGCTCTACCAGACCTTCGCCCGCTTCCGGGCGCCCGCAGACCCCCACTAGTCGAGAAACAGGAGAGCACGCGATGAGCCTCGTCTTCCGCGCGGAGGGTGACACCTTCACCCCGCCGGGTCCGGCTGACTTCGACCTGCCGCCCATCGGGGGCGACTTCGGCTCCTTCGACCTCTTCGGTCAGACCTGGGTCGTCGGCGTCACCAAGCCGATGCTGCAGATCGTCCTCGCGGCGATCCTCGTCTTCGTCGTCTTCTACGTCGCCTCGCGCAAGCGGGCCATGGTGCCGGGCAAGATGCAGTTCGTCGGCGAGGAGGCCTACGGGTTCGTCCGCAACTCTCTCGGCCGCGACATCATCGGCAGCCACGACTTCCAGCGCTTCGTGCCGTACCTCTTCGCGCTGTTCTTCTTCGTGCTGTTCAACAACTTCATGGCGTCGATCCCGTTCATCCAGTTCCCGACGTTCTCCCGGTCCGGGATGGTCTACTCCCTGGCCATCATGAGCTGGCTGATCTACAACATCGTCGGCATCCAGAAGCACGGCTTCATCGGTTACCTCAAGCTGCAGTCCGTGCCGGCCGGCGTCACCGGAGTGATCCTGATCCTCCTGGTCCCGCTCGAGTTCATGTCCAACATCCTGGTGCGGCCGGTCACGCTGGCCCTCCGACTGTTCGCCAACATGTTCGCGGGCCACCTGCTGCTGATCCTCTTCGCCCTCGGCGGCGAGTACATCCTGGTCCACCAGCCGCTGGGCTACGCCCCGGTCGGGATCCTGGCCTGGGTGCTCTTCATCGCCGTCGCCCTGCTCGAGCTGTTGATCCAGTTCCTCCAGGCCTACGTCTTCGTCCTGCTCAACGCCATGTACATCCAGGGCGCGCTCGCAGACGAGCACTGATCCACCCTCTCCACCGTCCTGCAACCGAAGTAGTAACGAAACCTAAGGAGTTCGCCGTGGAAGGCAACCTCAACATGATCGGCTACGGCCTGGCCGCCATCGGCCCGGGTATCGGCATCGGTCTCATCTTCGCCGCCTACATCAGCGGCGTCGCCCGCCAGCCGGAGGCCCAGAGCCGCCTGCAGTCGATCGCCATCCTGGGCTTCGCGCTCGCCGAGGCCCTGGCGATCATCGGTATCGCCCTCGCCTTCGTCCTCTGACCTCACCGCAGCTGTAGGACCGGAAGGACCTGGCATGCACACACTGATCGCACCGTTGGTGGTGCGGGCTGCCGAGGAGGAGGAGAAGCTCAACCCCCTCGTCCCGCACCTGGTCGAGATCATCCTCTCGATCGTCGTCTTCGGCATTCTGTTCTTCGCCATCAAGAAGTTCGTCGTCCCGAACTTCGAGGCGACCTACACCGAGCGCACCCAGGCGATCGAAGGTGGGCTGGCCGCGGCCGAGACCAAGCAGGCCGAGGCCGACGCCAAGCTCGCCGAGCTCGAGAAGCAGCTCGCCGACGCCCGGCACGAGGCCGCCCGCATCCGCGAGGAGGCCCGCGAGCAGGGTGCCGTGATCATCGCCGAGATGCGCGAGCAGGCGCAGGCCGAGGCCGGTCGCATCGTCGAGCACGGCAAGACCCAGATCGAGGCGGAGCGCCAGCAGGCGGTCACCTCGCTGCGGGCCGAGGTCGGCTCGCTCGCCACCACGCTGGCCGGTCGTATCGTCGGGGAGAGCCTCGACGACGACGCCCGCCAGAGCCGGGTCGTCGAGCGGTTCCTGGCCGACCTCGAGACCGGAACCCCCGGTCAGAACTAGACCGGACCACGCCGTGACCAAGAAGAGGACTGACTGATGGACCTGCGCGGAGCATCGGCCGAGGCACTGGCCGCTCTCACCGCCGAGCTCGACTCCCACCTGGGGTCGGGCGACGCGACCGCACGCCTGGCCGACGAGCTGTTCACGGTCGCGACGACGCTGCGGGCCGAGGGCGCGCTGCGCCGTTTCGCCACCGACGGCTCGATCCCGGCCGAGGCCAAGCAGGGTCTCGTCGGCGAGGTCTTCGGCGGCAAGGTCGGCGAGGGCACCCTCGCGGTGCTGACCTCGGCGGTCGCCCGCCGGTGGACGGCGACGCGCGACCTGGCCGACTCGCTCGAGCACCTGAGCGTCGTCGCTCTCGTCAAGGCCGCCGGCGACGACTCCGGTCGGCTCGCCGACGAGCTCTTCGCCTGGGCGCAGGCCGTCAAGGACAACCCCGAGCTCCGTGACGCGCTCTCCGACCCGGCGCGCAGCGTCGGCGACAAGTCGGCGCTGATCTCGGGCCTGCTCGAGGGCAAGACCCTGCCCTCGACGGTCACCCTGGCCGAGCAGGCGCTCTCCGGCAGCTACCGCACGGTGACGTCGGCGCTCGCCTCCTACCAGAGGACCGTGGCCCAGGTGCACGGTGAGGGCGTCGCGACGGTCCACGTCGCGCGCGAGCTCACCGACGCCGAGACCCGGCGGCTGAGCGACGTCCTGTCGTCCCAGTACGGCCGTGCGGTCCACCTCAACCTGATCGTCGACCCCACCCTGCTCGGTGGCATCCGGGTCGAGATCGGTGACGACGTGATCGACGGCACCGTGGTCAGCAAGCTCGACGACGCCCGCCGCCGCATCGCCGGCTGACGCCCCACCTCATCACCGCCTCATCCCCGCCTCACCCACGACGTACGAACCAAGAGAGAAGGAAACGATGACGGAGCTCTCCATCCGTCCGGACGACATCCGGGACGCGCTGCAGAAGTACGTCGCCGACTACAAGCCCGACGCGGCGTCGAAGGAAGAGGTCGGCACGGTCGCCCAGACGGCCGACGGCATCGCCCGCGTCAGCGGCCTGCCCTCCTGCATGGCCAACGAGCTCCTGGAGTTCGAGGACGGCACCCTCGGTCTGGCGCTCAACCTCGACACCCGCGAGATCGGCGTCGTCGTCCTCGGTGACTTCGACAAGATCGAGGAGGGCCAGACGGTCCGTCGGACCGGCGAGATCCTCTCGGTCCCCGTGGGTGACAACTTCCTCGGCCGCGTGGTAGACCCCCTCGGCACCCCGATCGACGGCCTCGGCGACATCGAGTCCGCCGAGCGCCGCGCCCTCGAGCTGCAGGCGCCCTCGGTGATGCAGCGCAAGTCGGTGCACGAGCCGCTCGCCACCGGCATCAAGGCCATCGACTCGATGACCCCGATCGGCCGCGGCCAGCGCCAGCTGATCATCGGTGACCGCGCCACGGGCAAGTCGACGATCGCGATCGACACGATCATCAACCAGAAGCAGAACTGGGAGTCGGGCGACCCCGACAAGCAGGTCCGCTGCATCTACGTCGCCATCGGTCAGAAGGGCTCCACGATCGCCGCCGTCCGCGGCGCGCTCGAGGAGGCCGGTGCGCTCGAGTACACGACCATCGTCGCCTCGCCGGCGTCCGACAGCGCGGGCTTCAAGTACCTCGCCCCCTACACCGGCTCGGCCATCGGCCAGCACTGGATGTACGAGGGCAAGCACGTCCTGATCATCTTCGACGACCTGACCAAGCAGGCCGAGGCCTACCGCGCCGTGTCGCTCCTGCTGCGCCGCCCGCCGGGTCGCGAGGCCTACCCGGGTGACGTCTTCTACCTGCACAGCCGCCTGCTCGAGCGCTGCGCCAAGCTGTCCGACGAGCTCGGCCACGGCTCGATGACCGGCCTGCCGATCATCGAGACCAAGGCCAACGACGTCTCGGCGTTCATCCCGACCAACGTCATCTCGATCACCGACGGCCAGATCTTCCTGCAGTCCGACCTGTTCTCGGCCAACCAGCGCCCGGCCATCGACGTCGGTGTGTCGGTCTCGCGCGTGGGTGGTGCGGCGATGACCAAGGCGATGAAGGCCGTCACCGGCTCGCTCAAGGTCGACCTCGCGCAGTTCCGCGCCATGGAGGCGTTCGCGATGTTCGCCTCCGACCTCGACGCGGCCTCGCGCCAGCAGCTCGACCGCGGCCAGCGCCTGATGGCCCTGCTCAAGCAGCCGGCCTACTCGCCCTACCCGCTCGAGGAGATGACCGTCTCCCTGTGGATCGGCACCACCGGTCGCCTCGACAAGGTGCCCACCGCCGACGTGCTCCGCTTCGAGCAGGAGTTCCTCGACTTCCTGCGCCGCTCGCACGAGGGCCTGCTCTCGGCCATCCGCGAGACCAACAAGTTCGAGGACGAGGCCGGTCTCACCGACGCCTACGACTCGTTCCTCGACCAGTTCGAGACCTCCGACGGCTCCTCCATCAAGCCCGGGCGCCAGGCCGAGGCCGAGGCGCTCGAGGACGAGGACCAGGAGACCATCGTCAAGCAGAAGCGGGGCTGATCGCAGCCATGGCACTTTCGCTGCGTGAGTACCGCGCCCGGATCAAGTCGGTCGAGTCGACCAAGAAGATCACGCGCGCCATGGAGCTCATCGCTGCGTCCCGCATCATCAAGGCGCAGCAGCGGGCGCAGGCCGCGGCTCCCTACGCCCGCGAGCTGACCCGTGCGGTGTCGGCGGTGGCGACGTTCTCCAACGTCGACCACCCGCTGACCACCGAGCAGGACGACCCCAAGAAGGCGGCCGTCCTCATCATCACCAGCGACCGCGGTCTGGCCGGCGCCTACTCCTCGAGCGTGCTCAAGGAGTCCGAGCGGCTGGCCACGAAGCTGCGTGGCGAGGGCAAGGAGATCGACTGGTACGTCGCCGGCCGCAAGGGCGAGGCCTACTTCCGGTTCCGCAAGCGCGACATCGTGCGGTCCTGGACCGGCTTCTCCGACCAGCCGTCCTACGACATCGCGGCCGAGGTCGGCCAGGCGCTGATCGACGCGTTCCTCAAGGAGCAGGGCGAGGACGGCGACGTCGACGAGGTCCACGTCGTCTACACCCGGTTCCGGTCGATGCTGACCCAGGAGCCGACCGCGATCCGGCTGCTGCCGCTCGAGGTGACCGAGGGCACCGACGCCCCCGAGTCCGGCGACGTCCTGCCGCTCTACGAGTTCGAGCCGTCGCCGGAGGCGGTGCTCGACGGGCTGCTGCCGCAGTACGTCCAGAGCCGCATCTTCTTCGCCATGCTCCAGGCCTCGGCCTCCGAGCTGGCCGCGCGCCAGCGCGCGATGAAGTCGGCGACCGACAACGCCACCGAGCTGATCAAGAAGTACACGCGGATCGCCAACCAGGCCCGCCAGGCCGGCATCACCCAGGAAATCAGTGAGATCGTCGGGGGCGTCAACGCGCTGGCCGATGCGAACGCAGGGAGTGACTAGACATGACCGCAACGATCGAAGAGACCAACGAGACCGGTGCCACGGGCACCGGTCGCATCGCCCGCGTCATCGGCCCGGTGGTGGACGTCGAGTTCCCCGTCGACGCCATGCCGGAGATCTACAACAAGCTCCTGGTCGACGTCACGCTGAGCGGCGAGACGACGACCCTGCCCCTCGAGGTCGCCCAGCACATCGGTGACGGCATGATCCGGGCCATCTCGCTCAAGCCGACCGACGGCCTCGTCCGCGGTGGCCTGGTGCGCGACACCGGTGACCCGATCATGGTCCCGGTCGGTGACGCCTGCCTCGGCAAGGTGTTCAACGCCACCGGCGACGTCCTCAACCTCGAGGAGGGCGAGACGTTCGAGCCCGCCGAGCGCTGGGGCATCCACCGCAAGGCCCCGGCCTTCGACCAGCTGCAGGCCAAGACCGAGATGTTCGAGACCGGCATCAAGGTCATCGACCTGCTGACGCCCTACGTGCAGGGCGGCAAGATCGGCCTGTTCGGTGGCGCCGGGGTCGGCAAGACCGTGCTCATCCAGGAGATGATCGCCCGCGTCGCCAAGGACCACGGTGGTGTGTCGGTGTTCGCCGGTGTCGGCGAGCGCACCCGCGAGGGCAACGACCTCATCGTCGAGATGGAGGAGGCCGGTGTCCTCGGGCAGACCGCCCTCGTCTTCGGCCAGATGGACGAGCCGCCGGGCACCCGCCTGCGCGTCGCGCTGTCGGCCCTCACGATGGCGGAGTACTTCCGCGACGTGCAGGGCCAGGACGTCCTGCTCTTCATCGACAACATCTTCCGGTTCACGCAGGCCGGTTCGGAGGTGTCGACCCTGCTGGGCCGGATGCCGTCCGCCGTGGGCTACCAGCCCAACCTCGCCGACGAGATGGGCACGCTCCAGGAGCGGATCACCTCGACGCGTGGTCACTCGATCACCTCGCTGCAGGCGATCTACGTGCCGGCCGACGACTACACCGACCCCGCGCCGGCCACGACGTTCGCCCA
>NZ_JAURVJ010000012.1 GCF_030655615.1 Nocardioides sp.
GCGATGGCCAGGAACAGCAGCCCGGCGCCGGTGCCCATGATCAGCCAGATGACGCCGCTGACCTGGGTCGGCCGGATCGGCAGCTCGTCGGTCGAGCCGACCGGGGCGCCGGTCGAGTCGGTGACCATGAGCGTGACGTTGTGGACCGAGTTGGTGGTCGCGCGGGCCTCGAGCAGGATCGACACGCGGCCCTTGGCCGGCAGCACCACGCGCTCGGGTGCGTCGACCTCGATGCCGTCGTCGGAGGCGGCCCGCACCGTCACGGCCACGCGGTGGTCGAGGGTGTTGGAGAGCGTCACCTGGAACTGCCCGGTGTCGCTCGACAGGGTCACGCCCGGCGGGGCGCTGATGCGGACGCCGCCGAGCCGGGCGTCGACCCAGCTGCGCGACCGGCCGACGCTGAGCCGGCCCTCGGTCTGGGCGTTGCGCACGAAGTAGGAGATCCCGGTGAGGGCCTCCTCGGTGAGGGTGCCGCCGATCCCGGTGTTGTCGACGAGCAGGTTCTGCAGGACGTCGCCGGCGCGGATCAGGCCGGCGACGGCATCGACCGTCGGGGCGTCGAGCTCGCGGCGCTCCTGCAGGGAGGTGTAGTCGAGCTCCTCGGGCAGGACGGCGACCGGGCTGGCCGCCGACTCGGCCTCCTCGAGCCGGCCCAGGTCGAGCCACGGGACGTCGAGGCCGCTGAAGAACGACTGCTCGTCGTCGAGCGCCCAGTCGAGGGGGAGCACGGTGACGAGGGGCTGCCGGCGGTTCTTGATCACCCGGACGGCGGCCTCGGCGAGCAGCCGCTGCCGGATGCCGACCGAGGTGAGCGTGCGCCCGGGTCCGGGACTGCCCTGCGTGGCGCCGTACGACGTCACGAGGAGGCGATGGCCGGCCGCGTCGGCCGCGGCCGGCGGGTCCGCCCCGAACATCCGGTCGGTGACGAGGATCCGGGAGTCGAGGTCGGTGGCGCGGATGGTGGCGGCGTCGAGGTAGCCGCTCGGCGACGTCACGACGGGCTCGGTCTCGACCCCGAGCGCGTCGAGGGCCGTGCTGCGCTGGGCGAGGGAGAGCTTGAGGAGCTCGGGCTCGTGGGCGAGCGTCGCCGGGACGTCGATGTTGCCGTAGGGGAGGGTCAGCACCTCGTCGCCCTGCAGCGCCTCGCCGAGCGCGACGAGCCAGGCCTGCGCGGCCTGTGCCGACTCCGAGAGCGGCTCGGCGTCGGTCGTCGGCTCGTCGGTGGGCTCCTCGGTGGCGTCGCCGGCGGAGGTCGGTCCGAGGTCGCGCGGCGCGTTGCCGGCCGCCAGGTGGGCGACGGCGTCGACCAGCGCGGGGTCCACGAGCCAGGTCACCGGGTCGGTGCCAGCGTCGACGAAGTCGAGCAGCCGGGTGAGCCGGCCGTCGGGCCCGAGGGCGCGGGTCCACGCCTCCTCGTCGTCGACCGAGCCGTCGGAGGCGTAGCGCACGGGCTGCGCGAGGGGCACCACGACCGAGGTGGCGACGGGCGTGGCGTCCAAGCGCCGCGGGACGTAGGGGAGGAAGGTCCGGGCGCGCCCGTCGGCCAGTCCGTCGCCGGGCTGCGAGGGGCTGCTGCCGAGGGCGTGGACGCCGAACCAGTAGACGCCGGCACGGGTGACCTCGATCGAGTCGGCCGGGAGCACGATCGTGTAGCCCGCCGAGGCGCCGGGCGCGAGCTGGGCGACCGACCCGGGCGTGCCGACGCGGGTCTTGCGGAAACCGATGACCTCGTCGAACGGCGTCTGCATCGCGAGCTCGAGCTCGCCCTGGTTGCGCATCGGCTCGATCGGCACGCCGTCGAGCTCGTCGCCGACGACCGCGTAGAGGCTGATGCCGTCCCACGTCTCTGCGCTGCGGTTGGTGACGGTGCCGGTGACCACGATGTCGCCGGTCGCCGGCAGGGACCCGGGGGTCATCGACCGGATCGTCACCGCGAGCGGGGCGTCGTCGGTCTCGTCGGCCGGCGCGGCGGTCGCGGCCGGCGCGGTGGTCGCGGGACCGGGTGCCGCCACAGCGGGGGCGGACCCCACGGGGGCGAGCACGAGCCCGGCGCCCAGAGCCGACGTCGCCACGAGGGCGCGCAGGAATCTCCGGGGACTGGCCACGGCACGAGGGTATCCGCCTCGCCTGTGTCCCCCGGCCACTCCTAGAGTGATGCGGGTGCCCGTCACCACACCCGAACCGCTGTCGATCGTGGAGGTCCAGCGGCGCGTCGGCGACGAGCTCGACCGGCTCGCGCCGCTCATCGACGGCCTCGGTCGGCTCTTCACCGACGCCGGCCACGAGCTGCACCTGGTGGGCGGTCCGGTCCGCGACGCGATGCTCGGCCGCTCCCACCACGACCTCGACTTCACGACCTCGGCGCTGCCCGAGGTGACCGAGCGGCTCCTCGGCGGGTGGGGCGACGCGCTGTGGGACATGGGCCGCGACTTCGGCACCATCGGCGCCCGCAAGGGGCCCTGGGTGGTCGAGGTGACGACCTACCGCTCCGAGACCTACGACCCCACCTCGCGCAACCCGACCGTCCACTACGGCGACTCGCTGGCCGGTGACCTGGGGCGGCGCGACTTCACGGTCAACGCGATGGCGGTCGCCCTGCCCGACCGCACCTTCGAGGACCCCTACGGCGGCATCGTCGACCTGGCCCACCAGGTGCTGCGCACCCCGGGCCGCCCCGAGGACTCCTTCGGCGACGACCCGCTCCGGATGCTGCGGGCCGCGCGCTTCGCGGCGCAGCTCGGCTTCACCGTCGCCCCCGAGGTGGTCGCCGCCATGACGGCGATGGCGGAGCGGATCACCATCATCAGTGCCGAGCGGGTCCGCGACGAGCTGGTCAAGCTCGTCTGCGCGCCCCACCCGCGCCTCGGCCTCACCCTGCTCGTCGAGACCGGCCTGGCCCAGCTGGTGCTGCCCGAGCTGCCGGCGCTCCAGCTCGAGCGCGACGAGCACCACCGCCACAAGGACGTCTACGAGCACACCCTCACCGTGCTGGAGCAGGCGATCGACCTCGAGCCGCGGCTCGGTGGGGACGGCCCCGACTTCGTGTCGCGCTTCGCCGCGCTGATGCACGACATCGGCAAGCCACGCACCCGTCGCCTGGTCGACGACGGCACCGTCACCTTCCACCACCACGACGTCGTCGGCGCCAAGCTCGCGACCAAGCGGATGAAGGCGCTGCGGTTCAGCAACGACGAGATCGACGCCGTGAGCAAGCTGGTCGAGCTGCACCTGCGCTTCCACGGCTACGGGTCGGGGGAGTGGACCGACTCCGCCGTACGCCGCTACGTGCGCGACGCCGGCGACCAGCTCGGCCGCCTCCACGTCCTCACCCGCGCCGACTGCACCACGCGC
>NZ_JAURVJ010000013.1 GCF_030655615.1 Nocardioides sp.
CGGGCCTGGCGCTGGCCGCCACCGCCGTGTCGGTGGCCGAGCGGCTCGAGGGGGACGCGGGCGCCCGGCGCGGGGCGGCGATCCTGGCCGTCGAGGGTGCTGTCGCATCGACCTGGCAGCTCGGCTCGGCCCTCACTCGCCACCACTGGCCGCTCGCCGTGCTGTGGGCGGTGCGCTCGCCGCGAGGCCGGCGGGCCGTGCTCGTCGCAGCCGTCGCCGAGGGGCTCGCCGACCGGCGCCGGGTCGGGTCGTCGATGGGTGTCGTGCCCTACGTCGCCGTCCACCGGCTCGACGACCTCGGCTACGGCGCCGGGCTGTGGTGGGGCGCCCTCCGGGCCCGCTCGGCGCGGGCGCTCCTGCCCACCTCCCGCAACCGGTGACCCGGGTCACACGCGCGGGGTAGCGTGACGGACATGCGGCCCGACCTGGACGAGCAGAAGCGCGCGTGCTTCCACGCGTGGACCACCTTCGTCGAGCAGGGCGACGCGGCCGAGCCGCTCGTGCGCCCCGAGATCCTGTCGAGCTGGGCCCGGTCCGAGGCCGCGATCACCCCCGACGTCGAGGCGGCCCCGCTCGCCGACGAGTCCGAGACCTCGGCGCTGTGGCGCGACTCGCCCCTCCAGGTCGCGGTCGAGCGGGTCGAGGCCGAGCTCCGGCGTACCGCCGAGGACGGCGACCTCGTCCTTGCGGTCACCGACCCCGACACCCGCATCCTGTGGACCTACGGCGGCCGGGTCATGCGCCGCAAGGCCGAGACCGTCAACTTCGTCGCCGGCGGCCGCTGGGACGACGAGTCGATGGGCACCAACGCCCTCGACCTGGCCAACCGGCTCGGCGAGCCGTCGATGGTCTTCAGCGCCGAGCACTACGCCTCGATCGTCCACAACTGGGTCTGCTGGGCCGCGCCGGTCGTCGACCCGGTCAGCGGGCGACGACTCGGCGTCATCGACCTGTCGACCACCTGGGACCGCAGCCACCCGATCGGGCTCGCCACCGCCCGGGTCATGGCCCGGCTCATCGAGACCGCCCTGCCCCACTCCCACCACCACCCGACCGCGAGCCTGCTCGACGACACCGGTGACCCGGGACTGGTCATGACGCTGCTCGGCACCGCCGAGGTGCGCCTCGACGGCCAGCGGCTCCTGCTCAACCGCCGCCAGACCGAGGTGCTCGCCCTGCTCGCGCTGCACCCCGAGGGCCTCTCGCTCGAGCAGCTCCACGCGCTCGTCTACGGCGACCAGGCCGTGACGTTCTCGACCCTCAAGGCCGAGGTGTCCCACCTGCGCGCCGCCCTGGGCGGCCAGCTCTCCTCGCGCCCCTACCGCCTGATGATGCCCGTCGCCACCGACGTCGAGCACGTGCTCGCCCTCGTCCGCCGCGGCCGCGTCGCCGCCGCCGTCGACGCCTACGGCGGCGACCTCCTGCCCGGCACCAACTCGCCCGCCCTCGCCGAGCTGGGTGAGTACGTCGCCGTCGCCGTCCGCGAGGCGCTCCTCGCCGACCCCGACCCCGACGCCGTCCTGCGCTACGCCGAGCTCGCGCCCTACGACACCGCCGTCGTCGAGCGCTGCCTGGCCGCCCTCGGCGCCCAGGCCCACCCGGCCAAGCCGCTGCTCAAGGGGCGGTTGGCTGCTGCGGCGTCGGGCTGACGTCCTGCGCCGGGGCTGGCGGGGGTGATGCCCTGGGGGGTGTCGGATTCCCCGCCCGCCCGGGGCCGCCGACCCTGGTCAGGGGTTGCAACCCCGGACAAGGGTCGGACTTCCCTGACCAGTACGCCGAGGTCGGGTCGAGCTGCGCCTGCGGGGGTCTCGACTCGCCGCGACGGGTTCGCGAGCTCACCCGTCGCGCTCGCTCGACCGGGCCAGCTCTGGCCGGCCGCTCGTGCCTCGCGACCGACCAACCTGACCCCAACCGACCGGACCTAGCGTGAGCGGGGTCACAGCCACTGCGTGCTGCAGCCACCATCCAAGGGAGAGTTCATGACCCGGATCAACCTCACCGTCGACGGCGCCAAGGTGGCCGACGACGTCGAACCCCGGATGCTGCTCGTGCAGTACCTGCGCGAGAAGCTCGGCAAGACCGGCACCGTGATCGGGTGCGACACCAGCAACTGCGGGGCGTGCACGGTCCACCTCGACGGCACCAGCGTGAAGTCGTGCAACGTCCTCGCGGTGCAGGCCGACGGCGCGACGGTGACGACGATCGAGGGTCTCGCGGCAACGTACGACGGGGGCGAGCTGCACCCCGTGCAGGAGTCGTTCCGGGAGTGCCACGGCCTGCAGTGCGGGTTCTGCACGCCGGGGATGATCATGCAGAGCGTGGCGCTGCTCAACGACAACCCCACGCCCACCGAGCAGGAGATCCGGGTCGGGCTCGAGGGCAACCTGTGCCGCTGCACGGGCTACCACAACATCGTCAAGGCCGTGCAGCACGCGTCCGGCCAGGCTTCGGAGATGCACGCATGAGCACCCCACTGACCTCTGCCCAGGACTCGCTCCGCTCGTGCGCGGCACCGATCATCGGGGACCCCGCATGACCGCCGTCGCGAACCCCCCGGAGGAGATGGCCAAGGAGATCGGCCGCGACCGCCGCCGCAAGGAGGACCAGCGCCTCATCACCGGCCGCACCCGTTGGACCGACAACCTCAGCATCCCGGGCACGCTCCACCTCGCGATGGTGCGCAGCCCGGTCGCCCACGCCACGATCACCTCGATCGACACCACCGAGGCCGCCGCGTCGACCAACGTCGTCGCGGTGCTCACCTCGGAGGACCTCGGCGAGAGCCAGGGCGTGTGCATCAACGCCTGGCCGATCACGCCCGACCAGGTCACCCCGGCCCACCTGCCCATCGCCAACGGGCGCGTCGCGTTCGCCGGCGAGATCGTCGCCGTCGTGGTCGCCCGTACGGCGGCCGAGGCGCGCGACGCGGCCGAGCTGGTCGACGTCGACTACGAGCAGCTGCCGGCCGTGCTCGGCATCAAGGAGGCGCTCAAGGACGAGGTGCTCGCGCACCCCGACCTCGGCACCAACAAGTCTGCCCTGTGGGTCTTCGACTCCGAGGCCGCCGGCACCGGTGGCAACGCCGACGACGCCATCGCCAAGGCGCGCACCGACGGCATCGTCATCGAGCGCGAGTTCCGCCAGCAGCGCCTGATCCCCGCCTTCATGGAGCCCCGCTCCGTCGTGGTCGACCCGACCGGCGAGCAGATCACCGTGTGGTCGGCGACCCAGATCCCGCACATCCTGCGCTTCGCGCTGGCCGCCACGACCGGCGTGCCCGAGTCCAAGATCCGGGTCATCGCGCCCGACGTCGGCGGCGGGTTCGGCGGCAAGCTGCAGCAGACGCCGGAGGAGATGATCGCGTTCGCGGTCGCCCGTCGGCTGAGCCGCCCGGTCAAGTACACCGAGACGCGCAGCGAGTCCCTCGTCAGCGCCCACCACGGCCGCGACCAGTGGCAGAAGCTCACGCTCTCGGCCGAGAAGGACGGCACCGTCACCGGTCTCAAGGTCGAGCTCGAGGCCGACCTCGGCGCCTACGTCGCGATCGTGGGCGGCGGCGTACCGGTGCTCGGCGCGTTCATGTTCAACGCCATCTACAAGTTCCCGGCCTACCACTTCAGCTGCCAGACGGTCCTCACCAACACCACCTGGACCGACGCCTACCGCGGCGCCGGCCGCCCCGAGGCGACGTTCGGCATCGAGCGGATGATGGACGAGCTCGCCGCCGAGATGGGCGTCGACCCGTTCGTGGTCCGCGAGAAGAACTGGATCAAGCACGAGGAGTTCCCCTTCACGACCGTCGCCGGTCTGGAGTACGACTCCGGCAACTACGAGATCGCCACCGCCAAGGCCAAGGAGATCTTCGGGTACGACGAGCTCCGCGCCGAGCAGAAGAGGCGCCGCGACAGCGGTGACCCCGTGCAGCTCGGCCTGGGCGTCTCGACGTTCACCGAGATGTGCGGTCTCGCCCCCAGCCGCGTCCTCGGCTCGCTCGACTACGGCGCCGGCGGCTGGGAGCACGCGTCGGTGCGGATGCTGGCGACCGGCAAGGTCGAGGTCATCACCGGGGCGAGCGCCCACGGCCAGGGCCACGAGACGGCGTTCAGCCAGATCGTCGCCGACCGCCTCGGCATCCCGTTCGACGACATCGAGGTGCTGCACGGCGACACCCAGATCGCGTCCAAGGGGCTCGACACCTACGGCTCGCGGTCGCTGGTGGTCGGCGGCGAGGCGCTGGTCCGCGCGGCGGACAAGGTCATCGAGAAGGCGCTGCCGTTCGCGGCCCACCTGCTCGAGGCGAGCGTCGACGACGTCAAGTTCCACGAGGGCCGCTTCCAGGTCGTCGGCACCGACGCCGGGATGGCGCTGACCGAGGTCGCGACCGCGACCTTCACCGCCCACAACCTGCCCGACGGTGCCGAGCCGTCGATCGACGCCGACGCGACGTTCGACCCGGTCAACTTCAACTACCCGCACGGCACCCACCTGTGCGCGATGGAGGTCGACACCGAGACGGGCGCGGTCAAGATGCGCAAGTACACCTGCGTCGACGACATCGGCAACATCATCAACCCGCTCATCGTCTCCGGGCAGGTGCACGGTGGCCTGGTCCAGGGCATCGCACAGGCCCTGTGGGAGGAGGCGGTCTACGACGACCAGGGCACCCTGGTCTCGGGATCGTTCGTCGACTACCTGCTCCCGACGGCGGCCGACACGATCAGCTTCGACGTCGACCACACGACGACGCCGGCGACCACCAACTCGCTCGGCACCAAGGGCGTCGGCGAGGCCGGGACGATCGCCTCGACCCCCGCCGTGGTCAACGCCGTCGTCGACGCCATCCGCCACCTCGGCGTCAAGGACGTGCAGATGCCGTGCACGCCCGAGCGGGTCTGGAACGCCATCAACCACGGCGGCGCCGGCGGCGCCACCGAGGCCGCGGCGATGCCGCACTTCGAGCCCGACGCCGAGCCCGGCACGAGCAGCACGGAAGGAGCGGGCGCATGATCCCCACCGCGTTCGACTACGTCGCCCCGACCACGGTCGAGGACGCCCTGTCGGCCCTGGCCACCCACGGTGACGACGCCAAGATCCTGGCCGGCGGGCAGAGCCTGCTGCCGGTGCTGCGGATGCGGCTCAACGCGCCAGAGGTCGTGATCGACCTCGGCAAGATCGAGTCCCTGCGCGGCGTGCGCGACGACGGCGACGCCATCGTCATCGGCGCGATGACCCCGCACTCCGTGGTCGGCTCCGACCCGCTGGTCAAGGAGCACGCGCTGCTGATCCACCGGGCGGTCGAGCACCTCGCCGACGAGCAGATCCGGCACCGCGGCACCTTCGGCGGCGCGCTCGCCCACGCCGACCCCGCCGGTGACCTCGGCGCGCCGGCGCTGGCGCTCGGGTCGTCGTTCGTCATCGCCGGCCCGGGCGGCACCCGGACCGTCCCGGCCGACGAGTTCTTCATCGACCTCTTCGAGACCGCGATCGGCGACGACGAGATCCTCACCGAGGTCCGCATCCCCAAGCACACCGGCTGGGGCGCCCACTACGAGAAGTTCGTGCGGGTAGCCCACCAGTGGCCGATCGTCGCGGTCGCCGCGACGGTCAAGGGCAGCGGCGGCTCGATCGAGGACGTCGCGATCGGACTGACCAACATGGGCTCGACGCCCCTGCGGGCCCGGGCGGCCGAGGACGCGCTGCGCGGTGGTCAGGACCTCGCCGCCGCGGCCGAGCTCGCCGACCAGGACACCAACCCACCGTCGGACCTCAACGGCGAGTCGTCCTACCGGCGCCACCTCGCCAAGGTGCTCACGCGCCGCGCGGTCACCGCCGCAGCAGGGGGCTAGGCGCGCGTGGATCTCTCGCACCGCTTCTCGGTGGCCACCCCGGTCGAGGAGACCTGGGCGCACTTCCAGGACATCGCCGCGCTCGCGGAGTGCTTCCCGGGAGCCACGCTCACCTCGGCCGACGCCGACACCTTCGCCGGCTCGGTCAAGGTCAAGCTCGGTCCGATCGCCCTCGTCTACTCGGGTTCGGGCACGTTCGTCGACAAGGACGACGCCGCCCACTCCTTCAAGGTCGACGCCAAGGGCAAGGACAAGCGGGGCAACGGCACCGCCGGCGCCCAGGTCTCGCTGAGCATGACCGACGGCGCCGACGGGGGCACCGACGTCCAGGTCCTCACCGACCTCAACATCACCGGCAAGCCCGCCCAGTTCGGGCGGGGCGTGATGCAGGACGTCTCCGACAAGCTGCTCGGGCAGTTCGTCTCGTGCCTCGAGCAGCGGCTGTCGGCGTCGGACCCGGCGGCCGACGCCGTCGAGGAGACGGCGCCCGGGCCGGTCGACGACCCGGCCGCCGCCGAGCCCCCGACGCGGGCCCC
>NZ_JAURVJ010000033.1 GCF_030655615.1 Nocardioides sp.
GGGGCCGCCGCGGCGGCGGCGGTCGCCGCAAGGGCCTGCTCGTGGGTGGCGGCGTCATCGGTCTCGCGGCCGTCGCCGGTGGCGCCTTCGCGGTCTACCAGGTCGTCTTCGCGACCGGCCCGCAGCCGGCCGAGGCCCTGCCCGACACGACCGTGGGCTACGTCAGCGTCGACCTCGACCCCAGCGGCAAGCAGAAGCTCGAGGCCCTCGACGCGCTCGAGAAGTTCCCGGCGTTCAACGACAACGTCGACGTCGACAGCGACGACGACCTGCGCGAGAAGTTCTTCGACTACGTCCAGGACCAGGGCGGCTGCGCCGGCCTGTCCTTCGAGGACGACGTCGAGCCCTGGCTCGGCGACCGCTACGGCTTCGCCGCCGTCGACGTGGGCGAGAAGCTCGCCCCCGACAGCATCGGCATCGCCCCGGTCGGCGTGATCCAGGTCAAGGACGAGGACAAGGCCGATGCCGGCCTCGAGAAGCTGCTGGCCTGCGAGGACGATTCCGACTCCGCCTCGAGCTCCAGCTCGGGGTCCGGTTCCAGCTCGGACGGTGACGACTCCAGCTCGAGCTCGTCCGACGACCTCGAGCCGCTGACCCCCGAGGGCGAGGAGGCCGACGAGAGCACCCAGGGCGGCTGGTCGTTCCAGGGTGACTGGGTCGTCATCGCCGAGAACACCGAGATCGCCGAGGCCGTCACCGACGCCGCTGCGGACCACCCGCTCTCCGAGGACGACGACTACCAGAAGTGGACTGAGGCCACCGGCGACGCCGGCATCCTCACCGCCTATGCCGCCCCCGACGCGGGCAAGTTCCTGGCCGAGGCGTTCAACGACTTCGGCGGCGGCGGCATCACCGAGTGCTACGGGTCCGCCGAGGCCCAGCCGGCCGAGCCGAGCTCGAGCGCCGTGCCCGAGGACGACTACGCCGACGACTTCTCCGAGGACTTCGAGTCGGACTTCGAGTCCGACTGCTCCGAGGAGAGCAGCGGCGACGACGAGGCCACCCAGGCTCTCGAGGACGCGTTCGCCGGCTTCGACGGGGCGGCCGTGACGGTCCGCTTCGACGACGGCGGACTCGAGATCGAGTCGGCCTCGAGCGTCGACTACCTCGGCCTCGAGAAGGTCTACAGCTCCGAGCGTGGAGACGACGTGGTCGCTGGCTTCCCCGACGACACCGCGATCGCCGTCGGCGTCGGGTTCGAGGAGGGCTGGTTCACCAGCCTCACCGACTACCTCGACTCGGTCGGCGGTGACATGTTCGACCTCGAGGAGGGCATCGCGGCCCTCGAGGAGGAGACCGGCCTCCAGCTGCCCGAGGACGCCGAGACGCTGGCCGGCGAGTCCGCTGCCATCGCCATCGGCGGCGACTTCGACCCCGAGGCCTTCGACGACGGGGACCCGAGCGGCCAGCCCGTCGCCGTCAAGGTCAAGGGCGACCCCGACGGGATCACCTCGATCATCGACCGGCTGCTCGACAACCCCGACGTGGCCGCCGAGGTCAAGGACGAGTTCGGCTACCAGACCGACGACGACCACGTCGTCGCCGGCTTCTCCGAGGACTACAACAAGCAGCTCCTCGAGGACGGCGGCCTGGGTGACTCCGACACCTACCAGGACGTCGTGAGGGAGTCCGACAAGTCGGCCGCGGTCCTCTACGTCAACTTCGACGCCGGCGGCTGGCTCGACCGAGCGGTCGCGGCCGACGGTGGCGACCCGGAGGTCGCCGCCAACGTCAAGCCCCTCAAGGCTCTCGGCCTGTCGGCCTGGACCGACGACGACGACGTCTCCCACAGCGTCTTCCGGATCACCACCAACTGACCCACCGCCCGATCGACCCGTCGTAGATCTACGACGGGTCGATCTGGATCTTCGCTGACCCGTCGTAGATCTACGACGGGTCAGCGTGATCTCGGCTCACGGACGGGCGAGGGGGGCCGTGGTGGCGGAGGTGACGCTGACGAGGTCGGCGGGGGAGAGCTCGACGTCGAGGCCGCGGCGACCGCCGGAGACCAGAACGGTCGGATGGTCGAGGGCGGACTCGTCGACGACGGTCGGGTGGGGGCGCTTCTGGCCGATGGGCGAGATGCCGCCGACGACGTAGCCGGTCGCGCGCTCGGCGGCGGCCGGGTCGGCCATCTGGGCCTTGCGGCCGCCGACGGCACGGGCGAGGGCCTTGAGGTCGAGCTGCCCGGTGACGGGTACGACGGCAACCACCAGGCGTCCGTCGACGTCGGCCAGGAGCGTCTTGAAGACGCGGGCCGGCTCAACCCCGAGGGCCTCCGCGGCCTCCAGGCCGTAGGACGTCGCGCGCGGGTCGTGGTCGTAGTCGCGGATCGTGAAGCTGAGCCCGGCCCTCGTCAGGGCGACCGTGGCGGGGGTGCCTCCGGGTTGCTTCCTGGCCATGTCGCTGGCTCCTCGTCGTCCGTTGAGTCGAGCGTCTGCTGCGGTGATCTCGATGCGCTCACACGACTCCGCAGGCTCAGTCGGGTCGCTTGCTCGACCTTCGCCCGTGACGCGACCCCGCTCGTTCCTCGCGGGGGTCGCTGCGAGCTCAGTTCGGCGACCAGCGCGTTCGGGCCACCTCGGTGGCCGGCAGCGACGAGATGACGTTCATCGCCCGCAGCTCGGAGCGCAGCAGGTCGGTGACCAGCACCAGGCGGGCCTCGGCGTCGTCGGCCTCGAGCAGCGCCTGCCGCTCCTGGAGCGGCAGCGGGGCGCAGGCGGCCAGGGTCCACGACAGGTAGCCGGCGTCGCGGGGGAGCGTGCCCTCGTAGGGGTCGGACCGGATCTCCGACAGGGCCTGGCGATAGGCGGTGAACGTCGCACGGGCCCGCTCGAGGACGTCCTCGTCGACGGCGGCCTCGGCCTCGGGCAGGTTCTCGACGTGGCCGACCGGGAACAGCCCGGTGGTGTCGAGCCGGTCGAGCTGGATCCGGCTGAGGCCGACCGCGACGACGTCGAAGGTGCCGTCGGCGTTGGCCTCCACCTCGGTGAGGAGCGCCTTGCAGCCGACCCGGAAGAGCGACTGCGCCCCGTGGTCACCGACCTCGTAGCCCTCGCGGATGCCCACCGAGCCGAAGAGGCGCTGGGTCGGGTCCTCGATCCGGAGCAGCGAGTGCACCAGTGCGCGGTAGCGGTCCTCGAAGACGCGCAACGGAACGCTCAGCCCGGGGAACAACACCGAGTTCAGCGGGAACATCGGCAGCTCGACGGTCACGCGCACAACCTATATGCGGCTCTCACCCCGATGGGCGACGTACGCTCGCGCGGTGCTGCGCGCCTTCCTCACCCTCGTGCTCTCCGTGACCGTCCTGGGTGTCGTGCCCTCGGCCACGGCTGTCCCGGCGGCTGTCCCGGCGGCCGTCCCAGCGGCGGCCCCGGTCGCGACCCGCGCTGCTCCGCTCGTGGCGCAGATCCGGGCCCTGCCCGGCGTCGTGGCGGCCCGCGAGACGGGGGCGCCGTCGGGCTACCGGTCCTTCCGCATCCGGTTCCGGCAGCCGGTCGACCACGCCCGGCCCCGCGGCGCCAGCTTCGTCCAGCGCGTCACCCTGCTGCACCGGGGCACCGACCGGCCGATGGTCCTGGTGACGGCCGGCTACGGCATCGGGTCCGGGCCGGGGGAGCCCGCGGAGGTCACCGACCTCCTGGACGCCAACCAGGTCACGGTCGAGCACCGGTTCTTCGCGCCGTCGCGCCCGGCCCACCCGCGGTGGCGACAGCAGCTCACGATCCGCCAGGCGGCCACCGACCACCACCGGGTCGTGCGGTCGCTCAAGCGGCTCTACCCGCGCCGCTGGGTCAGCACCGGGGCGTCCAAGAGCGGGATGGCGGCGACCTACCACCGCCGCTTCTTCCCGGGCGACGTCGACGCCACCGTCGCCTACGTCGCACCGAACGACGTGGTCGACGACCGCGACGTCTACAACCGCTTCCTCGAGCGGGTCGGTACGGCGGCCTGCCGCGACGCGCTCGTCGCCGTGCAGCGCCGCGTGCTGGGCCCCGACCGCGCCTGGTTCCTCGAGCGCACCCGTCAGGAGGTCCGCGACCGGGACGGGACCTGGAGCATCGTCGGCGACTCCGAGAAGGCGTGGGAGGCGGCCGTCGTCGACGTCTACTTCGCCTTCTGGCAGTACCGCTCCGCCTCGGAGTGCCGCGACGTCCCCGGGCCGAGCGCGACCCGCCCGGTGGTCTGGCGGTGGTTCGAGGAGGTCGGGCCGTTGGACTTCTACGCCGACCAGGAGCTGCGCCCCTACGTGCCCTACTACTACCAAGCCGTCGCCCAGCTGGGCGCGCCCGAGCCCTACGAGGCGCCGATCGCCGACCTGCTCAGGTATCCCGGTGCCGACGTGCCCGGGACGTTCGTGCCGGCCGGGATCCAGCCGGTCGCCCACGACGCGGCGGCGATGCCCGACGTCGGCCGCTGGGTGCAGAACCGGTCGCGACGGATCGTCTTCCTCTACGGCGGCAACGACCCGTGGTCGGCCGAGCCGTTCACCTGCGGCGCGGCCACCGCGGCCAAGGAACGCGGCTGCAGCCGCTACGTCGTCGCCGGCGCCAACCACGGCGTCCGCATCGGCGACCTCCCCGCCCGGCAGCGGCGGACGGTCACGCGTCGGCTGGAGCGCTGGGCCGGGGTGGGGTGACGTCGCCCCGCGGCTCGACCACCGTGGGGTCTCGTCGCGCTGCTGACCCCCGAAGGGCACCGTGAGCCGTCCACGCCCCACGACCGGTCCCGACGGGTGGGCCGACCCCTCCTAGACTCGGGGACATGATCCGCCGCATCGACCTGCGCGGCACCACGCTGGCGTCGCCCGACGACTACCGCGCCGTGGTGCCCCGAGCCGACTTCGACGTCGAGGCGGCGGTCCCCGCGGTGCACGCGATCTGCGAGGCGGTGCGGGTCCGCGGGATCGACGCGATCCTCGACTACAACGCGCAGTTCGACGGCGGCACGGCCGACGACGACATCCGGGTCGCACCGGCGACGATCACGGCTGCGCTCGAGACCCTCGACCCCGCGATCCGGGCGGGGCTGGAGGAGTCGATCCGACGCCTGCGCCTGACCTCGTCCCGTGAGCTCGAGGCCGACGCGGTCACCGAGCTCGGCCCCGGCGCCGTCGTCACCCACCGCAAGGTCCCCGTCGACCGGGTCGGCCTCTACGTGCCCGGCGGGCTGGCACCGCTCGTCTCGAGCGTGCTGATGAACGTCGTACCGGCCCAGACCGCCGGCGTCGGCTCCATCGCCCTCGCGAGCCCGCCGCAGAAGGACCACGGCGGCCTGCCGCACCCCACCATCCTCGCCGCCTGCGCCCTGCTCGGCGTCGACGAGGTCTACGCCGTCGGCGGCGCCCAGGCGATCGCGATGTTCGCCTACGGCGTCGGCCCGTGCCGTCGCGTCGACCTCGTGACCGGCCCGGGCAACATCTACGTCGCCACGGCCAAGCGCCTGCTCAAGGGCGTCGTCGGCATCGACTCCGAGGCCGGCCCCACCGAGATCGCGATCCTCGCCGACGACACGGCCGACGCGACCCACGTCGCCGCCGACCTCGTCAGCCAGGCCGAGCACGACCCGCTGGCCGCCGCGGTCCTGGTCACGCCCTCGACCCGGCTCGCCGACGAGGTCGACGTCGAGCTCGACAAGCAGGTCTTCGCCACCAAGCACACCGAGCGCATCCGCACCGCGCTCGCCGGCCGCCAGTCCGGCGTCGTGCTCGTCGACGACCTCGAGCAGGGCCTCGACGTGGTCAACGCCTACGCCGCCGAGCACCTCGAGATCCAGACCGCTGACGCCTCGGCGTGGGCGGCGCGGGTGCGCAACGCCGGTGCGATCTTCGTCGGTGCCCACTCGCCGGTCAGCCTGGGCGACTACTGCGCCGGCTCCAACCACGTGCTGCCGACCGCCGGCTGCGCCTGCCACTCCTCGGGCCTGTCGGTGCGTGCGTTCGTGCGGTCGGTGCACGTCATCGACTACAGCCGCGAGGCCCTGGCCGAGGTCGCCGACCACGTCGTCACGCTCGCCGAGGCCGAGGACCTGCCGGGTCACGGCCAGGCCGTCCGCGTGCGGTTCCCGGACTGAGCGCGATGACCTTCCCCCCGCTGCGGGAGGAGCTGCGCGGCATCGAGCCCTACGGCGCCCCCCAGCTGCCGATCGACCAGGCCCCCGTCCAGCTCAACGTCAACGAGAACCCCTACGGGCCCTCGGCCGTCGTCGTCGCCGACATCGCCACGGCGGTCGCGCACGCCGCGACGACGCTCAACCGCTACCCCGACCGCGAGTTCACGGAGCTGCGAACGGCCCTCGCGGCCTACCTGTCGACCGACACCGGCGCCGGTGACCCACCGATCGCGCCGGAGCAGGTCTGGGCGGCCAACGGGTCCAACGAGGTGATGCTCCAGCTGCTGCAGGCCTTCGGCGGCCCCGGGCGCACCGCGGTGAGCTTCGCGCCGACGTACTCGATGTATCCCGAGTACGCCCGCGACACCAGCACGCGCTGGGTCACCGGACACCGCGAGACCGACTTCAGCCTCGACCTCGACGCCGCCCGCGCCCTGGTCACGGCCGAGCGGCCGTCGGTCGTGCTGCTGCCCTCGCCCAACAACCCGACCGGTACGGCGCTGCCGCCGGCCGCGGTCACGGCCCTGTGCGAGGCCGTCGGCGACGACGGCGTCGTGGTCGTCGACGAGGCCTACGGCGAGTTCCGCCGCGAGGGCGTGCCGTCGGCCCTCGAGCTGTTGCCCACCCACCGCAACCTGGTGGTCACCCGCACCATGAGCAAGGCGTTCGCGGGGGCCGGGCTGCGGCTGGGCTACCTCGCCGCCGACCCGGCGATCTGCGACGCCATCCGCGTCGTCCGGCTGCCCTACCACCTGTCGGCGGTCACCCAGGCGGCCGCGCGGGCCGCGCTCCGGCACGCCCCCGAGCTGCTCGGCCGGGTCGACGACCTCCGCGTCGAGCGCGACGCGACCGTCGCCTGGCTGCGCGAGCAGCGGCTCGAGGTGGCCGACTCCGACGCCAACTTCGTCCTGTTCGGCACCTTCGCCGACCGCCACGCGGTCTGGCAGGACCTGCTCGATCAGGGCGTGCTGATCCGCGAGACTGGACCCGACGGGTGGCTGCGCGTCTCGGTCGGCACCGCCGACGAGATGACGTCGTTCCAGGAAGCCCTCACCCGAACCCTCAAGGAGCTGACATGACCCGCACCGCGCGCGTCGAGCGCCAGACGTCCGAGTCCAAGGTGATCGTCGAGGTCGACCTCGACGGCTCGGGGCGCCACGACATCTCCACCGGCGTCGGCTTCTACGACCACATGCTCACCGCCTTCGCGCGCCACTCGCTCGTCGACCTGACCGTGCAGACCGAGGGCGACGTGCACATCGACGCCCACCACACCGTCGAGGACACCGCGATCGCGCTTGGCCAGGCCCTTCGCCAGGCCCTGGGCGACAAGCAGGGCATCCGCCGCTTCGGCGACGCCACCGTGCCGCTCGACGAGGCGCTGGTGCAGGCCGTCGTCGACGTGTCCGGGCGCCCCTACTGCGTGCACACCGGCGAGCCCGAGGGCCAGGCCTACGTGCAGCTCGGCGGTTCGGGGGTCTCCTACCTCGGCAGCCTCACCCAGCACGTCTTCGAGTCCATCTCGTTCCACGGCCACCTCGCCCTGCACGTCCGCGTGCTGGCCGGCCGCGAGCCGCACCACATCGTCGAGACGCAGTTCAAGGCCTTCGCCCGTGCCTTCCGCGACGCCGTCGCCATCGACCCCCGCGAGACGGGCATCCCCTCCACCAAGGGTGCTCTGTGACCGCACCGTCCGTCGTCGTCCTCGACTACGGGTCGGGCAACCTCCGCTCGGTCGTGCGCGCCGTCGAGCGGGCCGGCGCCGACGTCACGCTCACCGGTGACTTCTACGCCGGCCTCGAGGCCGACGGGCTCGTCGTACCCGGGGTGGGGGCCTACGCCGCCTGCATGGCCGGCTTGCGCGCGGTCAAGGGCGACCGGCTGATCGGACGCCGCCTCGCCGGTGGCCGCCCGGTGCTCGGCATCTGCGTGGGCATGCAGGTGCTCTTCGAGCGTGGGGTCGAGCACGGCGTCGAGACCGACGGCTGCGACGAGTGGCCGGGCACGGTCTCGCGCCTGGAGGCCGACGTCGTGCCCCACATGGGCTGGAACACCGTCGAGGCCCCCGAGGGGACCGGGCTGTTCGCGGGCGTCGAGGCGGAGCGGTTCTACTTCGTGCACTCCTACGCCGCCCGCTCCTGGGACCTCGTCACCACCGGCCACACCCGCGAGCCCCTCGTGACGTGGGCCGAGCACGGGGGCGACCGCTTCGTCGCCGCCGTCGAGAACGGTCCGCTCTGCGCGACCCAGTTCCACCCCGAGAAGTCCGGCGACGCCGGGGCCGCGCTGCTGCGCAACTGGGTCGAAGGACTCTGAGGTGGCGGCCGGGGAGCGCGCCCGACGCCGCGAGGAGCGCGACCGCCGGGCCGCCGAGGAGGCCGCCCGGCTCGAGGCCGTCGCCACCCGGCAGGCCC
>NZ_JAURVJ010000037.1 GCF_030655615.1 Nocardioides sp.
AGCGCGCCCTGCCCCTGCCCGGCTACGTCGGGGTCTTCGACCGCTCGCACTACGAGGACGTCCTCATCGCGCGGGTGCGCGAGCTCGCCCCGGCCGACGAGCTTGAGCGCCGCTACGGCGCCATCAACGACTTCGAGCGGCGGCTCGTCGACGGCGGCACCACGGTCGTCAAGTGCATGCTCCACATCTCCGCCGACGAGCAGAAGGAACGCCTCCTCGCCCGCCTCGACGACCCCACCAAGCACTGGAAGTTCAACCCCGGCGACATCGACGAGCGCGGTGCGTGGCCGGCCTACCAGGAGGCCTACGAGGTCGCGCTCGAGCGCACCCACACCGAGGCCGCGCCGTGGCACGTCGTACCCGCCGACAAGAAGTGGTACCGCAACCTCGCCATCGGCACCCTGCTCCTCGACGCCCTGCGCGGCCTCGACCCGCAGTGGCCGGCCGCCGACTTCGATGTCGCCGAGCAGCGCGCCCGCCTCGAGAGCGAGGCCCCGCTCGCGTGAGCGACGACCAGACCGCCCTCACCGCGCTCGAGACGGTCGCCGTCACCCGCTACGTCACCCCGCTCCGCGAGGGCGGCAGCCTGCCCGGGATCGTCGAGGCCGAGGACCTCGGCACCTACGTCCTCAAGTTCCGCGGCGCCGGCCAGGGCCCGCGGGTGCTGGTGGCCGAGGTCATCGTCGGCGAGCTCGCCCGCCGGATCGGCCTCAACACCCCGCGCCAGGTCGTCCTCGACCTCGACGCCGAGATCGCGCGCTACGAGGCCGACGAGGAGGTCCAGGACCTGCTCACCAAGAGCATCGGCCTCAACCTCGGCATCGACTTCCTGCCCGGGTCCTTCGGCTTCGACGGTGCCACCGGCACCACGCCCGAGGTCGCCGGGACCGTCGTGTGGCTCGACGCGTTCTGCGCCAACGTCGACCGCTCCTGGCACAACCCCAACCTGCTGCTCTGGGGTGACGACCTCTGGGTCATCGACCACGGCGCCGCCCTCTACTTCCACCACGCCTGGCCCGGCGGGATCACCGACCCCCTCCGCTTCGCCGCCCAGCCCTGGGACCCCAGTGACCACGTGCTCCGCGAGCGCGCTGGCGACCTCGCCGCCACCGACGCCCGCCTCACCGAGGTCGTCACGCCCGACCTGATTACCGAGGTGGTCGCCCTGGTGCCCGACACCTGGCTCGACCCGGTGCCCGGCGGCGAGACGCCCGAGGCGCTGCGCGCGGCCTACGTCGCCTTCCTCACCGCCCGCCTCGGCACGAGGCAGTGGCTCCCGTGACCCGCCACGCCTACCAGTACGTCGCCCTGCGCTGCGTCCCGCGCGTCGACCGCGAGGAGTTCCTCAACGTCGGCGTCGTCCTCTACTGCCACGCCACCGACTTCCTCCAGGCCGCGTGGCAGGTCGACCCCGCCCGCCTCGGAGCCGTCGACGCCCTCGTCGACCCCGACCAGCTGCGTGAGGCCCTCGCCTTCGTCGACGCCGTCTGCGTCGGCCACGACCGCGCCGGCAGCGCCGGCCGCGCACCGGTCAGCCAGCGCTTCGGCTACCTCAAAGCCCCCCGCAGCACCGTCCTGCAGCCCGGCCCCGTCCACGGCGGCGTCACGGCCGACCCCGCCCGCCAGCTCGAGCGCCTTCTCCACCACCTGGTGGGATGACGCCGACCCGTCAGCAATCGCTGACGGGTCACCGCAGACGACGCTGACCCGTCAGCAATCGCTGACGGGTCACGCAGACGACGCCGACCCGTCAGCAATCGCTGACGGGTCAGCGAAAAATGCGCTGACCCGTCGTAGATCTACGACGGGTCAGCGTAAAACCGGGTCAGACGGGGACGAGCTCGACGGCGCCGACGGCGTAGCGGGCCAGGATGACGCGGGCGACCTCGGGGTGGGCGCCGATGGGGTCGGAGACGGCGACGGCGCCGGCCTCGACCGCGAGCTCGGCGGCCCGGTCGGTGAGCTCGCCGGGCGTGAGGAAGAGCGAGGCGACGGCGATGTGGCGGCGGCCCTCGGCGCGGAAGGCGCGGACGGCCTCACCGGTGGCGGGCGGCGCGCTGGCGGCGTAGGCCGCGGTGACGGGCAGCTTGTGGTGGGTGCCCCAGAGGCGGGCGAGGCGGGCGACGGACTGGTTGGCCAGCGGGTCGGCCGAGCCGGCGGCGGCGAGCACGAGGGCGTCGAGCTCACGGCAGCGGGCGTCGCGCAGGGCTTCGCGCAGCCGCTCGTCGAGGACCTCGAGGAAGCACGCCTCGAGACCGAGGGGGGCGCTGACCCGGACCTGCAGGCCGGCGTGACGGGCACTCGCCGCGTCGATCGCCTCGGACAGGCCGTCGAGGCCGCCGAAGGCCTCGGAGAGCACGAGGGGGACGACGACGATCTCGTCGTGGCCGGCCTTGACCAGCCGGTCGACGACGGTCTGCAGCTCGGGGCGCGTCCAGCGCGCCCCCGTGGTGCCGGCGGCCGGGTCGAGGAACGCGCGCTCGACGCGGAGGTCGGAGCGCTGCGCCTTCACCTCGTCGACGAGGGCGGTGATCGTCTTGGTGGTCCGGGAGTCGCGGCTCGCGGGGGCCAGGGCCACCAGTGCGGGAGCAGCCATCAGGGTCGCTTCCTCTCTTGCTGCGTGGGGTCGAACGCGTGAGTCGGGGTCACTGGTGGATCCCGCACTCGGTCTTGTTGGTGCCGGCCCAGCGCCCGCTGCGCGGGTCCTCGCCGGGCGCGACGCGACGGGTGCAGGGCGCGCACCCGATCGAGGGGTAGCCGTCGTAGACGAGCGGGTTGACCAGGACGCCGTTGTCCGCGATGTAGCGCTCGACCTGCTCGTCGCTCCAGCGGGCGAGCGGGGAGACCTTGACCTTGCCCTTCTTGGCGTCCCAGCCGATGACCGGCGCGATGACCCGGTTGTGGGTCTCGGCGCGGCGCAGGCCCGTCGCCCAGGCGTCGTACGACGAGAGCGCGTCGGCCAGCGGGGCGACCTTGCGCAGCGCGCAGCACCGGTCGGGGTCAGTCCGGAAGAGGTCCTTGCCCTCGGTGGCGTCCTGCTCGGCCACGGTCTGCTTGGGGGTGATGGAGAGCATCGTGACGTTCAGCGTGTGCTGCACGGCGTCACGGGTGCCGATGGTCTCGGCGAAGTGGTAGCCGGTGTCGAGGAAGACGACGTCGATGCCGGGGACGACCTTGGCCGCGACGTGGGCGAGCACGGCGTCGCCCATCGACGAGGTGATCGCGAACCGGTCGCCGAAGGTCGCGGCGGCCCACTCGATGATCGTCTCGGCGGGAGCGAGCTCGAGCTCGGCGCCCCAGTGGGACACGAGGTCGCGCAGCTCCTCGGGGGAGCGGCCGTCGGTCGAGATGCCGCGGAAGTCCCGGGCGGCCTGGGTGGTCACGGTGGTCATCGCTGCACCCCCTCCGGGCTCGACTCGCGGCGGAGCGTGCCGAGCATCTTCACCGAGAAGACCCGCTGGCAGTCGCGGCACTCCCACGCTCCGTGGGTCGCCTCGTGGGGCCAGAGGTTGGTGTCGCCGCAGTAGGCGCAGTGGAAGGGCACAGCACGCTCGCTCATAGTGAGGTCAACACCTTCTCCCCACGAAGTAGTTCCTCGTCGGCGCGCGCGACCCAGGTCGCGAAGTTCTCGTCGGCGTCTACCCGGTCGAACAGGTAGTTGCTGACGATCGCGGTGATGTAGTCGTCGAGGCCGGCGCTGGTCACCTTGTGCGCGCGCAGCTTGCGACCGAAGTTGGCCTGCAGCCCGGTCGCGCCGCCGAGGTGGACCTGGAAGCCCTCGACCTGCTGGCCCTCGTGCATGACGAGCTGGCCCTTGAGGCCGATGTCGGCGACCTGGGTGCGGGCGCAGGCGTTGGGGCAGCCGTTGACGTTGACGGTGATGGGGGTGTCGAGCTCGGGGAAGCGCTTCTCGAGCTCGGTGACCAGCGAGCGCGCGCGCTCCTTGGTGTCGACGATGGCGAGCTTGCAGAACTCGATGCCGGTGCAGGCCATCGTGTTGCGGCGCCAGTTGGAAGGCCGGGCCGACAGCCCGATCGCGTCGAGGCGGGCGACGAGCTCCTCGACCACCTCGGGGCGTACGCCGATCAGCACGATCTTCTGGTACGGCGTCAGCCGGGCCCCCGCGACGGCGTACTCCTCGATCAGGTCGGCGAGCTGCACGAGCATGGTGCCGGAGACGCGGCCCGCGACCGGCGCGATGCCGACGTACTTGAGGCCGTCCTTCTGGTCGTGGATGCCGATGTGGTCGCGGTGGCCGACGGGGGAGGCGGGCGACTCGCACGAGACGAGCTCGCGGCCGAGGTACTCCTTCTCCATCACCTCGCGGAACTTCTCCACGCCCCAGTCGGCGACGAGGAACTTGAGGCGGGCGCGCGAGCGGAGCCGGCGGTAGCCGTAGTCGCGGAAGACTGACGCGACGGCCGACCAGGCGTCGGCGACCTCGTCGAGCGGGATCCAGACGCCCAGCTTGGCCGCGAGCATCGGGTTGGTCGACAGCCCGCCGCCGACCCACAGGTCGAAGCCGGGGCCGTGCTCGGGGTGGACGGTGCCGACGAAGGAGATGTCGTTGGTCTCGGGGGAGACGTCGTGGCCGGGGTGGCCGGTCAGCGCGGTCTTGAACTTGCGCGGGAAGTTGGAGAACGCCGGGTCGCCGATGAAGCGGTCGAAGATCTCCTCGAGCGCCGAGGTGCCGTCGATGATCTCGTCGGCGGAAACGCCGGCGACCGGCGAGCCGAGGAACGGCCGCGGCGAGTCACCACAGGCCTCGAGGCTGCTCAGCCCGGCGGCGTCGAGGCGCTCCCAGATCTCGGGGACGTCCTCGACGCGGATCCAGTGGTACTGGATGTTCTCGCGGTCGGTGACGTCGGCGGTGTCGCGGGCGAAGTCGACGCCGATGGTGCCGAGCGCGCGGACGGCGTCGTGGGACAGCAGCCGGCCGTCGGAGCGGACGCGGAGCATGAAGTACTCGTCGTCGAGCTCCTCCTCCTCGAGCATCGCGGTCTTGCCGCCGTCGAAGCCGGGGGCGCGCTGCGTGTAGAGGCCCATCCACCGGAACCGGCCGCGCAGGTCGGCGGGGTCGATGGAGGCGAAGCCGCGCTTGGAGTAGATGTTGAGGATCCGCGCCCGGACGTTGAGCGGGTCGTCGTCCTTCTTGGACTGCTCGTTCTTGTTGAGCGGCTCGGTGAAGCCCATCGACCACTGGCCCTCGGCCCGCTTGGGCTTGGGGATCTCGGTGTGCTTCGCCTTCTGGGACTGGAAGCGCAGGTCAGGCATGAGCAGGTGGTCCTTCGCTGTTCGCTGGCAGCGCCTCGAAGGGGCGCGGGGGACGTGGTGTCTCGTGGTCAGCGGTAGCGACACATGCTGCTGCGCGTGCGCCCGAAGTCCACGTGGCGGCGTACCACGAGGAAGGCGTGCGTCTCAGCTGTGACCATGGGATGGAGTCTCACGGTCCGGACACCCTGTCCACAATCGCGAATCTCGTGATGTGAGACGCGGATCCATGATGTGAGACGCGGCCCCGAAATCCAGGCGTAACACGGCGCCCGGTGCGGCGTACGTCACACCGAGGCGCTCGGTCCCACGTCGTAGCGGACGTGCGTGGCGTACGGCGAGTGCGCCACCTCGACGACCCGGAGCGTCGGCAGGGCGCCCCCGTCGAAGATCCGCTCACCCGCCCCCAGCAGCACCGGCACGATGTCGAGGGCCAGCGAGTCGACCACCCCCGCGGCCAGCGCCTGGCGGATCGTCGCGGCCCCGCCGGCCACGTGCACGTCGCCGTCGCCGAGCTCGCGGGCCCGCTCCAGCCCGGCGTCGAACCCGCCGGTGACGAAGTGGAACGTGGTGCCGCCGGCCATCTCGACCGGCGCGTGCTCGTGGTGGCTGAGGACCACCACCGGCGCGTGGTAGGGCGGCTCGTCGCCCCACCACCCGCGCCACTCGCCGTGCTCGTCCTCCCAGGACTCCCAGGTCCCGCGCACGGGGCTGAACATGTTGCGTCCCATCAGGTAGGCCCCGCGGTCGCGCAGCAGCGAGTCGGCCCACGCCTTGTCGACGACCCGCCCGCCCTGCTCGCGGTCGGAGTGCCAGCGGTGCAGCGCCATCCCGCCGGTGCCGCCGGGGGAGTCCGGCGCCTGGTCGGGCCCCGCGATGAACCCGTCGAGGGAGATGCTGCAGTGCACGGTCGTGTAGGTCGGTTGCTCCATGCCCCTACCGATCGGCGCGGCACGCCGTACTCATCGGTCGGGCTCATGGGTCGGGCTCGTCACGCCGCGAGGATGTTCCGACGAGCCGGGCTGCTGGCTAGGCTCGCCACCATGGCTGACCGCACCGCGCCCGACCTCGCTGGCCTGACCAGCTCCGCCTACTCGCAGGCTCTCGAGGTCATCGCCTCGGTCGAGCCGCGCATCGCCGACGCGACCCGCCAGGAGCTCGCCGACCAGCGCGCCTCGCTCAAGCTGATCGCCAGCGAGAACTACGCCTCGCCGGCCGTGCTCCTCACCATGGGCACCTGGTTCAGCGACAAGTACGCCGAGGGCACCGTCGGCCACCGCTTCTACGCCGGCTGCCAGAACGTCGACACCGTCGAGACGATCGCCGCCGAGCACGCCCGCGAGCTGTTCGGCGCCGAGTACGCCTACGTCCAGCCCCACTCCGGCATCGACGCCAACCTGGTCGCCTTCTGGTCGATCCTCGCCCACCGCGTCGAGGGTCCGTGGCTCGAGAAGGCCGGCCACAAGAACGTCAACGAGCTCACCGACGCCGACTGGGAGTCGCTGCGCAAGGAGCTCGGCAACCAGCGCCTGCTCGGCATGGCGCTCGACTCCGGCGGTCACCTCACGCACGGCTTCCGGCCCAACATCAGCGGCAAGATGTTCCACCAGCAGCAGTACGGCACCGACCCCGAGACCGGCCTGCTCGACTACGACGCCCTCGCCGCCAAGGCGCGCGAGTTCAAGCCGCTGATCCTCGTGGCCGGCTACTCGGCCTACCCGCGCCGGGTCAACTTCGCCAAGATGCGCGAGATCGCCGACGAGGTCGGCGCCACGCTCATGGTCGACATGGCCCACTTCGCCGGTCTCGTCGCCGGCAAGGTCTTCACCGGCGACGAGGACCCCGTGCCCCACGCCCACGTCGTCACCTCCACCACCCACAAGAGCCTGCGCGGCCCGCGCGGCGGCTTCGTCCTGGCCACCGAGGAGTACGCCACCAGCGTCGACCGCGGCTGCCCGATGGTCCTCGGCGGCCCG
>NZ_JAURVJ010000041.1 GCF_030655615.1 Nocardioides sp.
CGGTCGGGGCCGACGGGGCGCCGCCGGAGCCGGCGGCCGCACCACCGCCGCCCTGCTGGGTCGCCCCCTCGGTCGGCTCCTCGGTCGGCGCCGGGGGCGGCTCGATCGCCTGGGAGGTGTCGACGCCCGCGAACGACGTACCGACGTAGAAGACGATCCGCGGCGAGGCGAGGACCGCGGCCTGCAGCGGGCCGGTCAGCGGCGCGGCCTGCTCGGGGAGCATCCCGAGCACGGTGAGGAGCTGGTTGCTGAGCCCGCCGTCCTTCTTCTTCAGCGTGGTCAGGTCGAAGTCGATGACCAGGCCCTGCATCGTCGTGGAGGCTGCGTCGCCGTCGACCTCGTAGACCGGCTGGGGCACGCTGATCGTGATGCCGAGCTGCTCGAGCAGCGCGGCGCCCTGGGCCGGGAGCCCGGGGATCGGCAGGGCGGTGCCGGCGGCCTGGTAGCCGTCGGAGCCGAACGTGAAGCGCTGACCGGCCACGACCAGGTCGCCGTAGGTCGCGACCCCCTTGCCCGTCCCCTTCTTGCCGTCGCTGCTGGCGTTGGCGACCGTCTTCACGCTCTCGATGGTCGCGAGGCCGCCCAGGATCGAGATGTCGTTGGCGCTCGAGCGGGCCTGGGCGAAGGCGTCGGTGCCGTTGTCGGTACGGGCGGTCGAGGAGAACCCGCCGATGTCGACCAGCGCGGCCAGCGGGTCGGGCAGGGCCGGCGCGGCGGCGGGGGCCTTGGCGTTGGTCCCGGCGGTGGTCCCGGCGGTGGTCCTGGCGGTGGTCCCGGCGTCGGAGCCGGTCAGGGCCGCGACCCCCGGCAGTGCGTCGTCGAGCGACGGCAGGCCGGGGAGCGCGGGCAGGCCCGGCAGCCCGGGCAGGCCGGGGAGCGGGCCGTCGGAGCCACCGGTCTCGTCGTCGTCCTTGGTCCGGGAGTCGGTCGAGACGCCGTTGTCGGCCCGGGCGGTGTCGTCACCGGCCTCGGCGCGCTGGATCATTCCGGGCACGGGCTCGTCGGCCTCGGCCTCGGGTCCGCTGGGGAAGCCCGCGTTGACCTGGACGGGATAGCCCTGCTCGCCGATCTGCGGGGGCAGCCCGAGCATGTCGGTGATGGTCTTGAAGCCCTCGCCGATCGAGGCGCCGGGCCAGAGGTAGGAGGCCCGCGCCTTGCTGCTGGCCGAGTCGGCCTGGACGCTGCTGAAGCCCACCGACACCTCGGCCTGCGGGACCGACGGGAGCGGGATCGTCGGCTCGTAGATCTCGATCTTGAGCGGGCTCGCCGAGCCGTTGCTGGCGTAGCCGGAGAACGCCGGCGCCTTCGGCTTGCCCTTCCCGTCGGCCGGGCCACCGACGGCCACGCCGGGCGAGGCGGCGAGCGAGAGGGTGGCGCCGACGACCGCGAGGGCCGCGAACCCACCCGCGACCCGCTTGAGCGCCGTACGCCGCCCCGCGAGCCGGTCGGCGGCCAGCGAGCGACCAGCACGTCCGGAGCGTGGGGCGGCGGGCAACCGGCCGTGGCTGTGGCGGTGCCTGTGGCTGTGGTCGTGGTGGCCGTTCATGCGGCCCCTCCCAGGATGACGTCGGACATGGTCTCGAGGACCTCGGCGGGTTCACCGGAGGCCACGATGCGGCCTCCGGACATGACGGCTGCGTAGTCGGAGACCCGGAGCGCGGTGCGGGCGAACTGCTCGATGCAGAGGATCGACACGCCGGACTCGGCGATCTGCGCGACGGTGTCGTAGAGCTCCTCGACGATCAGCGGCGCCAGCCCCATGGAGAGCTCGTCGAGCAGGAGCAGCGCCGGGTCGGAGGCCAGCGCCCGCGACATCGCCAGCATCTGCTGCTCGCCGCCCGACATCGTGCCGGCGAGCTGCTTGCGCCGCTCGAGCAGCCGCGGGAAGTAGGAGAACGCCGTCTCGAGGACGGCGGCCGCCGGGACGCCGGCGTAGGACATCAGCTGGAGGTTCTCCTCGACGGTCAGGTTGGGGAACACCGAGCGCCCCTCGGGCACGGTGCACAGCCCGATCCGCGCGAGGTCCTCGGGGGCGGCCCGGTGGACGTTGACGCCGGCGAGGTGGATGTCGCCGCCGGTGTGCTCCTTCTGGCCGGCGATGCACTGCACGAGCGTGGACTTGCCGGCGCCGTTGGGGCCGAGCAGCGCCATCACGGCGCCCTTGGGGACCGACAGGTTGACGCCGCGGAGCACCTCGATGCGGCCGTAGGCGGCGGTGAGGTCGCAGACCTCGAGGATCGGGACGCTCATGCCACCGGCTCCTTGTCGACGTCGACGTCGGAGTAGCCGAGGTAGGCCTTCTGCACCTTCGGATCGCTGCGGATCATCGACGGGTCACCGACGGCGATCACCTCGCCGAAGTCGAGCACCCGGATCGTGTCGCAGACGTTCATCACCAGGTCCATGTCGTGCTCGACCATGAGGATGCCCATCCCCTCGGCGGCGAGGTCCTCGAGGAGGTCGCCGAAGTCGTCGGTCTCGGTCTCGTCGAGGCCCGAGGACGGCTCGTCGAGCAGCAGCAGCTTGGGTGCCCCGGCCAGGCAGCGCGCCAGCTCGAGCAGCCGCGCCGTGCCGGTGGGGATCGCGTCGGCGCGGTCGTCGGCGTAGGACCGGATGCCGACGCGCTCGAGGAGCCCGTCGATGTCGGAGGCCGACGGCTTGATGATCCCCCGGAACCCGCGGTGGATGTCGAGCGCGACCCGCACGTTGTCGCGCACGCTCAGCGACCCGAAGGCCTCGAGGCGCTGGAACGTGCGGCCCATGCCCTGGCGGGAGCGCCGGTGGACGGGGGTGCGGGTGACCGTCCGGCCGTTGAAGCGCACCGCCCCCTTGGTCGGGCGCTGCAGGCCGCTGATCACGTTGAAGCAGGTGGTCTTGCCGGCACCGTTGGGGCCGATCAGGCCGGTGATCCGTCCCGCCTCGGCCTCGAACGACGCGTGGTTGACCGCGGTCACACCACCGAACTGGACGACGACGTCGTCAACCTCGAGCAGGGGCACCGTCGCTCACCACCTTTCCGAGCGGCACGCCGGTCGGCGCGGGTTCGTGGACGGCGGTCTCGTCGGCCCCGCCGTCAGTCCTGCCGTCGGTCAGGCCGTCGGCGGCCAGGCCGTCGGGCGTGGTGAGCTGGGGCAGCCCGGCCACGATCCGGGCTCTCAGCCGTCGTTCGAGGAACCGCCCGAACCGGAACAGGTAGTTGGACAGGCCGTTGGGGTCGCGCGCGGCGAGGACCGCACCGATGCCGATGACCATGAACATCAGCCCGCCGAGCTTGACGTCGCTGCCGAGGACGTTGACGGTCTCGGCCTGCAGCACGGGCAGCAGCATCAGGCCGACGCCGCCGAGGACGGCGCCGGTGACCGAGGTGATCCCGAAGACGACCGCGAGCAGCAGCAGCGGGAGGCTGTTGAAGAAGATGAAGTCGGCCTCCCCGGTGAGGCGGCGCAGGCCGGCGACGAGCGCCCCGGCCAGGCCGGCGATGCCGGCCGATGAGGCGAACAGGCCGACCCGGAACCAGCGCATGTCGAGCCCGAGCGTCCCGCAGGCGGCGGGGCTGTCGCGCATGGCGATGAGCATCCGGCCGACCACGCCGCGGCGTACGACGAGCACGCCCATCCCGATCGCCACCATGAAGGCGACCATCAGGAAGACGTAGGCCCCGGTGGACTCGAACCGGTAACCGAGGATCGACAGCCGCTCGACCTCGACCGCGCCGCCCGAGCCGAAGCCGAGGTCGGGGCTCTTGAAGACGACCTTCTCCATGATCACGGCGAAGGCGAGGGTCGCGAGGGCGAGGTAGAGGCCGGTGAGCCGCAGCACCGGCAGCGCGACCAGCGCGCCGACGCCGGCGGCGACGAGGGTGGCCATCACCAGGCCGGAGAGGTTGGGCTCGTCGAGCTTGGCGTAGGTGAGCGCGCCGACGCCGGCGAACGACAGCTGGGCCAGCGAGACGTGGCCGCCGTAGCCGGTGAGCAGGACGAGGGACAGCATCACGATCGCGTACGTCGCCGCGGTGCCGAGCTGCAGCAGCCGGACGTCGCTGGCCGTCGTGACGAAGAGCGCGGCGACGAGCAGCGTGGCGGCGCCGGCGATGCCCATGCGCGGGATCGACGGGACCGGCGCGGACACCATGCCCTTGACCTGGCCGATCCGCAGCTGGGCCTGGGGCGCCAGCACGATGACGGCGAACAGGAAGATCGGCACGATGGCCGGGCGGACGGTGGAGAGCAGCGGGCTGTCGGTCGAGTAGCCGATGGCCAGCGACTCGAAGACGCCGATGCCCATGGCGCCGGCGAAGGTCATCGGCAGGCTCTTGAGCCGCCCGACCATCGCGGCGGCGTAGGCGTTGACCACGAGGAGGGTGAGCCCGAAGTAGTCGAGGCCGACGACCGAGACCAGCAGGATCCCGGTCAGCGCGGCCAGGGACATGCCGATCATCCAGGCGAGGGCGGCCGCGTTGTCGGGCTTGCCACCGAAGAGGCGGAGCAGCTCGGGGTTGTCGACCGACGCGCGCATCGCCGTACCGATGCGGGTCTTGTTGAGCAGCAGGTAGAGCCCGACGGCGACGACGATCGAGGACAGGATGGTGATCAGCTGCAGCCCGGTGATCGACGTACCGGCGACCTGCCAGCCGGGGACGCCGTCCCCGTCGGCGAAGGTCAGCCAGAACGGCGGGACGAAGCGCGGGGCCTCGGGCTCGATGCGGTCCTCGGGCCAGTACTGCTGGGCGAAGCCGATCAGGCCGACGAACATGCCGACCGTGACGACGAGCGACACCCCGACGGGGGCGTTGCCGAGGCCGCGGGTGATGAGGCGCTGCATGATGAAGCCGATCAGCGGCGCGATGACGAACAGCACCAGGAACAGCGACAGCACGACGTTGAGGCCCTGGCGGATCGTGAGGTCCCAGAAGACGAACGAGAGCACCATGCCGAAGGCACCGTGAGCGATGTTGAAGACGCGCGTCGTGGTGTAGGTGAGGACCAGGCCGCTCGCCGCGATGGCGTAGGCCGCCCCGGTGAAGAGGCCCGGGATGAGGAAGGCGATGAACGTGTCCACGGTGCCCTCAGCTCGTCGCGGTCAGGCCGGTGCAGGAGTACTTCGAGCCGCCGGACGGCTTCCACGTGCCGCCGGACAGCGTGATGAACCGCCAGCACTCGCCGGTGCCCTTGGAGCCGACCGGCTGGGGCGCGTGCATGTCGTTGGCGGTCCAGTTGTCGACCTTGCGGACCTCGGCGACCAGCGACTCGCGAGTCAGCTTGCCGCCGAGCTGGGCGGCGAGCTCGACGAAGAGCCGGGCCGACGACCACGCGAAGACGCCGAAGAAGAGCGGCGGAGTGCCGGGCTTCACCTGTCCGAGCCAGGACTTGTAGAGGCCGATCTCCTTGTTGTTCTCCTCGAACGGCGCGAAGTTGGTGTAGATCGTCGTGCCGTCGACCGCACTGCCGCCCTGCTCGACGAACGCGGGGTTGTAGTCGGTGGGGTCGCGGAGATAGAGCTTGGGCGTGTAGCCCTGCTGCTGCATCGCCTGACGCATCCGGACCGAGAAGTTGTAGGCGGTGGTGAAGAAGACGACCTCGATCTTCTTCTCCTTGAGCGCCGAGACGTAGGACGCGTAGTTGAACTCGTCGGCCGCGATGCCCTGCACGATCGGGAAGTCGAGGCCGCGCTTCTTCATCGCGCGCACCTGGGCCTGGGCGTTCTCGGCCGCGGCGCCCTGGTTGGTGTAGAAGAACGCGGCCTTCTTGGCTCCGGCCGCGCCGACCGTCTTGACGACGAAGTCGGGGACGGCGTTCTCGAACTTGCTCGTGTTGACCGCCTGGACGCCGAAGCAGGTGGTGCAGTCGTTGCGCACCTGGGTCACCGCACCGCCTCGCAGGTCGGGCAGGCCGCAGCTCTGGGCGGTCTTGGCGCCGCCGGAGTCGAAGGCCGAGACCGACCCGACCATGGCGAAGACCTCCTTGCACGCCTTCGTGTACTGCTCCTGGTCGCCGCTCGCGTCGGTGCGGCTGTCGTAGTTGATGAGCTTGAGCTTGCGACCGCAGATGCCGTCGGGGACGGAGGCGTTGAAGTACGCCGTGAACGCGGTCGTCGCGTCCTGCGCCGTCGCGAACAGGCCGGGCACGGGGCCGGTGATGTCGCTGGAGTTGCCGATGACGATCTCTTTGTCGGTGATGCCGGTCTGGTTCTTCAGGCCCTCACAGCTCGCGCCGCTGGGCGCCTGGACCGCGGGCTCGGTCGGCGCGTCACCGGCCGGGGCGTCACCGCCGGTGCTTCCGGTGCCGGCGCCGCCGGCGCCGGTGTCGCCTCCGGTCGCCCCGCCGCTCCCGGCGTCACCGCCCGTCGTACCGGGGTCGGCGCCGGCGGCGGTGTCGCCCCCGTTGCCGGCGTCGGCTCCACCTGCTGCCGCGCCGCCGGCGTCGGCGGCGCCACCGCTGCCGCCGTTGGTGGCGGCCACGTCCTTCGGATCGAGGTTGGAGCCACACGCAGCCAGGGCCAGCACGAGGACACCGACAGCAGCCACCTGGGCGCGCGGTCGGTGGGTCGGCCGGGTGGCCGGGCGGGCACTACGGAGCGAGAACACAGAACCTCCGGGGGGCGTTGCCTGGGCAAAACTAGAACGTGTACTAGTTGTGCAACGAGGCCTCGGCCGGAAGGTGACGCGCGTCACCGGAAAGAATTGCTCGATTCCCGAGCACGACCCGGACGGGTGGTGTCAGATGCGTCTGCGGGCTGCTCACCGGGTCGGGTCGGCCCGGCCAACTCGTGCGATCGCACGAGTTGGTGCCCGGGTCGGGCTGGATTGGCCACCCAACTCGAGCGATCGAACGAGTTGGTGCCCGACGATGCCCGATCTGCCGCTCAACTCGTGCGATCGCACGAGTTAGACCCGGGTCAGGCTGGATCGGCCACCCAACTCGAGCGATCGAACGAGTTGGTGCCCGGGGATGCCCGGGGATGCCCGGGGATGCCCGATCCGCCACTCAACTCGAGCGATCGAACGAGTTGGGGCCGAGGCAGGCCGAACCCACCACCCAACTCGTGCGATCGCACGAGTTGGGGCGGTGGACGATCAGGTCAAGCGCGAGCCTGGCTGACGGCGTACAGGCAGACCGAGGCGGCGACGCCGGCATTGAGCGACTCGAGCGTGTTGGCCATCGGGATCGAGACCAGGTGGTCGCAGGTCTCGGAGACGAGGCGGGACAGGCCGTCGCCCTCGGCGCCGACGACGACGACCAGCGGGCCGCGGCTCAGCTCGGTGTCGGCGACGAGCTCGTTGAGGGTGAGGTCGCCGTCGGCGGCCAGGCCGACGACGCGACAACCCTCGTCCTGGTAGGCCTTGAGCTGGCGGACCAGGTTGACCGTCTGGGCGACGGGCAGGCGTGCGGCGGCGCCGGCGCTGGTCTTCCAGGCCGACGCGGTCATGCCAGCAGCGCGGCGCTCGGGGATGACCACGCCGTGAGCACCGAACCCGGCGGCGCTGCGGATGATCGCCCCGAGGTTGCGCGGGTCGGTGATCTGGTCGAGGACGACGATGAGCGGCTTCTCGGCGTTCTGGTCGGCCAGGTCGAGCAGGTCCTCGGGGTGGGCGTACTCGTAGGGCGGGATGCGGGCGGCGAGGCCCTGGTGGACGGCGCGGTCGGTGAGCCGGTCGAGCTCGCCCTTGCTGATCTCCATCAGCGCGATGCCCTTGTCCTGGGCGAGGCGGAACGCCTCACGCAGGCGGCTGTCGCGGTCGGCGCCCTCGGCGACGTAGAGCCCCGTGATCGGGACTCCCTCGCGGAGCGCCTCGACGACCGAGTTGCGCCCGGCGATCCACTCGGCGTCGGTGCCCTTGCGGCGCGGACCGCCCTTGGACGCCGAGCGCTTCTTGGCCTGGTCGACCTTGTGCGCCTTGTGGTACTCGCGCTCCTTGGCCGGAGGCGTGGGCCCGCGGCCCTCGAGGCCACGCTTGACGCGGCCGCCGGACCCGGCGGTCGGCTTCTTGGAGGTCTTGCGGACCGACCCCTTGCGTTGACTGTTCCCTGGCATCTACCTGGCTCCGTTGCTGAGTGTCCATCGTGGGCCGGCGGGCGTGTCTTCGACCTCGATGCCGGCTTCCTTGATCTGGTCGCGGATCGTGTCCGCGCGGGCGAAGTCCTTAGCGGCGCGCGCCTCGGCGCGCTGCTCGAGCAGGCCGGCGACGAGGGCGTCGACGGCGGCGGTGAGGGCGGCGTCGTCGCTGCCCGTCGTGCCCCAGGCGGGGTCGGCCGGGTCGAGGCCGAGCACGCCGAGCATCGCGCGCACCTGGGGGGCGAAGTGGGCCAGGGCCGCAGGGGCGTCGGAGCGGTTGGCCTCGCGCACGGTGTCGAAGAGGACCGCGACGGCGGCGGGGGTGCCGAGGTCGTCGTCCATCGCGGCGGCGAACGCGTCGGGCACCTCGCCGGCCTCACCGGGCCCGGCCTTGTCGAGGAACGTCTCGATGCGCCGGAAGCCGACGGCGGCCTCGTCGAGCGCCTCGAAGCTGAACTCGACGTGGGAGCGGTAGTGGGCGCTGACCATGTAGAAGCGCAGCTCGATGCCGCGCACGCGCTCGAGCACCTTGGGCACCTGCAGCGCGTTGCCGAGCGACTTGCTCATCTTTTCGCCGGCCGTGGTGATCCAGGCGTTGTGCATCCAGTACGACGCGAACGGGTGCCCGGCCGCGCGGGACTGGGCCTGCTCGTTCTCGTGGTGGGGGAAGCGCAGGTCGACGCCGCCGCCGTGGATGTCGAAGGCCGGGCCGAGGTACTTGCCGGCCATCGCCGAGCACTCGATGTGCCAGCCGGGGCGGCCGGGACCGTAGGGCGAGGGCCAGGCGGCGGTGTCGGGCTCGGACTCCTTCTTCCACCCCTTCCACAGGGCGAAGTCGCGCGGGTCGCGCTTGCCGCGCGGGTCGGCGTCCTCGGCCGCCTCCATGTCGTCGACCTTCTGCCCGGTGAGCTCGCCGTAGGACGGCCACGAGCGCACGTCGAAGTAGACGTCGCCCGACCCGTCCTCGGCGGCGTAGGCGTGGCCGCGGGTGACGAGGGTGTCGATGAGCTCGAGCATCTCGGGCACGTGGCCGGTCGCGCCGGGCTCGTAGGTCGGCGGGAGCACGTTGATGCTCGCGAGCGCCTCGGTGAGCTTGCCGTGCATCTCGTAGGCCAGGTTGAACCACGGTCGTCCCTGCTCGGCGGCCTTGGCCAGGATCTTGTCGTCGATGTCGGTGACGTTGCGGATGAAGCTGACCTGGTAGCCCTGGTGGGTCAGCCAGCGCCGCAGCACGTCGAAGTTGACCGCCGACCGGACGTGGCCGACGTGGGGCTCCGACTGCACCGTGAGACCGCAGACGTAGACGCCCGCCTTCCCCTCCTCGAGGGGTCGGAAGTCGCGCACCTCGCGCGTCGCGGTGTCGTAGAGCCGGAAGGTCACCGACCAAGTCTAGAGATCGCGGCTCCCGCTGGCCCATTTGCGCTGACCCGTCGTAGATCTACGACGGGTCGGCGTCGATCCTGTGACGGATGGGGCAGATGTGACGTACCGTCGGACAGTGCGCCTCCCCCTCGCTCGACTGTCCCTCAGTGCTGTCCTCGTGTCCTGTTACGTTGCCGCGGTGACCACCGGTACGGCGGAGACGGACGTCGCGACGACGGCGACCCCCGTGGCGGCGCAGGCCCGCCGGATCGACTACCACCAGTGGGACTCGACGGCCGAGCTCGCCGCGGGCCGCTCCTACGGCGTCACCGTGGCCAACGGCCGGGCCGCGTTCACGACCTCGGCCGCACGGCGCAAGGTCGGCCGGACGACCTACGAGACGGCCAAGTGGGAGTCGGGCTGGGTCTCCCCCGGCTTCGCGTTCACCCAGCTCGTGCCGTCGTGGTCGGCCGTCACGCCCGCCGACAGCTTCGTCGAGGTGCGGGTGCGCGGCCGCAACGCCGCCGGCACGCTCTCGTCCTGGGACCTCATGGGCCGCTGGGCCCTGTGGGACACCTACACCAAGCGCACCACCGACTCCGGCCAGGCCGACGACCTCGCCAGCGTCGACGTCGACACCTGGAAGGCCGCCGCCGGGCTGACCTCGTGGCAGGTCCGGGTCGTCCTGGGCCGCCGCGCCGGTACCACCGTGAGGCCCTCGTTCGACACCGTCGGCGCGGTCGCCTCCTCGCTGCCGACCACGGCGCCGGCCACCTCGGCGCCCGGGGTGGCGAGGGGCGTGGTGCTCGACGTCCCCCGCTACTCGCAGATGGTCCACCGGGGTCACTTCCCGCAGTGGGGCAACGGCGGTGAGGCCTGGTGCTCGCCGACCTCGACCTCGATGGTGCTCGGCTACTACGAGAAGCTGCCCCGCGCGGCGTCGTACAACTGGGTGCCGTCGGGCCACACCGACCCGTGGGTCGACTACGCCGCGCGGATGACCTACGACCACGACTACGACGGCACCGGCAACTGGCCGTTCAACACGGCCTACGCCGCCCCGCTGGCCGGCAAGGCCTTCGTCACCCGGCTCCGCGACCTGCGCGAGGCCGAGCGGTTCATCAAGGCCGGCATCCCGCTGGTGGCGTCGGTGACGTTCGGCTCCGGCGAGCTCGACGGCGCCCCGATCAGCTCGACCGCCGGCCACCTGCTGGTCATCGCCGGGTTCACCGACGACGGCGACGTCGTGGTCAACGACCCGGCGGCGAGCACCCGCGCCGGTGTGCGCCGCACCTACGACCGCGGCCAGTTCGAGCGGGCCTGGCTGCCGCGCTCGGGTGGCCTCGTCTACGTGATCCGCGACGCCGCCCACCCGCTGCCGAAGCGGTCTCCCGGCAACTGGTGAGGCCGCTGTCGGACACGGGCGCAGGTCGAGCAAGCGACGCGGGTGAGGAACGAAGCCGCGTCAGCGCGTCGAGACCATCGGCTCAGACGCCGTAGCCGCCGTCGACGTCGAGCTTCTGGCCGCTGACGAACCCGGCCCGGTCGGAGGCCAGGAAGCAGACGGCCTCGGCGACGTCGGCGGCCGAGCCGAAGCGCCGCAGCGGGATGTGGCCGCGGGTGATCTCGAGGTCGGCGTCGGACAGGTCGCCGGAGCCGATCAGCCGCTCGGCCATGCCGTCGGTGAGCATGCCGGGACCGACGGCGTTGAGGCGTACGCCGAACCGGCCCTCCTCCGCGGCGAGCGCGCGCACCATCGCCTCGACGGCGGCCTTGGGCGCCGAGGACAGCCCGTCGCGCACGGGGTAGCGCGCGGTCGCGGCCGTCGTCACCGCGACGACGGAGCCCCGTGCGGCGCGCAGGTGGGGCAGCGCGGCGTGCACCACGGCGAAGAACGCCGCCGCGTCGGCCGCCAGCTGCTCGGCCATCTGGCCCGGCGGGACGCGCGAGAGGTGCACCATCGGGACGTGCGGGCCGGCCGCGTGGACGAGGGTGTGGATCCCGCCGCCCTCGGCGGCGACCCGGTCGAGCACGGCGGGGACCGAGGCGAGGTCGCCGAGGTCGAGCCGGTACGCCGCCCCGTCGGCGGGTGCCTCGCGGCGGTAGGTCACCGCGACCTGGGAGCCCCGGGCGGCGAGCATCGCGGCGATCGGGGCGCCGAGCCCGCCGTTGCCGCCGACGACCAGCGCGACGCCGTCGCGGTCGGCGAAGTCGGCCGTCACGTCGCGGGTCACGTCGCGGTGAAGTCGACCGAGTGCCACCCGGTCGCACCGTCGGGGAGCACGTCGGCCCGCACGCTGGTCTGCACGTTGCCCTGGGCGTCGGTGGCCCGCACGGTGACGGTGTGGTCGCCGGCCTCGAGCTCGACGGTCGCCTTCCACTGCACCCAGGTGTCGGTGCTGGCGGCGCGGCCGAGGTCGGTGGAGGTCCAGGGACCGCCGTCGACCTGGATGTCGACCGCGGAGATGCCGGTGTGCTGGATCCAGGCGGTGCCGGCGACGACGACCTCGCCCGCCGACACCTCGTCGCCGCTGCTGGGGACCTCGACCTTGGACGCGATCTTGACCGGCCCGAGCTCGCCCCAGCCGCGCTGAGTCCAGTAGGCGTCGATCTGGTCGAAGGTCGTGACCTCCATGTCGACGACCCACTTGGTGCCGGAGACGTAGCCGTAGAGCCCCGGGATGATGGTGCGCACGGGGTAGCCGTGGTCGCGGGGCAGCGGCTCGCCGTTCATCGCGACGGCGAGCATCGCCTGGCGGCCGTCCATGATCTCGGTGAGCGGGGTGCCGCAGGTCCAGCCGTCGTCGGAGGTCTGCAGCACCGCGTCGGCGCCGTCCTGGATGCCGGCCTCCCGCAGGAGGGGCGCGAGCAGCGTGCCGCTCCACCAGGCGTTGCCGATGAGGTCGCCACCGACCTCGTTGGAGACGCAGTTGAGCGTGATCCAGGCCTCCACGCCGTCGCGGGCGATGAGGTCGTTGTAGTCGATGACGATCTCGCGGTCGACCATCCCGTGAATGCGCAGCGACCAGTCCTCGGCCAGGACGACGGGCCGCGAGAACGCGGTGTCGATCAGGTAGAACTCGTCGGCCGGCGTCATCCAGGGCTGGACGCCGTCGACGTCGACACGGACTCCGGAGGGCACGACCGGTGCGGTGACCGGGAGACGGAGGCTCTTCTGCTCCTCCTTCTGCTTGCGGACGTCGCCGCCGAGGACCCGTCCCGCGATGCCGGAGATGCCCGCGACACCGAACACGGCACCGACCACGACGAGGAAGTCCCGCCGGCGGCCGCGCCAGAGCTCGCCGAACACCTGCTGGTCGTCGAGCGCCTGCAGGCGGCCGAGCCGCTCGCCGAGCAGGGAGAGCGCGCCGACCATGGCGACGTACCCGACCGCGACCGGCACGAGCCGGGCGACCGTCGCGCCGTTGGTCGTGAGCACGGCGGCGCCGCCGAGGACCCCCACGGCGCCGTAGCCGGCGACCGCGACCCACCAGCGGTCGCGCGCCAGCCGGCCGATGAGCGCGAAGACGAGGACGAGGATCAGCAGGATCGCGGGGACCGTGATCTTCTTGCCGGAGTTCTCCCGGGCCCAGTTGACGATGCCGGCCGGCGAGTGGTCGCGGACGAAGTCGGCGACGGCGATGACGGCGCCGGGCTGGTTGAACCACTCGGTGAGCGCGTAGTTGACGGCCAAGCCGGTGAACCCGGCGAGCACGCCGGCGAACCACCACCCGACCGCGGACCTCTTCATGCCGCCATTCTCCCTCAGGCATGATCGCCGAGTGACTTCCGCGGACATGACGGACCCCTTACGCCCGCCGTACCCCCTGCCGCGGACCGGGATCGGCGTCGACGTGCACCGCTACGCCGACGGGGTGCCGATGCACCTGGCGGGGCTCTCGTTCCCCGACGAGGCGCAGGGGCTCGCGGGCCACTCCGACGCCGACGTCGCCGCGCACGCGGCCTGCGACGCGCTGCTCTCGGCCGCCGGGCTGGGCGACCTGGGCTCCAACTTCGGCACCGCCGAGCCCGAGTGGGCCGGCGCCTCGGGCGTCTCGCTGCTGGCCGAGACCGTACGGCGGGTGACGGCCGCGGGCTACGCCGTCAGCAACGTCGCCGTCCAGGTCATCGCCGAGCGCCCCCGCCTCGGCCCGCGCCGCGCCGAGGCCGAGGCCGTGCTCTCCGCCGCCGCCGGCGCACCCGTCACCGTCAGCGCGACGACCACCGACGGCCTCGGCCTCACCGGCCGCGGTGAGGGGGCCGCCGCCATCGCGACCGCCCTGATCGTCCCGGTACCTGCTGCGCCGCCGCGGTAGTCCCCAACGAACGGGATTCTTGAACGACTCCAGAATCCCGTTGGTGGGGGACCATCTCGGCTTCAGGCGGCCTGGGCCTTGCGCTGGCCGACGAGGACGACGCCGTCGACGACCTTGACGGCGTACGCCGGCACGGTGACGTGGGCGTCCTCGAGGCAGCGTCCGGTGCGCAGGTCGAAGGCGTGCTTGTGGGCCGGCGAGGCGACGAACGGGACGCCGTGGCGGACCCCGACGATGCCGCGGGCGATCATCGAGGCCTTGGCGAACGGGTCGTGGTTGCCGAGGGCGTAGACGGTGTCGTCGGCCGCGCGGAAGATCGCCACCGACTGCCCGTGGACCAGCGCCGCCACCCCACGCTCGACCTCGAGGTCGGCCATCTTGCACACGGGGTGCCACTCCTCGCGGGAGGGCGAGCGCGGCGTCATGTCAGGGAACGTAGATCGGCGCTCGGCACGCCCACGTTTCACTGTGTTACAGCCATGAAAATGATCCGGCGGAGCCGGCTGGCAGACTCGCCGGGTGCCCGCCGCCGTCGTCGTCCTCGCCGCCGGGGCCGGGACCCGGGTCGGCGCCGAGGTCAACAAGGTCCTGCTGCCGCTCGGCGGCGTTCCCCTCCTCGCCCGCTCCGTGCTGACCGCGCTGGCCGTCCCTGACGTCGTACGGGTGGTCGTCGTCGTGCGCGACGGCGAGCAGGAGGCGGTGGCCGCGGCGCTCGGCCCGCACCTCGGGGCGGCCGAGGTCGCCCTGGTCGCCGGGGGCGTGACGCGCCACGACTCGGAGTGGGCGGCCCTGCGGGTGCTCCGCGACGACATCCGTTCCGGCGCGGTCGACGTGGTCGCGATCCACGACGGCGCGCGGCCCCTGGCGTCGCCGGCGCTGTTCGAGGCGGTGCTGGCGGCGGCCCGCGAGCACGGCGGCGCGATCCCGGTCGTGGCGGCACCGACGCTGCTGGGACCCGGCGGCGTCGTCGCGGGGCTGGGCGCCGTGCAGACGCCGCAGGCCTTCGCCGCCGAGCCGTTGCTGGCGGCGTACGCCGCGGCGGAGGCGGGCGGGTTCTCGGGGACCGACACGGCGGCCTGCCTGGAGCGCTACGCGCCCGACGTACGGATCGCGGCCGTGCCGAGCAGCGTGCTCAACCTCAAGGTGACCTGGCCCGGCGACCTAGCCGTCGCGGAGGCTCTCCAGGAGCCGCACGTCGTCGGGCCCTGAGACACGGGCCGCGGTCGGGGGCGCCTCGACGGTGACGACCTCGTGGGACGCGCGCAGGGCGGCCACGAGCTCGGTCAGGTCGTGGGTGGGCAGCGCGTCGAGCGTGGCGACCACCGCGCCCGGGAGCACGACCGGCGAGCAGACGAGGAGCAGGGTCTCGCGGTCGACCGTCGCGCCGACGTAGCCGCCGGCGACCTGCTTGACGGTGTCGGTGACCGGTCGTACGCCGACCACGACGGCCCCCGTGGCCGCGCTCCGCTCGACGCAGGCCGCGATGAAGTCGGGCGGGGTGAGCGGGCAGAGGCTGTCGTGGAGGACGAAGGGCTCGGCCGCCTCGACCAGCGCACTCCACGGGACGGTCTGGTCGACGATGGTCACGCCGGCCTCGCCGAGCGCCCAGGCCGCCGCGGCAGCGAGCGCCTCGCCGTGGACGAGCAGGAACGGCAGCGAGCCGCGGTCGTCGGTGAGCACGGTGCCGAGGGCACCGGCGGGCTCGTCGTCCCAGAAGTCGTCCATCAGCGCTGAACGTAGCGCCCACCACGGACGCACGACAGCCCCGGCCGGTGGCCGGGGCTGTCGAGTGAGGCTGGGTGGATCGGTGGTTCAGGTGGAGCTCAGGACGCGAGGACCTCGTCGAGGATGGTCTCGGCCTTGTCCTCGTTGGTGTGCTCGGCCAGGGCCAGCTCGGAGACGAGGATCTGGCGCGCCTTGGCCAGCATCCGCTTCTCGCCGGCGGACAGGCCACGGTCACGCTCGCGGCGCCACAGGTCACGGACGACCTCGGACACCTTCATGACGTCGCCGGAGTGGAGCTTCTCGAGGTTGGCCTTGTAGCGGCGCGACCAGTTGGTCGGCTCCTCGACGTGCTCGGCACGGAGGACGTCGAACACACGGTCGAGGCCCTCCTTGTCGACGACGTCGCGGACACCCACGAGGTCGAGGTTGCAGGCAGGCACGCGGACGACCAGGTCTTGCTGGGCGACGATCCGGAGTACGAGGTACTCGCGGTCCTCTCCCTTGATCGTGCGCATCTCGATGTCCTCGATGATGGCGGCCCCGTGATTGGGATAGACGACCGTTTCGCCGACGGTGAAAGTCATATGTGATGAACCCCTTCCTAGGCTTCCATCCTAGCACGCCTCAGGGAGCTCTCAGGCGGCGTTTGTGCAGGTCAGAGGCCTGAGCGGGCTCTTGGAACATCTTGACAGAAGCCCCAACGTGTGGTGGCGAGGGCTTCTCGGGGGTGGCGCGAGCCCTTCGCGGGGCGGGTGGTCGATACTGCTCGACATGGCGAAGCTGCAGCGCTGGAAGCGGCGCGACCCTGCCGTCGAGGGACCGGTCGACGGGCCGGTCGAGGGGCCGGTCGACGAGCTGGTCCACGACCCGGCCGACGAGTCCGTCGGCGACCCGGACGTGGTGGCGGACGACACCGTGGTCGGGGTCGAGCCCGAGGTCGAGCCGGTCGCCGACGAGGCCGACGTACTCGCGACCGAGCCGCCGGCCCGCCGTACGTCGCGGCTGCGGCTGTCGGTCGCCGACGCCACCCCGGTGCTGCTGCTGCAGGCGGCCCACCCGCGCCAGGCGCTGGTCACGGGGGCGGGGCTCGGCGTCGCCGCACTGGCCTCCGACCGGCCGCTGCGCGAGGCCGCCGTGGTCGCCGCGACGGGCCTGGTCGGCCAGGCGATCCTGGGCTGGCACAACGACATCGTCGACCGCGAGACCGACGCCCGCCACCGCACGCCCCGCAAGCCGGTGGCCGACGGCCGGCTCGACCCGGGGAGCGCGTGGTTCGCGCTGGTCGTGGCGGTGCTGCTGGTCATCCCGCTGTCGATCTCGACCGGGGTGACCGCCGGTACCTACTTCCTGGCCTCGCTCGCGGTGGGGCTGCTGGGCAACGTCGCGCTGCGACGCGGCCGGTTCTCTTTCCTGTCGTGGGCGGGGCAGTACGCCCTGTTCGCGGCGTACCTCTCCTTCGGCGGCTGGGGCGGTGGCGCCGACGGCGACCCGCCCGAGGTCGCGATGGTCGTGCTGTTCGCCCTGCTCGGGGTGGGGGTGCACTTCCTCCGCGCGATCTGGGGCCTGGTGGCCGACGACGCCGACAAGTGGACCTACCTGCCCCTGGCGCTCGGGCGGCGGTTGGGTGCGTCGCGGCTGCTGCTGGTGTCGGCAACCTACACCGGCCTCGTGCTGGCGGCGATCGTGGTCGTCGGCGGGACGATCGGGCTGCGCCAGTGACGCGCGGCGACACTGGGGGCATGCTCCAGTGGTCGGGGTGTGCCGGGCCACCACTAGGCTGGGGCACGCTCGTGCCCGTCCCGTTCCCTGCGAAGGTCTCTTCATGCTGATGCGGCCCCTCCGGTCCCGCCGTCTGACTCTCCTCGCCGCGGGGGCGCTGGTCGCCACCCCGCTGCTCGGCGGCTGTGGCTTCGACTATGCGACCGACCGGGTCAACACGATCAGCAACGGCGCCAACGACCGCGAGGGGTCGGTCGACGTGCTCGGCGCGGTGATCATCGCGGGCCAGGACAACCTCGGGCTGTTCGTCGCCACGCTGGTCAATAACGACCTCGACGAGCCCGCCTCGCTGCAGGGCCTCGAGCAGACCGACCAGGTCACGCAGGGCGCCGACACGCAGCCCGTCGAGATCGCGGCGGGCGGTCGCGAGAGCCTGTTCCAGACCGGCGGCATCGACGTCGCGGGCGAGTTCGGCGCGGGTGACTTCGTGCCCGTCACGCTGACCTTCGACACCGGCCAGACCACGACGGTCAACGTCAACGTCGTGACGCCGTGCCGGCAGTACTCCCTCGACAAGCTGACCGAGCTGACCCTCCCCGAGCCGCAGCTCGACCCCGGCACCGGCACCGAGGCGCCCGAGGAGGCCGCGTCCGAGGCCGCGTCCGAGGCCACCAACGAGCTCGAGAGCACCTCCGAGGACGCCGAGTCCGAGGCCGACGGCGAGCCCGGCAAGTACTCGTGCGAGCCGGCGTCCCCGGTCGAGCACGGCGAGCCCGGCGAGGAGGGTGCCGGCCAGGAGGCCGACACCGAGGCCTCGGAGCCGGCCGAATGACCGCCACGCTGATCCTCCTCCGCCACGGCGAGAGCGAGTGGAACGCCCTCAACCTGTTCACCGGCTGGGTCGACGTCGACCTCACCGACACGGGCCGTGCCGAGGCCGTGCGAGGCGGCCGCCTGCTGGCCGAGGCCGGCTTGCTCCCCGACGTCGTCCACACCTCGCTGCAGCGCCGGGCGATCACCACCGCCCACCTCTCCCTCAACGCCTGCGACCGGCACTGGATCCCCGTCCGCCGCTCGTGGCGCCTCAACGAGCGCCACTACGGCGCCCTGCAGGGCAAGGACAAGAAGGAGACCCTCGCCGAGTTCGGCGAGGATCAGTTCATGCTGTGGCGCCGCTCCTTCGACGTCCCCCCGCCCCCGCTCGACGACTCGTCGGAGTACTCCCAGGCCGGCCTCCCGCAGTACGCCGACCTCGGCGACGAGCTCCCCCGCAGCGAGTGCCTCAAGGACGTCATCGTCCGGCTGCTCCCCTACTGGGAGTCCGACGTCGTCGCCGACCTCCGCGCCGGCCACACCGTCCTCGTCGCCGCCCACGGCAACAGCCTCCGCGCCATCGTCAAGCACCTCGACGGCATCAGCGACGACGACATCAGCCAGCTCAATATCCCCACGGGCATGCCCCTGCTCTACGAGCTCGACGACGACCTCGTCCCGGTCACGCCGGGTGGTCGCTACCTCGACCCCGAGGCCGCTGCCGCGGCCGCAGCTGCTGTGGCGAACCAGGGTCGCTGAGCTCGTTCGTCCCGGGTCGGGCTGGGGTACCAACTCGTTCGATCGCACGAGTTGACGGCCGTGGCGGTGCTGATTCGGTGCTCAACTCGTTCGATCGCACGAGTTGACGGGCGTGGCGGTGTTGATGCGGTGCTCAACTCGTGCGATCGCACGAGTTGGTGACGCGACCTGGGCTGACCCGCACCGAACTCGTTCGATCGCACGAGTTGACGGCCGAACCAGTGCCGAATGACGCTCAACCCGTGCGATCGCACGAGTTGGTGCCGCGACCTTGCCGACCGACGCCCAACCCGTTCGATCGCACGAGTTGACGGGCCGAACCGGTGCCGACCAATGCCCAACTCGTGCGATCGCACGAGTTGGTGCCGCGAGACCGTCAGGCGCCGAAGTACTCCTGCCAACGGTCGTCGATCTCCGGCACGTCGGACATCCCGCGCTCGACGAGCTGCCGGCGTACGCGCTGCAGCGTCTTCTCCGGGGTCCGGTAGATGCCACGGGCGGTGACGACGATGATGCGGTATCCCTCGTCGTCGAACTCCTCGCGGCGCTCGAGGTCCTTCTCCCTGTTGTCGGGCTCGGCGTGGTGGAGGCCGTCGTACTCGACGATGAGCTTGATGCCGGGATAACAGAGGTCGAACCGCCGTCGCCAGGTGCCGTCGTCGTTGTAGATCTTGTAGTTGACGACCGGCTCGGGGAGCCCCGCGAGCACGATGAGCATCCGCAGCCTCGTCTCCATGGGCGAGTCGACGCCCTTGCGGACGAAGCAGGCCGCGATGAGTGCGAGGTTGGCGTAGTAGTCGGTGCTCTTCTGGCACGCCGCGACAAGCGCTGCAGGCTCGATGCGGTACTTCTTCACGAGGGCGTCGCCGAGGACGACGAGGTCGACGAGCCCAAGCAGTCCGGCGCAGTCGATGAAGGTGGCGACCGGATCGGTCGTCCGGATGCCGTCGACCTCGATGACGGGTTGCTTCCGGTCGGTCACGTGGGCTTTGATCTGCGGCCTGAACCTGCGGTCCTTGTGCTTGGTCACGGTCACGTGCACGAACGGCGGGTCAGGAACCGGCAGCCCCAACACGATGGCCGCCGACACGAAGCTGGCGTAGGCCGCGGACGGGTGGATCAGGAGCGCTGCCCGGATGAGGGTGAGGGCGTTGACGGTCGCCTTCCGGGACCACACCCACGGAAGCACCCGGACGTACTCCGGGGGGCGCAGCATGCTGGCGTCGAGGCCGACGGCCTTGAGGGTCGCTCGGGTGAACGGTCGATCGAGGTCGACCTTGTCGGGGGTGGATTCCTCGCTCATAGCGGGACACCATGCCCTCGTTCGGCGAAGCCCGCTGCGGTCATCCACAGGCCCCGACAAGCAGCCCGGGACGCCTGGTCCCCAACTCGTTCGATCGCACGAGTTGGTCGTTCGATCAGACCCGAAACGCGCCCAACTCGTGCGATCGCTCGAGTTGGGTGACGGTCAGGGCCCCGACCAACTCGTGCGATCGCTCGAGTTGGTGACCGGGGCCGCGCCAGTCCGCGGACCCGGACCCGCGACCTAGGTCGAACTCAGTTGCCCGACACCGCGTGCGGGCTCTCACCCGTGACCACGAAGACCACCCGGTTGGCGACCGACACGGCGTGGTCGGCGATGCGCTCGTAGTAGCGACCGAGCAGCGCGATGTCGACAGCGGCCTCGACGCCGTGGGCCCAGTCGTCGGCGAGCAGCTCGGCGAAGCTGTTGCGGCGCAGCTGGTCCATCTCCTCGTCGTCACGGCCGAGGATGATCGCGGCCTCGACGTCGCGGGAGGTGATGATGTCGGCGACGCGGCGGACCATGTCCTCGGCGACGGCGGCCATCCGCGACATCGTCGGGCGGGCGGCGTCGGGGACGGCGATCTCGGGCACGCGGAGGCGGGCGATCTTGGCGACGTGGACGGAGAGGTCGCCCATCCGCTCGAGCTCGCTGACCATCCGCAGCGCGGCGACGACGGTGCGCAGGTCACCGGCGACCGGCGCCTGGAGCGACAGCAGCTCGAAGGCTGCGTCCTCGACGCGCTCGCGGGCGCGGTCGATGTCGATGTCGGCGCTGATCACCTCCTCGGCGGTGACGACGTCGCCGTTCATCAGGGCCTTGGTCGCGCGGCCGACGGCCACCTCGACCTGGCGGCAGATGGCGGCGAGGTCGTCGAAGACGGACTGGAGCTGGTCGTGGAACTGATCGCGCATGTCGCAACCGTAGGTGGGGTCGCGGACCGGTCCGGGCGCATCCGGTGAACGGCGGATGAACAGAGGGAAGTCACAACGCACGCCGGCAAACGGACGGCACCCACCGCCGTACGATCAACACGTGGATCCGACGACCCAGGCGTTCCTCGCCGCGGTGATCGGCGCCGTCGTCGCCGGAGGCGCCGTCCTGGCGTGGCACATCAGCGACCGGCAGCAGCACGAGCCCGTCGGCAGCGACGACCAGGCCGTGCCGCCCGCCGTCGCGGCCGTGCTGTCGGTCCTGCGCAGCAGCGCGGTCATCGTCGACGACTCCGACGTCGTGCTCAAGGCCTCGGCACCGGCCTACGCCATGGGTCTCGTCCGCGGCACGTCGCTGGTGACGCCGGAGCTGGCGTCGCTGGTCTGCGAGGTGCGCCGCGACGGCCAGATCCGCGAGACCGAGCTGGTGATGCCGCGCGAGCAGGCACCCGCCCGGCACGTCACGGTCCGCGTCGCTCCCCTGGGCTCGCGGCTCGTGCTCGCGCTGGTCGAGGACCGCACCCGCGAGCGCCGGGTCGAGTCCGTACGACGCGACTTCGTCGCCAACGTCAGCCACGAGCTCAAGACCCCGGTGGGCGCCATCCGGCTGCTCGCCGAGGCCGTGCACGAGGCGTCCGACGACCCCGAGGCGGTCCGGCGGTTCTCCGACCGGATGCTCCTCGAGAGCGACCGGCTGACCGTGCTCGTGCAGCAGGTCATCGAGCTCTCCCGCCTGCAGGGCGACGAGCCGCTCGACTCGCCGCTGCCGATGTCGCTCGACGAGGTCATCGGCCTGGCCGTCGACACCAGCGCGATCGACGCCGCGGCCAAGGGCATCTCGGTCGTCTCCGGCGGCGAGCGCGGACTCAAGGTCCTCGGCAACGAGGAGCAGGTCACCACGGCCGTCGCCAACCTCGTCGCCAACGCCGTCCACTACTCCGAGCCCGACTCGACCGTGCTGGTCACCAGCCGCGTCGAGGACGCGTTCGTCGCCATCAGCGTCGTCGACCAGGGGATCGGCATCCCCCGGGTCGAGATCGACCGGATCTTCGAGCGCTTCTACCGCGTCGACCCGGCGCGCCACCGCTCTACCGGCGGCACCGGTCTGGGCCTCTCGATCGTCAAGCACGTCGCCGCCACCCACGGCGGCGAGGTGACCGTGTGGTCCGTCGAGGGCCAGGGGTCGACGTTCACGCTCACCCTCCCGCGTGCCGAGGCGCACGCGTCCATCGCTGACTCAGGCGAGGCGCAGTCGGCGTCCGCCCCCACCCTGAAGGACCGAACATGACCCGCGTACTCGTCGTCGAGGACGAAGAGAGCTACAGCGAGGCACTCGCCTACATGCTGCGCAAGGAGGGCTTCGAGGTCGCCATCGCGGCCGACGGCAACTCCGCCCTCACCGAGTTCGACCGCAACGGCGCCGACATCGTGCTGCTCGACCTGATGCTTCCCGGCCTGCCCGGCACCGAGGTCTGCCGCACCATCCGCCAGACCTCCAACGTCCCCGTGATCATGGTCAGCGCCAAGGACGACGAGGTCGACAAGGTCGTCGGGCTCGAGCTCGGCGCCGACGACTACGTCACCAAGCCCTACTCCCCGCGCGAGCTCGTCGCCCGCATCCGGGCGGTCCTGCGCCGCGGCCAGGACCCCGACCTGCTGCCCGACACCCTCGAGGCTGGCCCGGTCCGCATGGACGTCGAGCGCCACGTCGTCACCGTCGACGGCCACGAGCAGCGGCTGCCGCTCAAGGAGTTCGAGCTCCTCGAGATGTTCCTGCGCAACCCCGGCCGGGTCCTCACCCGCGGCCAGCTCATCGACCGCGTCTGGGGCTCCGACTACGTCGGCGACACCAAGACTCTCGACGTCCACGTCAAGCGCCTGCGCGCCAAGCTCGAGCCCGACCCGGGCGAGCCCAAGTACCTCGTCACCGTCCGCGGCCTCGGCTACAAGCTCGACCTGTGAGCTCCTAGACCCGACGACCGAGCCGCGCCAGCAGCCGGTCGAGCGTCGGCGCGTCGTCGGCGACCTCGATCGCCGTGCCGTACGCCGTGTTGCCCGGCCGGGTGACCTCGAGCCCGGCCCGCAGCCGGTCGGTCGCCCCGACGAGCGGCTCGAGGTCGACGTCGTACGACGCCGCGCGGCCCAGCGGTCGGCCCAGCGCGACCCCGAGGTCCCAGCCGTGCGCCACCGCCTCGAGGGCCCGGATCTCGGCGACGACCTCCGGCTCGACCGGGCCCAGCGGCGACGGCACCAGCGCGCCGGCCGGGACCGCGGCC
>NZ_JAURVJ010000042.1 GCF_030655615.1 Nocardioides sp.
GGCCAGCCGGGCGCGCTCGTGCAGCGCCAGCCACGAGACGTGGAACGGCAGGGTGAACGCCGCGGCCGCCACGTCGTCGTACCCGGGTGGGGCGTCGAGGACGGTCCCGGCCAGGGCGTGCTCGGCGAGCCCGCCGACGGCCTGCGGGGTGATGCCGACGACCCGCCGGTCCAGCCACCGCTCCATGCCCTCGCCGGCCGCCTCGACGACGCCGGCCACGTCCATGCCGAGCGTGAACGGCGGCGCGGCCATCGAGGCGTTGACCCCGCCGCGGCAGCGGGCGACGTCGCCGAAGTTGAGGGAGGCAGCCGCAACCCGGACGCGCACCTGGCCGGGCCCGGGCTCGGGCACCTCGACGTCCTCGACGCAGATCGCCTCGCTCGGCTCTCCGTGCCGGACCACGCGGACGGCTCTCATGTCGCACCCCTCCCGTGTGACGGACGTCACGAGCCGAACGTATTAGGAGCCCGTAGTAACCGTCAACGGGGTCCACCACCACGCTGACCCGTCGTAGATCGACGACGGGTCAGCGGGCGCGGGCGACCACCATCGCCGTCCCGAGGTCGACGAGGTTGTCGACGAACCGCTCCAGCGGCAGCTGCGGCCGGCCGTCCTCGCCCCCACGGGCCCGTCGGGCGACGGTGCCGAGGACGAACGAGGTGAGCAGCGAGAACCGCTCGGTGCGCAGCTCCTCGTCGTAGGCCGGCACCCGCTCGGCCAGCAGGGCGTAGACCTCGTAGCCGCCGGTGCGCGCGAGCGCGGCGGCCACCTCGGGGCTCAACGTGGCCGGGTCCTGCTCGACCAGCTCGCCGAGGATCGCCAGGTAGCAACGGCCGCGCCACCCCGACTCGGCGAGCTCCACCGCCGGCCGCACGATGGCCTCGACGACCGACGGGAGGTCGTCGGGTGGTCGCGTCCGGGCGACGGCGAGCAGCTCGCCCTCGCGGCGCGCGAGGAAGTCGGCGTGCTGGTCGAGCACCGCGACGAGCAGGCCCTCACGGCCGCCGAAGTGGTACTGCACGGCGCCGCGGTTGCGCTGCCCGGCCTGCCGGGTGATCTCGACCAGGGACGCGGTGGCGACCCCGTCCTCGGCGAAGGCACGGGTCGCAGCGTCCACCAGGCCGGCCCGGGTCGCGTCGGTTGCCACGGCCTGACAGTAACGTCACCGGCGTGCCGACGTTCGTGCTCGCCTCCGCCTCCCCCGCCCGGCTCAAGACCCTGCGCAGCGCGGGGCTCGACCCGCTCGTCGTCGTCTCCGGCGTCGACGAGTCGCAGGTGAGCGGGGTGCCACCGGCCGACCTCGCCCTCGCCCTGGCGGGTCTCAAGTGCCGAGCGGTCGCCGACGGCCCCGAGCGGCCAGACGGGTCGCTCGTGCTTGGCTGCGACTCGGTGCTCGAGCTCGACGGTCAGGCGCTCGGCAAGCCGGACGACGCCGCCGACGCGACGGCGCGGTGGACGGCGATGCGCGGCCGCTCCGGCGTCCTGCACACGGGCCACTGCCTCCGCGACACCGCGACCGGCCGGGTCGCCGAGGCCACCGCCTCGACCACCGTCCACTTCGCCGACGTCACCGACGCCGAGATCGCGGCGTACGTCGCCACCGGTGAGCCGCTCCACGTCGCGGGTGCGTTCACCGTCGACGGTCTCGGCGGCGCGTTCGTGACCTCGATCGAGGGCGACCCCCACAACGTGGTCGGCGTGTCATTGCCCCTGCTGCGCACGCTGGTCGCCGACCTCGGCCACGCGTGGACCGACTTCTGGGCGACCGGCTGACCCCTCGTCGTCGCGATGAGTCCGGCCGGGACGAGCGGTCACCACTCCCATGACCGAACGCAACGACAGCAGGACCGACCAGGGCGACCGGACCGCCACGCCGGGCCGGGTCGTCGTCGAGATGTCGATGTCGCTGGACGGCTTCGTCGCCCGCGAGGACCACGGCACCGACGAGGTGCACGCGTGGTACGACGGCGGTGACGTCGCCGTGCCGATGCCCAACAGCGACCTCACCTTCCACGTCGACGAGGCGAGTGCGCCGGTCGCGCGCGCCGCGTTCGACCTCGGCGCCAACGTCACGGGCCGGGTCACGTTCGACGACGCCGAGGCGTGGGGCGGGGACGACCCGATGGGCATCCCGAGCTTCGTCGTCACCCACGACGCGCCCACGGAGTGGCGGGGCGAGAACGGTCCGTTCCGGTTCGTCACCGACGGCGTCGAGAGCGCCATCCGCCAGGCCAGGGCCGTGGCCGGCGACAAGCCGGTCGGGGTCGCCGGCGGCGACATCGCCATGCAGTGCCTCCGCCTCGGGCTGCTCGACGAGCTCTGGATCCACCTCACGCCGGTGCTGCTCGGCAGCGGCACCCGGCTGTTCGACGAGCTCGACGGCGCCCCGGTGCGGCTCGAGCAGCAGCGCGTGGTCGTGGGTCACGGCGTCACCCACCTCTTCTACCGGGTCCTCGACCAGCTGCCCCGTCCGGCGAGGAGTCCGTCGTCGGGGTGAGCGCTCACGACCACCCGGGCCGGGATGATGGGCACGTGCCCGCAGCCCTGGTCCGGCCGTGACCGCGACGTACGACGTCCGCGTGGCCAACCTGTCGGTCCGCAACCGCCAGCCGGCCCAGGACCTCGACCGCCTCGTCGACGGCTGGCCGCACCTCGTCGCCCTGTGCGAGGTCGCGGGCGGCTGGCCCGCTGTCGTGCACGACGTGGCCGGCTACCGCTATGTCGGCCGCCGCGACGGCACCCACGGCAGTCGTGAGGTCGCCCTGCTCGTGCGCGGAGACGTCGAGGTCGTCGACTCGGGCGTCGTCCAGCTGTCCGAGGCGGTGCCGCGCTCCCTCGTCGCCCACGACCGGTGGGGCGCCTGGGCACGCGTCGTCCTGCCCGGTGGTCGGCGCGCCCTCGCCTACTCCACCCACCGCAACGCCTGGGTCCAGCGCCGGGACGGCACGGTACGACCGGTGTGGCGCGGCACCCGCGAGTACCGCGCCCACGTCCGGGCCGAGCTCGCGCTCCTCGACCGCCACACGACGGAGGGCTGGCCGGTCCTGGGCGGCGGCGACTTCAACTACCGCGTCCCCTGCGGCAAGGTGCGCTTCGTCGACGACGCCTGGCCCTACGCCCCGCACCGGACCTTCCCCCAGCTCGGGCTGCACTACGTCGCGCACGGGCTCGACGGCGTCTGCCACGACCCGGTCTTCGAGGCTGTCGGTGGTCTCGACGTCATCGGCCGCGCCACCACCGGGTCCGACCACGACTGGATCACCTTGACCGTGCGCGCCTGACAGGGCGGGGTACGACGGCGCCGTGGCGCAGCACACACCGTGTTGACCGAGCAGACCGTGTCGTCGCCGCCCCCGCGGCGTTGAACCTGGTGTCAACTCCTCACCCCACAGAAACCTGACCCCACCCGCATGGATCCCGAACGGCTGTTCACGTGCTCGCCGACCACCCTGCTGATCGCGGGTCCCGTCGACGAGCTCCCCGACGACGTCCGCACCGCCCTGTCCACCTGGTGCGAGACCCACCGGATCGACCTGGCCTCGGTCTCGGTCGACCACCTCATCGAGCGCGACCCGGCCGAGGCGTCCCTCACGTGGCGCACCGACGGGGCCCGCGGCGTGCAGCGCCGGACGATCTACTCGCCGGAGCCGCGTGGCACCTGGCCCGCCCCGTTCCCCGACGCCGTCCGGACGTGGCCCGACCGCACGCCGCCGACGCCGCCGACGCCGCCGACACCGCGTCGCCACGACCGGCGGCCGTCCGTCGCCTGAGGTGTGCGCCATGCCGACCGGGTGCGAGGTGTCGCCGTCGCGGCGCGGTCGGTAGCACTCGGCGTGACCGGCCCCGTCAGCCCGAGCGCCGCGCGACGAACCACACGCCCGCGACGAGGACGATCAGCATGAGCACCATCTCGACCATCCCGACCCCGAACATCGGTCCACCCTACGGGCGCTCGACGGCGTCCGGGGTCCTGTTCAGGCGCTGACGGGCTGGGGGTCGCCGTCGAGGGTGAACGGGTGCGAGAACTCCCGGTCGCCGCCGTCGGGCCGCGGGCTCCCGATGCCCGGGTCGTGGTCGGGGTAGGGCACAGCGAAGCCGTCGTCGACCGTCGGGCCGGAGGGGCCCGTCGGCCCGGGACTCGAGGTGGGGGGTGACGGATCCCGGCCGGGCTCCGGGTCGTCACGACCCAGGAGCGTGCTGGGGTCGATCTTGTCGCGGACCTCGGGCGGGAGGGCGTCCCACACGGCGTCGGCCGCGAGCCCGCCGGCGATGCCGAGGCCGAGGCCGGCGACGAGGGCTGGTCCGCCGGTGAGCCCGAGTGCCGCGAGCCCGGCCCGGGTGGCGAGCCAGGACAGCAGCTCCTCCGCGGCTACCTTGCCGGGCGGCGTACCGGCGAGCAGGTCGACGAGCGGGAAGCCCTTGTCGGCCAGGTCGAGGGCCTTGCCGAACCGGCGCGTGAAGTCGTCGGTGAGGTCGGCGGCGCGACGATCGGCGTCTGCGGTACGCCGCTGGCGCTCGTCCTCGCGAGCCTCGCGCTGCGAACGCGTCTCCTCGGAGCGCTCCAGGGCCCGACGGACCTGGTCGACCTCGAGGTCGTGGGCCCGCTCGCGCAGGCCGGCTGCGTAGCGGCCCAGGGCCGACGTCTGCGCCTCCTTGGCCACCTCGAGCAGCACCCTCGGGAGCTCCTCGACCGCTTCTTCGACCAGTCCGGGCAGGGACCCGAGGCGCCGGTGCACCCAGGCCTCGTGCTCCTCGAACAGCCGGTCGCGATCGTCGGAGAGCCGGCGGTAGGCCTCGATCCGGGCCAGCTGCTCGTCGTGGGCGGTGGCGAGCCGGTCGTGCTGCTCGCGCTCGTCGGGTGTCGGGTCGGCGGACAAGGCCCGGGGGGCTGGGACGGGGGCGCCGGGGTCCTCGATGGCCTCGCCGTTGACGTCGAGGTCGGCGTCCCGGGCCCGCTGTGCGAGGTCGGCCATGGCGGACTTGAGCTCCTGGAGCTCGGTGGCCAGCTCGCGCAGGCGGTCGCCGACCAGCCTGCTGGCGGCGGCGACCTGCTTGCCACCGGCGCCGAGGTCGGCGGCGGTGGCGGCGTAGGCGGTGCCGGACCGGCCGCTCCAGCCGACGCCGCCCCGGGCGCCCTGGGCGGCGTCGGCGCCCGCGGTGCCGAGGGCGTCGGGGACGGTGCGCCCCATGAGGTCGGCGGCCCTGCTGACGGCGGCGGGCCTGCCGTCGACGTGGAGGTCGATCATGGCTTCCCCTTCGCGAAGTCGCCCAGGTTGCCGAGGTTGTCGCGACGTACGTCGTCGGCGAGGTCGAGGAACTCGTCCGCCACGGCCTCCTCGGTGCGCAGCAGCTGGTTGTAGGCGGCGACGACGATGGTGCCGGCGGCACCGTGGGCGTCTGCCAGGGCGCCCAGCTGCTCGATCACGGTTCCCATCGCGTCGGCCACGATGCCGCTGGCCCTGCCGGCGTCGACCGACAGCGGGATCGCCTCGGCGACGCCGTTGATGGCGTTGGCGGCGTCGAGGTGGCCCGTGACGATCGCCTGGGCCGCGCTGCGGCTGACGTCGATCGTCATCGCGCACCGCCGTGCTGCACCTCGGCCGGCACCCGCTGGTCGAACAGGACGACGTCGAACGGTGAGCGCTGCTCGATCTCGCCGAGCCGCGCGGTCTCGTGCAGCGTCCAGGGCTGGTGGGGCCCGAGGCCGTCGACCAGCCGGTCGAGCGCGGTGTAGGCCAGGAGCGCCGTCTCCCCCGTGCCGAGACGGCGCAGCTCGACCAGCGGCACGACCCCCTGGTCGGCGGCGGGCGCAGGGCTCACCGGCAGGTAGACCACCGGCGGGATCGCGCGGCGTCCGGTCGGTTCGTCAGCAAGCCGTTCGCCGGGCCTCTCGGCCGCCACCGGCGGGGCGGGGCGGCGTCGCAGACGTGGGTTGGTGTCGGCCATCTGGCTCACTCCTCCTGGTAGGGGCGTGGCGTGAGCCTTGCCGGAGGTGGCCGGGACCAAACGTCCGACCGCGTCAGGTCGCGAACACGTGGCCGCCACCCACGGGCTCGGGTGAGACGTTGAGCTGCACCAGGATCATCAGCCAGGCGCGGGCGCTGAAACCGGTGAGCGCGTAGGACGCGCTGTCGAGCCAGGCGTTGAGGTAGGCGTCGTGCACGAGGTCGTCGACCCGCGCAGGATCGACGCTCAGCTGCGCGAGCCGGTAGGCGTCGGCGACGGTGAGGTCGTAGAAGGCAGCGAACGCGACGGTGTCGTTGAGGGCCGCTCGGTCGAGCAGGTCTGCGAGATCCGTGGCGGGCACGAGCGCACCGTACCCAGTCGCGGCAACCATAGGGGTGGCTGGCGGTCCCCGTTCGGGACGGGCTCAGCCGAACAGCGCTGAGGCCTTGCGGATGGTCTCGACCAGCCCGTAGGCCAGCGGGACGACGACCAGCGCCCAGGCGACGAGGAGTCGGGAGCTCATGCTGCACTCCTCTCCTTCTCGGGCCGGTCGGACGTGGGTTCGTGGAAGCGCTCGGCGACCGGACGGACGAGCACGTTGGCCACCAGCCCGATCGCGAGCACGCCGACCATGGTCAGCAGCGCGGGGCGGTAGGCGTCGGCGGTGAGCGAGCCGGGCTCGCCCTGGGCGTCGAGGAACCCGTTGACGATGAACGGACCAGCCACGCCGGCCGCCGACCAGGCCGTCAGCAGGCGCCCGTGGATCGCACCGACCTGGTAGGTGCCGAACAGGTCGCGCAGGTAGGCCGGGACGGTGGCGAAGCCGCCGCCGTAGAAGCTGATGATCACCGCGGCCAGCAGCACGAACAGCGCCGTCGACGACGACCCGACCGTCGACAGCAGGAAGTAGAGCCCGAGCCCGAGACCCAGGTAGAGCACGTAGATCGGCTTGCGGCCGATGGCGTCGGACGTCGAGGACCAGACGAAACGGCCGGCCATGTTGGCGATCGAGAGCAGCCCGACGAAGCCCCCGGCCGCGGCCGCGCTCACCGTGGACGTGTCGCCCTCGCGGAAGAAGTCCTGGATCATCGGCGAGGCCTGTTCGAGGATCCCGATCCCGGCCGTCACGTTGCAGAAGAGGACCGCCCACAGCAACCAGAACTGCGGGGTCCTGATGGCGTTGTCGGCCGAGACGTTGTCGGTGGTGACGAGCTTCTTCTCGCGCACCGTCGACGGGTCCCAGCCGGCGGGCTTCCAGTCGTCGGCGGGCACCCGCACGGTGAACGCGCCGAACATCATGAACACGGCGTAGAGCACGGCGAGGGTCACGAAGAGCAGGGCCACCGCGTGGCCGTCGGCGACCGAGGTGGTGTCGGCGGAGTCGTAGGCGTCGTCGTAGAGGCTCATCAGGCGGCCGCTCAACGGGCTCGCGATGAGCGCGCCACCGCCGAAGCCCATGATCGCCATGCCCGTCGCGAGACCGGGGCGGTCGGGGAACCACTTGATCAGCGTGGAGACCGGGGAGATGTAGCCGATGCCGAGCCCGATGCCGCCGATGACGCCGTAGCCGACGAACACCAGCCACAGCCAACCGAGCGAGATGCCGAGAGCAGCGACCAGGAAGCCGGTCACCCAGAAGCAGGCGGAGACGAACATCGCCGCACGCGGACCGTTGCGGTCGACCCACGTGCCGCCGAAGCCGGCCGCCAGGCCGAGCATCACGATCGCCAGCGAGAAGATGAAGCCGATGGTGGTGAGGCTGCTGTCGAAGTGCGCGACGAGGGCGTTCTTGTAGACGCTCGTGGCGTAGACCTGGCCGATGCAGAGATGCACCGCGAGGGCGGCCGGCGGGATCAGCCAGCGGTTGAACGACGGACCGGCGACGGTCCGGTCACGAGCGAGGAACGACGGCACCATGCGAGGACCTCCCGAGAACGAAGGCCCCAGCCTCGCGACCGGGAGGTGACGCCCACCACACCCCGCGGAGGGTGTCCGCCCCCGTCACCCCGACCGGGTCAGAGCGACGCGGCGACCGGGTGGACCGGCTCGACCGGACGCCGGAACACGAACCGCTTGAACAGGTAGAAGCGGGCCACGAAGGCCAGCACCAGGCCGACGCCGTTGGCCGACAGGTTGTCGGCGAGCACCGAGTCCATCTCGAGGACGTGGCGGGTCAGCGCGAGGCAGCCGACCGGCAGCACCATCGCGAGCAGGTTGATGATGACGTAGGCCGTCCACCCACCGTCGGCCTGCTGCGGCGGCCGGTGCGGGAACACCCAGCCGCGGGCCCCGTGGTAGCTGATCACCATGCCGACGCAGTTGGCCAGGACGTAGGCCCAGATGGGCTGGTCACGCATCAGCGAGCCGCCGACGATCCAGCCGTGGGCCAGCACGTTGAAGAGGACGAACGAGACCCAGGTGGCGAGCTGGGCGACGGCGAAGAACCGCCCTACCTCACCCAGGATGCGCTGCCACCGGTCCGACACGGGTCGATCCTATACGGAGAGGGGCTCCGTTCGCGGGATCGGCGGTGCCTGACGCGTCACTCGGCCCGTTGCCGAGCCGGCTACTCGACCGGCAGGCCGAGGCTCCGGGCGATGAGCATCCGCTGCACCTCGGAGGTGCCCTCGCCGATCTCGAGCACCTTGGCGTCGCGGTAGAAGCGGGCGACGGGGTACTCCTCCATGAAGCCGTAGCCACCGAAGACCTGGGTGGCGATCCGGGTCGCACTCACGGCCGACTCGGTCGAGTAGAGCTTGGCCACCGAGGCGGCGCGCTTGACCTCCTGGTGCGGGCGGCCGGCGTCCTTGAGGGCGGCGGCCCTGTAGGTCAGCATCCGGCTGGCCTGGAGCATGACCTCGAGGTCGGCGATCTGGAACGCGACGCCCTGCTTGCGGCCGATCGGGCCGCCGAAGGTCTGCCGCTCGCCGGCGTAGTGGACCGCCATGTCGAGACAGGCCTGGATGCAGCCGACACTGAGGGCCGAGATGGCGATCCGGCCGTCGTCGAGCGTGGCCAGGAACTGCGCGTAGCCGCGGCCCTCGTCGCCGAGCAGGTGGTCGGCCGGGACGTGGACGTCCTCGAAGCTCAGCGGGTGGGTGTCGGACGCGTGCCAGCCGAGCTTGTCGTAGGCCTTCTCGGCGGTGAAGCCGGGCGTGCCGCTCGGGACCATGATCGCGCTGATGGCCGGGCGGCCGTCGTCGCGGCTGCCGGTGCGGGCGGTGACGGTGACCAGGCTCGTGATGTCGGAGCCGGAGTTGGTGATGAACTGCTTGGCGCCGTTGACGACCCACTCGTCGCCGACGAGCTCGGCCTTGGTCGTGGTCGCCCCGGCGTCGGAGCCGGCGCCCGGCTCGGTGAGCCCGAAGCCGGCGAGGGCCTCGCCCGCCACGAGGGCCGGCAGCCAGCGCTCCTTCTGCTCGGCGGTGCCGTAGGCGAGGAGCGGGTTGATGCCCAGCCCCACCCCGGCCTGGAGCGTGATGCCCATCGACTGGTCGACGCGGCCGAGCTCCTCGATCGCCACGCAGAGGCTGGTGAAGTCACCGTCGTCACCGGCGCCGCCGTAGGCCTCGGGGGCGGTCAGCCCGAACAGCCCGAGCTTGCCCATCTGCTGCACGACGTCGACCGGGAAGTGGTGGTCGCGGTCCCACTGCGCCGCGTGCGGTGCGATCTGGGCCTCCGCGAACTCGCGGACGCTGCGGCGGAACTCCTCGTGCTCACGGGACAGCTCGAACGTCATGAGCCGATGGTATCCCCGGAGGTTAGCGTTTGTTAACCACCCGCGGAGGTCCTTGGCAGGTCAGGTGCGGAGGTGCCGCACGCCCTGCCACGCGGGGTCGGGCGTGTGGGTCACGGCGACCGTCCCCTGGGTCCAGCCGGTCACCGCGGCCTCGACCACGCCGGCGGTCGGGCGGGCCGAGTCGACGTAGTAGTGCAAGGTACGGCGACCGCGGCCGGTCTCGTGGGCGACGAGCCGCCCCGATCCGCCGAGCCGCTCGGTGAGGTGGTCCTCCAGCGCCCGGAGGTCGTCGAGGGCGCCGGGTGCCGGCAGGCCCTCGGCCGTGGCGTCGGTGAACGGGACGTCGACCTCGAGGTGGGCGTCGAGGTGCGGCGCCCAGCTCGGCGCCAGCGGCACCTGCGCGAGCGCCATCAGCGGCGCGCCGTCGACCTGGCCCTGCAGCATCACCCAGGTGGGTTCGCCGTCGGCGTCGAGCGCGTCGGTGCGAACCTGGGCGACGAGGTCGCGCAGGCCGTCGAGGGTGAGCGCGTCGGCCGGCTCCTCGAGCGCGGCCTCCACGTTGCCGATCCAGGTCTCGCACTCGGTCTCGCCGAGGGTGTGGTCGAGCGAGATGAACACGACGGTCCCCCGCGCCTGCTCGGGCAGGTCGCGCAGCAACGGGTGGTGGACCGCGACGTCGACGTGGTGACCGACCACGGTCGCGCCGATCCGGATCGCGCCGAAGTCGACCGTCGCGTCACCGACCTGGATGCCCCCGGAGGCGGGGTCCGGCGAGGCGGGGCGGGCGTCGGCGTACTCCCAGGTCGCGGTGGCCGGCGGTGCGGCGCGCAGCCACCGCCGAGCGGTCGCCCGGGCGTCGGGGTTGCCCTCGGGGCTGACGACGAGCTGGTGCTGCGCGGTGGCGCCCGGGCCCAGCTCCCACACGAGGTCGGGCGAGAGCGCGTGCACGCGCTCGGTGATGACCTCGGCCAGGTCGGTCAGCGTGCCGGCCGCGATGCCGGCCTCGCAGGCGGCCGCGCCCTCCGACGACCACCAGGCCCAGAAGGCGTCGTGGTCGGGGGTCAGCGCGTCGGGGTCGGCCATGCGGGCAGCCTAGGAGCCGGTCAGGCGCGGACGACCTTGAGGTTGAAGTCCGAGGTCCCGAGGGCGACCGCGGTCCGCACCCAGAGCGCGAGCCACATCTCGGGGCCCCGGGCGGTGGTGATGTCACCGAGGTCGACGACGTCGTCGTGCCCGAGCGCCGTCAGCAGGTCGGTGACGAGCGCCTTGGCGTCGGCGTCGTCGCCCGACACGAAGACCGTCGTGCTCGACCCGAGCCGCCGCGGGTCGGCCATCACGGCGTTGTTCATCGTGTTGAGGCTCTTGACGACGCGCAGACGGGGGTGGGCCCGCTGCACCTGCTCGCCGAGCGAGTCGTCGTTGCTCACCGACAGCCGCGGCGGGAAGCCCTGGGAGTGGTCGAGCGGGTTGCTCACGTCGAGCAGGACGGTGCCGTCGAGACGGTCGAGGTCGGCGAGGCCTAGCACGGCCAGGGTCACGTCGCCGCCCGACGCGTTGACCACGAGGTCGCAGCCGACCACGGCGTCGGCGAAGGTGGAGGTCCGCACCGTCGGGTGGTCGGTGGACCAGCTGGCGTGCTCGGGGCGGGCGGTGGTGGTCGCAGGGTCGCGCGTGCCGAGCACGACCGCGTGACCGAGTCCGGAGAACGCGCCGGCCAGGGCACGGCCGACCGGGCCGCTGCCGAGGACGGCGATGGTGAGAGGAGTCATGCTCGCGACGCTAGGAGCTCGAGCGCGGTTGAGGTCAAGGGTCAGAGACCGAGCACCCGGACAGGGGTCGACGACCGGTCGGCGGTCGAGCTGGGCCCGAGCTGGCCGCTGAAGTTGAAGCCCCAGCACCACAGGGCGGTCGCCGTGGTCGCGCAGGTGTTGTCGCCACCGGCCGAGAGCATCGTGGCGCCGGCGAACCCGGCGACCGCGGTCGGGGTGAGGACGGTGAGGGTGGTCGTGGGCGAGCCGGTGGCGCCGTAGCCGTTGTCGCCCCAGCAGCGCACCGTCCCGTCCTCCAGGAGCGCGCACGAGTGCTCCTCACCGACGGCGACGGCCACCGCGCCGCCCGCGACCGGGGTGGTGAGGGACGTGGTCGCCTGGTCGGTGCCGTCGCCGAGCTGGCCGTCGAGGTTGCGACCCCAGCACCGGACGGCGCCGGCCCCGGTCAGCGCGCAGGTGTGCCGGTCGCCGGCGGCCACGTCGACGACGTCGGTCAGCCCCGTCACGGTCACCGGGGTCGACGTGCGGTCGGACGTCGTCGTCGCCCCCAGCCTGCGGTCGCCGTTGTTGCCCCAGCACTGGACCGTCCCGTCGTCGATGACGGCGCAGGTGTGGAAGGTCCCGGTGTCGAGCGCGACGACCGGCCCGGACAGCCCGACGACCGCGACCGGAGTGTTGGCCTGGCCCGCGGAGGAGCTGCCGGTGCCGAGCTGACCCGAGGTGTCGTCGCCCCAGCAGCGCACGCTGGCGTCGCCCAGCAGGGCGCAGGTGTGCAGGCCGCCGGCCGCGAGCTCGGTCGCGCCCGTGAGCCCGCTGACCGTGACCGGCGTCAGCCGGACCACCGCCGCACCGTCGCCCAGCTGGCCGTAGCCGCCGCGGCC
>NZ_JAURVJ010000044.1 GCF_030655615.1 Nocardioides sp.
GCAGGAACGCGCCGCCGGAGTCGACGAGGTAGACGCACGGCAGCCGGTTCTCCGCCGCGACGGCCTGCGCGCGCAGGTGCTTCTTGACCGTCATCGGGTAGTAGGTGCCGCCCTTGACCGTCGCGTCGTTGGCCACCACGACCACCTCGCGCCCGTGGACGCGGCCGATGCCGGTGACGACGCCCGCGGCCGGGACGCCCCCGCCGTACATCTCGGTCGCGGCGAGCGGGCTCAGCTCGAGGAACGGGCTGCCGGGGTCGAGGAGCCGGTCGACGCGGTCGCGCACCAGCAGCTTGCCGCGGTCGGTGTGCTTGGTGCGGGCGGCGTCGCTGCCGCCGCGTCGTACGACGGCCAGCCGCTCGCGCAGGTCGTCGACGAGCTCTCTGAGGTCGGACACCTCGTCAGGTTAGCGATCGTTAACCAACCCGTCCATCGATCGGCCCCCGGAGACATTGTCGGGTTTGTCGATCTACTTTAGGTTGACTACCCCGAGCCCACAGGAGTGCCGCCCATGACCTACCGCCCCGAGACCCTCACCGTCCACGCCGGACAGGAGGAGGCGGACCCGACGACCAACGCCCGGGCCGTGCCGATCTACCAGACGACGTCCTACGTCTTCGACGACACCGAGCACGCCGCCAACCTGTTCTCGCTGGCCGTGCCGGGCAACATCTACACGCGCATCATGAACCCGACCCAGTCGGTCTTCGAGGAGCGGATCACCCAGCTCGAGGGCGGCGTCGGCTCGCTGGCGACGGCGTCCGGGTCGGCCGCGACGACCTACGCCGTCCTCAACCTCGCCGGCACGGGCGACAACATCGTCGCACTCTCGACGCTCTACGGCGGCACCTATGCGCTCTTCGCCCACACCCTGCCGCAGTTCGGCATCACGGTGCGGTTCGTCGACCCCGAGGACCCGGCCGGCCTGGCCGCCCACGTCGACGACCGCACCCGGCTCGTCTTCGCCGAGACCATCGGCAACCCCAAGATCAACGTCGTCGACATCCGCGCGTGGGCCGACGCCGCCCACGCCCAGGGCCTGCCGCTGATCGTCGACAACACCGCGCCGACGCCCTTCCTGGCCCGGGTCTTCGACCACGGCGCCGACGTCGCGGTGCACTCCGCGACCAAGTACATCGGCGGCCACGGCACCTCGATCGGCGGCATCATCGTCGACTCCGGCAACTTCGACTGGGCCGCGCACGCCGAGCGGTTCCCCGGCCTGACCGGGCCCGACGCGGCCTACCACGGCGTCGTCTGGACCGAGGCCGTCGGCAACCTCGCCTACATCATCCGGGCGCGGACGGTGCTGCTGCGCAACACCGGCGCGGCCATCACGCCGATGAACTCGTGGCTGTTCCTGCAGGGCCTCGAGACGCTCCACCTGCGCATGGAGCGCCACAGCGCCAACGCCCTGACGGTCGCGGAGTACCTGTCGAACCACTCCGAGGTCTCCTGGGTGAGCTATCCCGGGCTGTCCGACAGCCCCTACAAGGAGGTCGCCGACCGCATCCTCACCGGTCGCGGGTACGGCGGGCTCGTCAGCTTCGGCCTCAAGTCGGGACGGACCGGCGGCACGAGGTTCATCGAGGCGCTCGAGCTCTTCTCCCACCTCGCCAACATCGGCGACGCCAAGTCGCTGGCCATCCACAACGCCACGACGACCCACTCGCAGCTCACGCCCGAGGAGCTCGAGGCGGCCGGCGTGCCGGAGGACATGGTGCGGCTCTCGATCGGCATCGAGCACGTCGAGGACCTGGTCGCCGACCTCGAGCAGGCGCTGGCCGCCAGCAAGTGACCCTGGCGCCCCTGCCCGCGCAGCGGGTCGTCCTCGCCACCGAGGACGACCCGCTGCGGCTCGAGCACGGGGCCCGGCTCGACCACGTCGAGGTCGCCTACGAGACCTGGGGTCGTCTCTCCCCCGAGCGTGACAACGCGGTCTTCGTCTGCCACGCGCTCACCGGCGACGCCCACGCCGCCGGCGAGGGCGGGTGGTGGGAGTCGCTCGTCGGGCCGGGGCGGCCCGTCGACACCGACCGGTTCTTCGTCATCTGCCCCAACCTCCTCGGCGGTTGCCGCGGCACGACCGGGCCGTCGTCTGTCGACCCGACGACGGGTCGGCCCTGGGGGCTGACCTTCCCGCTCTTCACGGTGCACGACCTGGTGTCGGTGCACCGCCGGCTGCTCGCCCACCTCGGGATCACCCGTCTCCACGCCGCCGTCGGCGGCTCGCTCGGCGGGATGCAGGTGCTGCAGTGGGCGGTCGACGACCCGGGGGCGATCGACCGGGCGCTGCTCGTCGCGGCGTCGTCCCGGCTGACGGCGCAGAACATCGCGTTCTCGGCGGTCGCGCGTGACGCCATCCTCCACGACCCCGACTTCCAGGGCGGCGCCTACGCCGGCACCGGACGTCGGCCCGACCGCGGGCTCGCCGTCGCCCGGCGGATGGCCCACATCACCTACGTGTCGGAGGAGTCGCTCGAGGCCAAGTTCGGCCGCGCCCGGGTGGCCTCTGCCCCCGACGGTCCGCCCCAGCACGAGACCGACTTCCAGGTCGAGGCCTACCTCGACCACCAGGCCGAGGTCTTCCTCGCCCGCTTCGACGCGCTGTCCTACCTCTACCTGACCCGGGTGATGGACTACTTCGACCCGTTCGCCGACGCGGGTGCGGCCGCGCGGGCGGGGTCCGGCGGCACCCGCTTCCTGCACGTCTCCTTCGACACCGACTGGCGCTTCCCGACCGCCCACTCCCGGCGTACGCACGAGCACCTCGACGCCGCCGGCGCCGACTCCCGCCACGTCGAGGTCGCCTCCCCCTGGGGCCACGACTCGTTCCTCCTCGACCCGCCCGGCTACCACGACGAGGTGCGGGCGTTCCTGGGTGGCGCACCACGAAGTTGAACGGTTCGACCCGCTAGGACGCGTCCTGTGGGCCCTGAACTGCGCGACTTCGTCGTTCAGCCCCCTGGCCCCGCCCGTAGGCCAGGTCGATGTGGGCGAGCATGGCCTGCAGGGTGGCCTCGCGCTCGTCGGCGGGCATGGCGCGGAGGGGGCCCTCGATGTTGAGGACGGCGAAGCCGTGGACGGCCGACCAGCAGCCGATCTCGGCCCCCGGTCGCGACGCCGGGTCGAGATAGCCCACGTCGACCAGGTCGTCGAGAGCGGCGTTGAGCATCGCGAACGGGTCGGCGTCCTCCCCCTCGGGCTTGTCGTCGAGCCCGGGGACCTCGGGGTAGGCCGTGAAGAGGACCCGGAACAGGCCGGGCTCGGCGAGCGCGTAGTCGACGTAGCCCGCGCCCAGCTCGATCAGACGCCGCCGGGCACGCAGGACCGGGTCGGTCTCGTCGACCCGGGCCAGCCGGCGCTCCATGGCCTCGACCAGACCGGTGAGCGCCCGCCCGGCGACGACGTCGACGAGGGCATCACGGTCGGCGAAGTGTCGGTAGGCCGCGTTGTGCGACACCCCGACGCGGCGGGCGAGCTCACGGACGGCGAGGCCGTCGGGGCCGTGCTCGCGGGCCGCGTCGACAGCGGCGTCCGCGAGGGCCTCGCGGAGGTTGCCGTGGTGGTAGCGGGTCGCCGTCACGCTCCGACGATAGGCCGCGATGTTGTCGGCGTACACATCGCCGATCGTCCGACGACCTGTCCCCCGGCGCCAACCCGGGCAGACCCGGCTCCACCCCCGTCCGCCGAAGATGTTGACACCGCCCACATCACCCGGCATGCTCGATGTTGACAGCAGCAACATTCACCCGAGCAAGGGAGCGGCCGATGTCGCGCAAACCGATGATCCTGGCGACCGTCTGCCTGGCGGCGCTCACCATCAACCTCGACACCACCATCGTCAACGTCGCGCTGCCGAGCCTGGCTCGCGAGCTGGACGCGGGCACCCGCGACCTGCTCTGGGTCGTCGACGGCTACAACCTGGCCTTCGCGGCGCTGGTGCTGGCGATGGGCAGCCTGTCCGACCGGTTCGGCCGGCGTCCGTCGCTCGTCATCGGTCTCGGCGCCTTCGCGGCCGCCAGCGGCGCGGCCGCGCTCGTCGACAGTGTCGAGGCGCTGATCGCGCTGCGGTTCGTCATGGGCGTGAGCGCCGCGCTGATCTTCCCGACCACCCTGTCGATCATCGCCAACGCCTTCCCCGAGCGGCGCGAGCGCGCGACCGCCCTCGGCATCTGGGGCGCCGCGGTCGGCGTGGGCGTGGCCCTCGGCCCGGTCACCGGTGGCCTGCTGCTCGAGCACTTCACCTGGCACAGCGTCTTCTGGGCGCTCGTCCCGGTCGGCCTGGTCGCGATCGGCATGACGCTGGCCTTCGTGCCCGAGTCGCGCGACCCGTCCGTCCCCGGCCTCGACCGCCCCGGCCTGCTCGTCTCGATCGCCGCCCTCGGCACCCTGACCTGGACGATCATCGAGGCCCCCGAGCACGGCTGGACCAGCATCACCACCCTCGCCGGCTTCGCCGTCGCCGCCGCGCTCGTCGCCGCGTTCGTGACGATCGAGCGCGCCGTCGAGCAGCCGATGCTCGACGTGACGCTGTTCCTCGACCGCCGCTTCAGCGCGGCGAGCGGCGCGGTCACCGTCGCGTTCTTCGCGCTCTTCGGCTTCATCTTCCTGATCACGCAGTTCTTCCAGTTCGTGCGTGACTACTCGGCGCTCGGCACCGGGCTGCGCATCCTCCCGGTGGCGCTGGCGATCGCGATCGCCTCCGTCGCCGGCGGGCAGCTCGCCCCGCGCATCGGGACCAAGGTCGTCGTCACCACCGGGCTGGCCCTGCTGGGCTCGTCGTTCCTCTGGATCTCGTTCCTCGAGGTCGACGTCTCCTACGCGACGACGATCGTCCCGCAGATGGTGCTGATGGGCCTGGGCATCGGCCTGGTCAGCACCCCCGCGACCGAGTCGATCCTGCAGGTCCTCCCGCCCGCCCGAGCCGGGGTCGGCTCGGCCGTCAACGACGCGACGCGCGAGCTCGGCGGCACCCTCGGGGTCGCCGTGGTCGGGTCGCTGTTCGCCTCCCTGTACGGCGACCGCCTCGCCGCGCTCCTGGACGGCCGGGTCGACTCCTCCACCCTCGAGCGGGCCCGCGACTCCGTCGGCTTCTCCGACGCGCTGGCCGCCCGGGTGCCCGGCGTCACCGACGCGATGAACGCGGCCTTCCTCGACGGGCTGTCGGCCGGCTGCGTGGTCATCGGGCTGCTCTGCCTGGTCGCCGCAGCGGTCGCGGCGGTCGCGCTCCCCGGCACCCGCTACGACCCGGTCGCCGAGGGCGAGCTCGTCGAGCCCGCCGAGACGGTCCCCTCGACGCGTTAACGATCGCTAACCTGGGACGGTGACCGAGGCCGTGCTCACCCGCCGCGAACAGATCCTGGCCACCGCCGCCGGGCTATTCGCGGCGCGTGGGTTCCACGGGGTCTCGGTCGCCGAGCTCGGCACCGCCTGCGGGATCTCGGGGCCGGCGCTCTACAAGCACTTCGCCTCCAAGGACGCCGTGCTCGCCGAGATGCTGATCGGCATCAGCGAGCGCCTGCTCGCCGTCGGTCGCGACCGCGTCACCGCGGCGGCCGGGCCACGGGAGGCCGTCGCCGCGCTCGTCGACTGGCACGTCGACTTCGCGCTGCGTGACCAGGCGCTGATCGTCGTCCAGGACCGCGACTGGTCGTCGCTGCCGGACGCCGCGCGGGAGGAGGTGCGCTGGCTGCAGCGCGAGTACGTCGACCTGTGGGCCGCCCAGCTGCGCCTCGTCGACCCCACGCGCGGTCGCGACGAGGCCCGGGCGCAGGCGCACGCGACGTTCGGGCTGATCAACTCCACGCCGCACAGCGGGAAGCTGCCCGACGGGGCGATGCACGACCTCCTGGTCGCCATGGCGATGCGCGCCCTGCTCGGCTGACGAGGGCAGCGGGTCGAGACAGGGTCGAGACAGGTCAGAGCAGGTGGTCGATGTGCGCCTCGTCGTCGCCGGCGAGGGTCGCAAGCAGCCGTGCGGCCCGGGCGGCCGCGTCGACGGCGGTGTCGAGGGCGGCGCCGTCGAGGTCGTCGGCCGGCTCGGCCGCCGGGACGGTGCGGGCGTGCAGCCGGGCGAGCAGGTCGTCGCGCGGCAGGCCGCGCAGGTGGAGCAGCACCAGCGGGTCGGCGTCGACCAGCCACGCGACCTGGGAGAGCACGGCGAGCGCGTGGGGACAGGGGTCGAGCCAGCCGACGCAGGTGCAGGAGGTCTCGAGCTCGGTGCCGAAGGGCAGCAGCTCGACGCCGGCCTCGTCGGCGTGCTCGACCAGGGTGTGCGGCAGCTGGCCGGCGAGCAGGGACCCGATGCGACCCGCCTCGGCGGCGACGACCTCGACGACGGCCGAGCGGCCCTCGTCGTCGAGCACGGGCAGCCGGCAGTCGACCGTGAACAGGCCGTGGTCACGGCCGCCGCCCTGGTCGTCGGCGACCGCGGCCACCATCCGGCCGGCGGTGATCGAGATGCCCCCGACGGCACCGGCGCGGGCGAGGGAGCGGCCCCGGCGCAGGTCGCTCTCGGCGTAGGCGGCCTCCTCGACGGCGCGCACCCACGCCTTGCCCCACCAGGTGGAGGCCCGCGCGGTGCCGCGACGGGCGGCGACCGGCGGATGAGAGGCCACGGTCGACCCGGTCATCGGTCGAGCTGTCGGTCGGGCTGTCGGTCGGGCTGTCGGTCGGGTCCGCGGAGCTCCACCAGGTCGCGCAGGTCGTCGTTGCTCAGCTCGGTCAGCGCGGCCTCGCCGCGGCCGAGGACGGCGTCGGCCAGCGCGCGCTTGCGGCTGAGCAGCTCGGCGACCTTCTCCTCGACGGTGCCGCGCATGATCATCCGGTGCACCTGGACCGGACGGGTCTGGCCGATCCGGTAGGCCCGGTCGGTGGCCTGCTCCTCGACGGCGGGGTTCCACCACCGGTCGACGTGGACGACGTGGTCGGCGCGGGTGAGGTTGAGGCCGGTGCCGCCGGCCTTGAGCGAGAGCAGGAAGACCGGCACGTCGCCGGCCTGGAAGCGCGCGACCATCGCCTCGCGGTCACGCACGGGCGTGCCGCCGTGGAGGAACTGGTGGGTGACGCCGGCCCGGTCGAGGTGGGACTCGAGCAGGCGGCCGAGAGCGACGTACTGGGTGAAGACGAGGACGGAGCCGCCTTCGGCGACGGCGGTCGAGACGAGCTCGTCGAGCAGGTCGAGCTTCTCCGAGCGGCCGGCGAGGCGGACGGCGCCGGACTGCTTGAGGAACTGCGCCGGGTGGTTGCAGATCTGCTTGAGGCCGGTGAGGAGAGCGAGCACCATGCCGCGGCGGGTGTCGTCGTCGGCGCGCTCGATGCGCTCCATCGTGTCGCGGACGAACGCCTCGTAGAGCACGACCTGCTCGCGGGTCAGGGTCAGCGGGTGGTCGGTCTCGGTCTTGGGCGGCAGCTCGGGGGCGATGCCGGGGTCGGACTTGCGGCGGCGCAGCAGGAACGGTCCGACCAGGTCGGCGAACTGGCGCGCCTTGGTCGGCTCGAGACCCGACTCGATCGGCCCGGCCCAGACCTTGCGGAAGGCGTTGCGGCTGCCGAGCAGGCCGGGTGTCGCCCAGTCGAGGATGGCCCACAGCTCGGTCAGGTTGTTCTCGACCGGGGTGCCGGTGAGGGCGACGCGGGCGGTGCTGGGGATGGTGCGCAGCTTGCGGGCCGTGGACGACGCGGGGTTCTTGACGTGCTGGGCCTCGTCGGCGACGACCAGGTCCCACGGGACCCGGGCGAGGTCCTCGGCGCCGACGCGCATCGTGCCGTAGGTGGTCAGCACGAACCCGGTGGCGCCCTCGAGGTCGCGCTGGGTGCCGTGGAAGCGGCGCGTCTCGACCCCGGGCGCGAACCGGTGGACCTCGGCCTCCCAGTTGCCGAGGAGGCTGGCCGGGCAGACGACCAGCGTCGGGCCGGTCGCGCCCGCCTCGACGCGGTGGAGGTGGAGCGAGATGAGGGTGACGGTCTTGCCGAGGCCCATGTCGTCGGCCAGGCACGCACCGAGCCCGAGGGCCGTGAGGTCGGCCAGCCAGGTGAGGCCGTGGCGCTGGTAGTCGCGCAGGTGGGCGTGGAGGCCGGCCGGCGCGTCGACCGGCTCGCGGGTGGCGGCGGTGAGCAGGCGCTCGCGCATCGTGAGCAGCGACGCCCCGACGACCACCGAGGTGTCCGTGTCGGGCTCGACCTCGACCACGCCGGTGAGCGCGGCGGCGATGGCCTGCACCGGCTTGACGGTGCGGATCAGCCGCTTGCGCGCCCGTCGCGCGGTGGCCGGGTCGACGACGGTCCAGGCGCCGCGGAGCTTGAGCACCGGCGAGGCGGCCGTGGCGAGCTGGTCCATCTCGTGGTCGGTGAGCGGGTCGCCGTGGAGCGCGAGCTGCCACTTGAAGCTGAAGAGCGTCTCGGTCGACAGCAGCGGCTGGTTGAGCGGCTCCTCGCGCTGGGTGCCGCCGGCCCGCCGGGTGGCGGGGGCGGCGTCGAGGACGGCGCTGGAGGTGAGGTCGCGACCCAGCGCGCGCGGCCAGAGCACGTCGACCCCGCGCTCGCCGAGCGCCGCGACACCGCCGTCGAGGAGGCTGACCAGCTCGTCGGTGTCGAGGGTGATCTCGTCGGGCACCCGCAGCGCCAGCAGCCGGTCGAGCGCTGGCCAGGCCTCGGCCGCCGAACGCAGGGCGATGCTCGCATGGGTGCGCGCGCGGTCGCCGAAGCCGTGGGTCTCGTGGTCGGTGGTGAAGAGCACCGCAGCGTCGCAGAGGTGGAGGGGGTCCTGCTCGTCGTGGACCTGCAGCACGACCCGCACCGAGCCCGCGACCAGCTCCTCCTCGTCGGCCTCGACCCGCAGCGAGATGCGCACCAGCTGGGGCAGGTCGGCGGCCGCGGCGACCGTGCGGTGGCGGGCGATCCGCGCCTGGAGCCGCTCGGTGAAGTCGGTGGTCGGCACCGGCGCGCGGACGGACGCGCGGCCCGGCGCGCTCGGCGTACGACGGGCGGTGGCGGTGGCGGTGGCGTTGGCGGTGGCGGGCGGGTGACGCGGCATGGTGTCGGCGATGGCGTCGAGCACCTGGCGCACCAGGGCCGTGGCGTTCGCGGCGTCGAGGTCGTCGTGGGCGCGCGAGCCGGCCAGCAGCGAGACCCGCTCGGTGTCGCGGGCGTCGAGCGGTGAGATGCGCCAGGCGCCGTCGCCCGGCTCGAACTTGCCGTCGGCGACCAGGCGCATCCCGAGCAGCACCGCGCCCGACAGCAGCCCCACGCTGGGATGGACGTCGTCGCGACCGCGCGCCCTGGTGAGGACCGGGAGCGCCGCTCGCATCGGCAGCGCGACGGTGCGGCGGTCGTCGCTGAACTCCACGACGCTGTCGCGCGGCGGGTCGGCCGCGCGGAAGGTCGCGGTGCCGGTGACCGGGACGAAGCTCACGGGCCTCCTTCGGCTGGGTGGACCTCACGACCGTAACGGGCGGCACCGACAGCGAGTTCCGCCCACCGCGACGCCGCGCTGTCCACAGGCCCGGAGAGGCCTGTGGAGGACGCCAGCAGCGACCGGGGAACTGGTTCACGCTGGTCGGCATGACTCTCTCGGAACCCTTCCGCCCGTCCATCCGCACCCAGGCCGACCTCGAGCACGCCTGGCGCCACCTCATGGAGCCGCTCGGCTTCTCCCGCAGCAGTGTCTGGATGATGCTGCTCGACGCCGACGACCGCCCCCTCCCCCAGCTCACCGAGGTCGAGGACTGCCACCGGCCGCCCGAGCCCGAGGTGCTGGCCGGGTTCGCCGAGCTCGCCGGCACCCTCGTAGACGACGTCGCCCCCGGTGGCCGCTGGGCCTTCCTGCTGACCCGGCCCGGCGGGGCGACCGTCACCGACCTCGACCGCGCCTGGGCCAACGGCCTGGTCAGGGCCTGCCGGGCCGCCGGGGTCCGGACCGAGGTGGTCCACCTGGCGACCGACGTCGACCTCCTGCCGCTGCCCTACGACGCGCTGTCCGGCGCCGCCTGACTCCCCGGGGTCACCGGGCAGGTACGACGCGCCGGCGGCTGATGCGCCAGCCCCCGGGCGTGAGGACGACCTCGTCCTCGTAGGTCACGGTGCCGGCGGCCCCGTCGGCCATCACCGACAAGCCCTTCGAGAGCACCGTCACCGTGCCATCGGCGGCCTCGGTGACCACCACGTTGGTGACGTGGTGGCCCGCAGGCTGGTCGCCCGGCGCCGCCGTGAAGAGGTCGGTGATGTCGGGCAGCCCCCGCACGACGCCCAGGCCGTAGGCCGTGACGTCGTACTCCGCGTCGGACGTCAGCAGCAGGTGCAGGTCGTCGGTGCGGCGCTGGTCGGCGAGGTGCCCGTGCAGGGCGACGAGCTCGTGCAGCGCGAGCCTGTCGGCGGTCGTGAGCGGCATGCTCGCCATCCTGCCCCTCAGCCGGCGCTCTCGGCGCGGACGAACGCCGCGAACCCCGGCACGGTGAAGCGGAGGGTGCCCCTGTCGGCGGCCTCGACCAGGCCCTTGTCGAGCAGGCTGCGCCGCGGCTCGCTGAGGTCGTTGCTGGTGACACCCATCCGATCGGCGATCGCGCCCCGGCGCACCGGGCTCTCCCGGTCGTCGGTGAGCTCGGCCAGGGCGACGAGGAGGCGGCGCTCACCGGGCGCGGCCTTCGACCACCGGGCGCGGAACATGGTGTCGAGCTCGTCGGCGACGAGCGGACGGGCCCGGTCGAGCGCGTCGAGCGGCAGCACCGCGCCCTCGTCGGGACCGACCACGCGCCACAGCGCGTCGGCGTAGAGCTGGAGGAAGTAGGGGTAGCCGTCGGCGATCCGCACGACCTCGGCCGCGAGCTCCGGCTCCCACGTGACCCGGTGGGCGCGGGCCGGACCCTCGAGCACCTCGGCGGCGTCGACGGCCGACAGCCGCTGCAGGGTGCGGAAGGCGAAGCGCTCGCTGAACGTGACGGCCGCGGTGAGCACGTCCGGGGCGTTGGGCAGGCCGACCGCGAAGACGACGGCCGGCGGCTCGGGCGTCGACTGCTGCAGCTCCTGCCAGGCGTAGGCCAGGGTGCGCAGGTCCTCACGCGGGGCTGCCTGGACCTCGTCGACGAGCAGGGCGACCCCGGCCGACCCGCGCTCGCGCGCGGCGATCGCGGCGGCCGACACCAGCTCGGCGAACGCGGTCGAGGCGGCGCCCGAGCCCGGCGTACGACGCGGCTGCACGTCGACCTCGACCCCGGCGCTCGCCCCGAGGGCGCCCAGCTCGAGGCTCACGCTCTGGAACCGCTCGCGCAGCGGCGTCCGCGGTCCCACGTCGACGCCGAGCCCCTCGAGCGCGCGGAGCAGCCCGTGGGTCAGCCCCGCCACCAGGCTCTCGTCGCCGCGCGCGGTGACCCAGACGACGACGGCTCCGGACTGCGCCGCGGCGTCGCGGACGGCCTTGAGCAGCGAGGTCTTGCCGACCCCGCGGGAGCCGATGTCGACCTGCACCCGGCCGAGGAACCGGCCGTAGGTCGCCATCATCGACAGGTCGGCCCGCGCCCTCTCGAGCTGTTCCTCGCGCCCGACCAGCACGGTGGGGGTCTCACCCGGGGTGTAGGGACTCGGCAGCATGATGATTCCTTATGAAAGTCGTCGTTCATAAGGAATCATAAGGCCGATCCCCGCTGACCCGTCGTCGATCTACGACGGGTCGGCGTCAGTGCAGGGCGACGCGGCCGGTGATCGGGGGCAGGTCGGCGAGGGTGACGATGCCGGGGCGGGCGGCGACGACCGACGGGACGGCGTTGGTGACCGGCATGGCGGTGTAGATCATGCCGAGGTCCATGAACCCCTCCGGCCAGTCCTTCGGCGGCAGGCAGTGGATGACGGTGCGCATGTTGGGCACCCCGAACACCTGGATGACGTGGCCGTGCGCCAGCGGCTTGGGCGGGGTGACGTGCTCGCCCATCGTCCAGTTGAAGCCCACCGACACGACGTTGCGGTCGCCGACCCAGCCGCGGTGGTAGCCCATCACGCCGCCCACGGTGCCGGCCGGGATCTGCATGAACCCGAGGTCGGTGTCGCCGGTGGCGGCGGTGAACTCGACGTCGAACGTGAGCCGGTCGAGCGTCACCCCGAGGGCGTCGGCCATCATCGCGGCCGACTCGGCGAAGACCTCGCTCTCGCGGCGCACCGACTCGGCCAGGCCGGGGGTGTCCGGGGGCTGCGAGAAGCCCATGGCGGTCTGCGTGCCGGCCGACTCGTACGTCGAGCAGTCGACCGACTCGGTGATCCGGATCTCGTCGACGCGTTCGCACGACCCGCTGAGGACCATGCCGACGAGGTTGGTCATGCCGGGGTGGGCGCCCGACCCGAAGATCGACGACCGACCGGTCTCGCAGGCCTCCTCGATCCGGGCCCGGTCCTCGGGGGTCTGCTTGCCGCCGGTGATCCAGGCTGCGCTGGAGCAGACGTTGACGCCGCTCTCGAGCAGCGCGACCAGGTCGTCGACGTCGGGCCACAGCGGGTTGTAGCAGCAGGCGTCGGCCCCCAGCGCGACGAGCGCGGCGACGTCGTTGGTCGCGACGACGCCGGTCGGCCCGCGCTCCTCGAGGAGCCCGCAGAGCTCGGCGGCGTCCTTGCCGACCTTGCCGGGGCCGTGGGCGTAGACACCGACCAGCTCGAGGTCGGGGCGGGCGATGATGGCGGCGAGGGAGCGCCGTCCGATGTTTCCGGTCGTCCACTGGATCACGCGCAGGGTCATGCCGCCACCGTAGAACGTGTTCTAGTCACCCGACCGGGCCGTCCGGGCCCGGACCCCGGTCACGACGAGGACGACCGCCCCGAGCACACCCGCCGCGAGCGCCAAGGTCGTCGGGTGGTCCACGGCCAGCGCGGCGAGCGCGACCGGGAGCAGGGTGACCGCCATCGCCACCACGAGCACCCGAAAGCCGGCGCTGTCGGTGAGGTGGCCGAGGACCGTCCAGCCCGCCATCAGCACCGCCGCCAGCGCGAGCGTCAGGTAGACGTCGTCGGCATGGCTGACCGGGACCAGGCCGTCCCCGGCGTCGAGGTCGACGCGCTGGAACTGCCGCGTGAACGCCACGAGCGCGACGACGCCGGTGTAGGTGGCGACCGCTCCCGCCCCCACGACGACCGCGACCGTGGTCCGCGCGGGCGGGAGCACCCACGCGACCGCCGTCACCGGCACCACGAAGACCACGACGGCGAGCGCGATCGGGACGAGGCTCGTGTTGAGCGTCGCGTCGCTGAAGCTGTCCTCGAACCCCTGGACGTAGACCACGAACGCACCCGCGACCGCGGCCACCGCCGGCGGGGCGCTCGGGACCAGGGCGTACGACGCCGCCCCCAGCGCCAGCACCACCGCGCCCGCGACGTAGGCCGTGGCGGTGCCGCCGTCGAGCCCGACCGCCACGACGAGGCCGGCGGCCAGGGACCCGAGGGCGAGCGGCCAGGGAGCCGCCGCCGCGAGGACGTCGGGGTCGCGGACCAGGGCACGGGCGCCGAAGCCGTAGAGCAGCACCAAGGCAGCCGCGACGCCGACGCCGTAGACCGTCGGGTCGAGGTCGCCCGAGGCGTTGGTGCGGGCCCGGCTGGCCGAGACCGCGACCGCCGCGGACAGCAGGGCGGCACCGAGAGCAGTGCTCGCGCTCGTCGTGCGGCGACCGGTCGTGCCGGACGTGCTGGTCGTGCGGGTCGTGCGGGCGGCGGTCATGCCCGGACAGTAGGGGCGTCGCCTCAGCGCAGGCCGGGCAGCACCTCGCGCGCGACCTCCTCGAGCACCGCCACGTCGCCGGCGTAGGGCTCGTCCGGGCGCGGCCAGTGGGTGACCAGGTCGGTGAACCCCAGCTCGGCCGCCCGGCCCGCGACCTCCTCGAAGTAGCCGCGGCTGGTCAGCGCGAACCGGCCGCTCCGGTCGATGTGGGGCGCGGCGTCGGTGAGCAGGTAGCGCGGCGTCGGCCCGCGGCCGGCCGTGGCCAGCGCCTCGTCGAAGGTCGCCGTGGCCGCCGCGAGTCCGGCCCACCACTCCTCGTCGGTCTCGACCGTCGGCCCGGTCGTCACCCAGCCGTCGCCGACCCGGGCGGCGAAGCGCAGCGAGCGTGGGCCGTTGGCCGCGACGAGCAGAGGCGTACGACGCAGCGGGGGCAGGGTGCGCGCGTCGGACGTCGAGAACCACCGTCCCTCGCGGGTCACGTGGTCGCCGTCGCGCAGCGCGACGAGCGTCTCGGTGAACTCCTGGAACCGGTCGACGCGCTCGCGGACGGTGAGCTCGGGCAGGTCGAGCACGGTGGCGTCGAGGTTGCCGCCGGTGCCGACACCCAGCAGGAACCGGCCGTCACTGAGGTCCTCGAGCGCCTGGGCGTCGCGGAGCAGCAGGTAGGGATGACGGAAGTTGGGCGAGACGACCAACGTGCCGAGCCCGATCCGCGACGTCACCTGGGCCGCGGCGCCCAGCACCGGCGTCGCCGTCGTCCACGGCGACTCGGGGAGTCCGCCCCACACCAGGTGGTCGTAGGTCCAGGCGTGGTCGAAACCCAGCTCCTCGGCCGCCTGCCAGCGCGGGCGGGCGTCGGCCCAGGGGAGGTCGGTCAGGATCGTGATGCCGAAGCGCATGCTCCGACCTTAGGACGGGCCGCTCTCAACGCTCGACGCCCAGCACGAGCGGCAGCACCTCGGTCGCCCCCCGTGACCGGAGCGACACCGCGGCGCGGGTCAGGGTCCACCCCGTGGCCGACAGGTCGTCGACGAGCAGCACCGAACGACCCTCGACCGGCTCGTCGAGCTCGAGCGCGAAGCGGCGACCGACGGCGGAGACCCGCTGGGCGGAGTTCATCGCGCCGCGACCGGGCTCGATGTCGGGGTCGACCACGGCGTAGCGGCCGAGCAGCGGCTTCTTCAGGAAGGTGGACAGGTTGCGCCCGAGGTCGTCGGTCAGGCCGCCCCGGGTCACCGACTCGACCACCACGATGCCGTCGACCTGCGGCCGCCAGTCCATCAGCACCTCGACCAGGGCCCGCGCCAGGCCCGGCGGCACCGGTCCGTCGCCGGCGCCCGGACGGAACAGGTCGCGCAACGCCTGGCCGTGGCCGAGGTCGGTGAGCCGGGCCACCGCGCGGCCCTCGGAGGCGCCGGCAGAGATCTTGCCCTTGAGCTCGATGCCCATGGCGGCGAGGCCGGTCGGCCACATCTTGCGCGGCTCGACGGGGACGCCGGGCCGCGACAGCCGGTCGCCCGCCTCGGCGACCGCCGCGTCGGAGACGGTCGCGTCGAGCGCGAGCCCTCCGCAGTTGTCGCAGCGCCCGCAGTCGACGGCGCCCGGGTCGTCGAGCTGCTCGCGCAGGTAGCGCATCCGGCACTCCGTGGTGGCGAGGTAGTCGAGCATCGCCTGCTGCTCGCGCTCGCGCGCCTCGCGCACCCGCCGGTAGCGCTCCTCGTCGTAGGACCACGGCTGGCCGGTGGCCTCCCAGCCGCCGCGGACCCGGCGTACGGCGCCGTCGACGTCGAGCACCTTGAGCATCTGCTCGAGCCGGTTGCGGCTGAGCTCGACCCGGGTCTCGAGGGCGGCGGTCGACATCATCCGGCCCTCGTCGCCCATCACCTCGAGCGTCTGGCGCACCAGCGGCTCGGACGGGAACGACAGCGAGCCGAAGTAGGCCCAGATGTCGCGGTCCTCGAGCGCCGGGAGCAGGACCACGGTCGCGCCGGGGTCGGCCGGCACGCCGCGGCCGGCGCGGCCGACCTGCTGGTAGTAGGCGACCGGTGACTGCGGCGCCCCGAGGTTGACCACGAACCCGAGCGTCGCGTCGAAGCCCATGCCCAGCGCGCTGGTCGCGACGAGCGCCTTGACCTTGCCGGTGATCAGCGCCTCCTCGAGCGCCATCCGCTCGGTGGTCTCGGTCTGACCGGAGTAGGCCGCGACCTCGTGGCCGCGCGAGCGGAGGTAGTCGGCGACCTCGTGGGTCGCGGCGACGGTGAGGCAGTAGACGATGCCCGAGCCGGGCTGCTCGGCGAGGTGGTCGGCCAGCCACGCGAGCCGCTGCTGGGCGGTCTTGAGCCGGACCACCCCCAGCCGCAGCGACTCGCGGTCGAGCGAGCCGCGCAGCACCAGGGTGTCGGTGCCGAGCTGCTCGGCGACGTCGGAGGTGACCCGCGCGTTGGCCGTCGCCGTCGTCGCGAGCACCGGGATGCCGTCGGGGAGCTCACCGAGCAGGGTGCGGATGCGGCGGTAGTCGGGGCGGAAGTCGTGGCCCCAGTCGCTGATGCAGTGGGCCTCGTCGACCACCAGCAGGCCGCACGTCGCCGCGAGGCGCGGCAGCACCTCGTCGCGGAAGCCCGGGTTGTTGAGGCGCTCCGGGCTCACGAGCAGGACGTCGACCTCGCCCGCCGCGATCGCGCGGTGGGTCTCGTCCCACTGCTCGAGGTTGGTCGAGTTGATGGTCACCGCGCGGATGCCGGCCCGCTCGGCCGCCGCGATCTGGTTGCGCATCAGGGCGAGCAGGGGCGAGACGATCACCGTGGGACCGGCGCCCTGGGCGCGCAGCAGCAGCGTCGCGACGAAGTAGACCGCCGACTTGCCCCAGCCGGTCTTCTGCACCACCAGCGCCCGACGCCGGCCGACGGCCAGTGCCTCGATCGCCGTCCACTGGTCGTCGCGCAGGACGGCGTCGTCGCGACCCACCAGCGCACGCAGGTGGGCCTCGGCGGCCTCGCGGGTGGCGGTGAGCTCGCCGTCGGCGGTGGAGGTGGTGGACATGCCGCCTGTCTACCAGCGGGCGCCGACAGGCGCCCGCGCCCTCCACAGGGCCCGTGATGTAGCCGGAACCCCCATGCCGTGCGACGGGAGCCGTCCTAGCCTCCCGCCAGGGGGCATCAGGCCGCACGCTGCACCGCCGCGCCCGCGGCCCGCGACCGGTCCAGACCGGTCAGGCCCCGAACAGGATTCCCCCAGGTTTCCGAAATACCCGTGAGGACAGTGACCGCCATGCGCCAGAAGTCTTCGTCCCGCACCACCGTGACGCTCCACGAGCTGCCCGCTCCCGCCCCCGTGCTCGCCCCGCTGCCCAGCCCGGTCGCCCCGCTCGCCGAGCGCGACCAGGTCGTCTTCGTGACCAACGCCGTACGCCGTCGCGGCGGACTGCGCACCCGCGCCGAGCAGCACCGTCGACCGGTGCTCGCCGCGGTCGTGCGCTGACCTTCTCGTCCCGCGCCGTATCAGGCCCGGGGGGTGCGGACTCCTCCTCGTGATCACCGTCCCGGACCACGAAGGAACCGCCATGAAGCGCACCGCCCCCGCCCCGTCCCTGACCCTGCGCGACCTCTCGGTCGCCGACGCCTCCGACGAGCAGGTGGTCTTCGTGACCAACGCCGTACGTCGACGCGGCGGCCTGCGCACCCGCGCCGAGCACCGGCGCCCGGTGCTGGCCGTCGTCGTCGACTGACCCGTCAGGAGAGGCGGCGCACGGCCTCCTCGTGGAGGGCGACGACCTCGCGACGGATCTCGGTCCGCTCGCTGATCGGGCCGGCCGGCCAGGCCACGCGCAGCTCGGAGCCGTCGCCACCGCCCTCGTCGACGACGTCGACCCACCAGACGCCGCCGTGCTCGTCGAGGCCGACCATCTCCGCGCCGGTCGCCTGCGGGCGGCCGAACGCCTGCACGATGCGCAGGTTGTCGTCGCGGTGGTCGTCGTTCATGTGGGCCAGGACGGCGGCCACCACGGCAGGGTCGAAGTCGGTCACGCCCCCAGGCTACGAGGGGCTACGAGGGGCTACGAGGCGGCCGGACCCTTGCGCCGCACGTCGGCCACGGACTCCATGGCCGTGCGCAGCTCGGCGAGCCAGTCGTCCTCGTGCTGACCGACCAGCCGCACGCACCAGGCGAGGGCCTCCGAGCGCGACTTGGCCACGCCCGCGTCGACCAGCGTGTCGAGCACCAGCCGCTGCGGCTGGCGCAGCCGCGTCATCACGGGTGCGGACACGTGGGTCCACAGCTCCTCCTGGCCGTCGTCCGCGGAGCCGACGACCACGCCCCACGACACCTTGCGCTCGAAGCGGTGCTCGGCCTCCCGCGCGATGGCGACCCGCGCGTCACGGGTCTCCTCGCGGAAGGCCCGGGCCCGGCCGGCCCGCGCCTCGGCGCGCTCGGCCTCCGACACCTCCGCGCCCTCGGCCGACAGGGCCACGTCGTCGATCGTCAGCACGACGACGACCTCCTCGCGGTCGGTGCTCACCCGGGGCGCCACCGTGGTCCACTCCTGCGGGAGGCGACCGGCGAACCAGCCGCGCACCCGTTCCTGCGTCTCGTTTGTAATCATGTAATCATGATTACACGATGGTCCAAGCTCAGCCGGCGCGGCGGGCGCTGACCTCCCGCGCGATGGCCGTCCGGCCCGCCAGGTCCCAGCGCATGAGGATGTCGCCGACGTGCTTCTCGACCGTGCGCGGCGACAGCCCGAGCCGGTCGCTGATGGTGCGGTTGGAGAGGCCGTCGGCCACGAGCTGGGCGACCTCGGCCTGCCGCGGGGTGAGGGCCGGCCGTGACCCGGCCTCCCCTGGGGCGACGCCCACCACTGCCGGCAGGGCGGCGCGGGTCGCGACGCCGAACGCCGCGAGGACCCGCGACACGTGCGCGCGCACGGTGTGCTCGGAGACGTGGAGGCGCGTGGCGATCTCGCGGTTGGACGACCCCTCGGCGACCAGCCGGGCCACCTCGGCCTCGCGCGTCGACAGGCCCGCCCAGCCGCTCCCGGCCAGCGGTCGCAGCCGCACCCCGATCGGGCGCAGCTCGCGCGACGCCGAGCGACGGGCGGCGCGGTGACCGCGCTCCTCGGCAGAGGCGACCATGGCCTCGAGCGCGCGCACGGCCGCGACCAGCCCGCCCTCGCCGCGCTGCAGGATGCGGGCCCGGTTGAGGACGATCTCGCCCTCGGCGTACTCGATGACCCGGTCGACCTGCCGCGCGCGCGCCACCGCGCGCTCGCCCCACGCGACCGCGTCGTCGACACGGTCCTCCGCCAGCGCGAGACGGCTGAGCAGCCGGGCCACGGTCGAGTCGGCGATCGGTGACGACAGCAGCGGCACGGCCTGGTCGGCCCACGCCCACGCCGCGTCGAGGTCGTCGGCGGCGAGGGCGAGCACGACGAGCATCTCCAGGCCCAGCGCGCGGTCGACGACGTCGAGGTGGGTGAGGCCCGCATCACCGCCGGCGAGGAGCACCCGGCGGGCGGCCTCGATGACGTCCCCGAGCGCGATCAGGCCGAACGACGCGAGCATCTGCGAGCCGGCGGTCAGGTGGTCGACCGCGACCGGCGCGTTGCGGTCGACCACGGCGACCAGCCGGCGTACGTCGGCGGGGTCGGCCTGGTTGCCGCGCACCAGGCAGGCCGTGGCGGCGAGCAGGGCGGCGATCGCGCCGGGCGGGGCCGGCGGGACGGTCGTGAGCACGGCGTCGGCGGCTGCGAGCTCGCCGCGGAACGCGAGCACGCGCACCCGGCACAGCTGAACCATCGCCCCGAACGGGTGGGCCCGACCGTCCAGCACCAGCCAGGTCCACAGGCCGTCGCCGAGCGCCTCGACGAGCGCGGCGGCGAGGTCGAGGCGGGCATGGGCGAGGACACCCTCGACCAGCAGGTGCGCGGCGAAGCGGCCGAGCGGGGTGGTCACGTCGGGCAGGTCGTCGAGGACGGGGACGAGCGCCAGGTCGCTCGTCGGCGCCGGGTCGCCCGCGGCCGCCCAGACGACGACGCCCCGGTGCAACCAGCGGGCGGCGTCGTCGTCGGCGTCCGGCGCGGGCAGCGCGGACGCGAGGGTCCGCGCCGAGTCCCAGCGCGAGGCGAAGGTGTGCCGGAGCGCCTCGAGGGCCGCGTCCCAGACCGGGTCGGAGCTGGCCTCGCCGGGCCACGTGCCCTCGGCCGGCGTGCCCTGGACCACCGTGCTCGCGACGACACGGTCCAGCAGCCCCGAGAGCGCGGCCTCCCGGCGCGTGGCGTCCACCGGCTCCACGCTACTTCGTCGTGGCCCTGACGTGGTCGGATCACCGAGGCGCGGCGGGGGCGGGCGCGGATGCGTCAGCGCCCGCTGACGCTCACCAGATCCGAACCCGCTCGGCCGGGTCGAGCCACAGCCCGTCGCCCTCGACGGTGCCGAAGACCTCGTGGAACTCGTCGAGGTTGCGCACGATGTTGGCGCGGAACTCCGGCGGGCTGTGCGGGTCGACGGTGAGGTACTGCTGCTCCTGCTCCTTGCGCCGCTTGGTGCGCCAGACGAAGGCCCAGTTGAGGAACAGCGTCGCGCGGCCCTCCTGGGTGACCTCCTCGGCGTGCCGCGCGCGGTTGATCGCGAAGGCCTTGAGGGCGATGGTCAGCCCGCCGAGGTCGCCGATGTTCTCGCCGACGGTGAGGGAGCCGTTGACCTGCTCGCCGGGGAGGGCCCGCGGCTCGAAGGCGTCGTACTGCTCGACGAGCGCCTTGGACTTCAGCTCGAAGGCCGCCTTGTCGTCGGGGGTCCACCAGTCGTTGAGGTTGCCGTGGCCGTCGTACTGCGCACCCTGGTCGTCGAACCCGTGGCCGATCTCGTGGCCGATGACGGCGCCGATGCCGCCGTAGTTCTCGGCCGGCTCGGCGTCGGGGGCGAAGAACGGCTTCTGCAGGATGCCGGCCGGGAAGCAGATCTCGTTGGTGCCGGGGTTGTAGTAGGCGTTGACGGTCTGCGGCAGCATGAACCACTCGTCGCGGTCGACCGGCGAGCCGATCTTGCCGAGCTGGCGGTCGGTCTCGAACGCGGAGGCGGCGTAGACGTTGCCGAGCAGGTCGCCGCGGTCGACGGGCAGCGCGGAGTAGTCGCGGAACTTCTCGGGGTAGCCGATCTTGGGCCGGAAGGTCGAGAGCTTGTCGTAGGCGCGGGCCTTGGTGTCGTCGGTCATCCAGTCGAGCGTGGCGATGGACTGGCGGTAGGCCTCGAGCAGGTCGGCGACGAGCTCGTCCATCAGCGCCTTGCTGGTCGGCGGGAAGTGGCGGGCGACGTACTGCTTGCCGACCGCCTCGCCCATCGCGCCCTCGACGAAGCCCACGCCGCGCTTCCAGCGGGCCCGCAGCTCGGGGGTGCCGTTGAGGGTGCGGCCGTAGAAGTCGAAGTTGGTCTCGACGAAGTCGTCGGTCAGGTAGGCCGCTGCCGAGCGCAGCACGTGGCTGAGCAGCCAGGCCTTCCAGTCCTCGATCGGCACCTCCTCGAGCACCGTCGACAGGTGCGCGAAGAACGACGGCTGCCGCACGCAGACCTCGGCGATCGTGTCGCGGCTGCCGCCGAGGTTGCGCACGTAGGCGTCCCAGTCGAACTGGGGGCACAGCGCCACCAGCTCGTCGTAGGTCATCAGGTTGTAGGTCTTCTGCACGTCGCGCGTCTCGGCGCGCTCCCAGTGGCCGGCGGCGATCCGGGTGTCGATGCCGAGGACGGTCGCGGCCGCCTCGGGGGCGTTCTCGTGGCGTCCGAGGGCGAGCAGCCGGGTGAGGTAGTCGACGTAGGCCGTCCGCTTGTCGGCGAACTTGTCGTCGCGGTAGTAGGACTCGTCGGGCAGCCCGAGACCGCCCTGGTAGAGGTTGGTGAGGTAGCGGTCGGAGTTCTTGTCGTCGTTGTCGATGTACATCCCGAAGATGCCGTGGCCGCCGATGCGCTCGAACTCGCCGAGGAACGCCGCCAGGTCGCGGGTGTCGCGCAGTCCGCCGACCGCGTCGACGAGCGGCCGCAGCGTCTCGGTGCCGCGGGCGGCGATCGCCTCGGTGTCCATGAACGATGCGAAGAGGTCGCCGATCTTGCGGGCGTCCTCGGCGTCGGGGTTGCCCGGGTCGTCGGGGTCGACCGGCTGCGCCGCGAGGTCCTCGATGATCGTCTGGACCTGAGCCTCCGCCGCGTCGGCCAGCTGGATGAACGGTCCCCAGCTCGACCGGTCGTTGGGGATCTCGACCGTGTCGAGCCACCGTCCGTTGACGTGGCCGAACAGGTCGTCCTGGGGGCGGATGCCGAGGTCCATGCCCTCGCGGGCGTCATCGAGGATGCTCACCTCGCGACCCTATCCGGGTGGTGCGCGGGGGCTTAGGGTCCCTGGCATGACCCTCAACGTCGTGGCCACCATCCCGATCGACCCCGCCCGTGCCGACGAGGCCGGCCCGGCCCTCGCCGAGCTCGCCGCCTCCTCCCGCTCCGACGCCGGGTGCCTGCGCTACGACGTCTTCGCGTCGACCAGCGTGCCCGGCACCTTCGTCACCGTCGAGGAGTGGGAGGCGCAGTCCGACCTCGACGCCCACATGACCCAGCCCCACGTCGCCAAGGCCTTCGAGGTCGCGGGTCCGCTGCTGGCGGGCGAGATCGCGATCCACGTGCTGGGCGAGGTCTGAGCTCAGCCGACCTCGGCGGGGGTGGCCGCCGCCGTCCACTCGCGCCGGAGGAGGCCGTAGACCCACGAGTCGGACACGTCGCCCTCGACGATGCAGTCCTCGCGCAACGTCCCCTCGAGCACGAACCCGAGCTTCTCCAGCACCCGGGCCGACGCCGCGTTGCGCGTGTCGGTCTCGGCCTGGACCCGGTTGAGGTCGAGCGTGTCGAACGCCCACTGCACGACGGCGTGCGCGGCCTCGGTCGCGAAGCCGCGGCCCCACGCCGTCCCGCCGAGGCAGTAGCCCAGGGCAGCGCTGCGGAAGTCCGGGTTCCACCGGCTCAGGCTGCACCACCCCACGAACGACCCGTCGGAGGCCCGGTCGATGGCCACGCGCACACCACTGCCCTCCTCCGCCAACTGCTCGCACCTCGCGAGGAAGCCGTCGGCGCGGATCGGGTCCTCCCAGGGCGGTGCGTCCCAGTAGCGGAGCACCTCCGCGTCGCGGTGCAGCGCGAAGAGGGCCTCCGCGTCCGTGCCGACGAAGGGCCGCAGCCGAAGCCGGGCCGTGGTCAGGGTCGGGGTGGTCAGCGGCGGCATGACGGTCAGGGCGTCGTACCGCCGCTGCCGTCGCCGACGCCACCGTTGCCGCGGAACCGCGAGCGCGCCGCGCGGCTGCCGCGCTGGGGACGGAAGCCGGCCAGCAGGATGACCACGACGAAGAGCAGGACCAGCACGGCCAGCCCGGCGAAGAACGCGACGAGGAGACTCATCGGGCGGTCGTGCTGAGAGGTGACATGTCGGGATCGTAGGTCACCTCTGCGCACCGGCGGCGGCGTCGCGTGCGGCCAGGACCTGCTCGCGCAGGATGTCGGCGTGGCCGCAGTGCTGCGCCAGCTCGCGCAGGACGTGGAGGTAGACCCAGCGCACCGGCAGCGGTCCGCGGCGGTTGCCCTCGACCAGGTCGTCCACCCCGAGGGGTGCGGCCGCGGCCCGCGAGGCCGCGCAGGCCTCGCGGTAGGCGGCCCGGACCGAGTCGATCGTGTCGTCGGGGTCGAGCCGGAAGGACTCCTCGGGCCCCTCCGGGCACCCGATCTCGGCCCGGGAGCGGCGGGTGATGGCCTCGTCGAACCACACCTGCTCGACGAACGTCGCGTGCTTGACGAGCCCGAGCAGCGTGGTGCCGGACGGGACCAGCCGGCGGCGGGCCTCGTCGTCGGTCAGGCCGTCGAGGCAGTCGTGGAGGTCGCGCCGGTGGTCGTCGAGGAAGAGCTCGAGCTGCTCCCGCAACGGGGCCGCGAAGCTCGCGGGGTCGTGGCTCGAGGCGGTCTCCATCCGTCGACCTTAGTGAACGACCCCGCGGTGGGTCCCGAGGGTGGCGTCGGTCGCACGACCCTCGTGCACCCTCAGGGTGCGGGGTGGAAGGCCTCACCGTCGAGCACGGGCACGATGTCACTCACGTCGGACTCGGCGGCGATCCACACGTCACTCGCGAACCCCTTGTCGACGAGCTCCGCCCCGCTGGCACAGGCGACCAGCTCCTCGCGCAGGTCGTCGCGCGCGGCGGCGTGGGCCGTCACCGCCAGCCTCGCCTCGGGCGACAGCTCGACACTGCCGTCCAACGACGAGAGCACTGCTCCCGCCCCCCACAGGTCCTCGACCGACGGGCGCAACGACCCGTCGGGCCACCGCTCCCCCGCCGGTACGACCGCGACGCGAGCACCGCTCTCGACCTGTGGCCGGAGCCAGGAGCCGACCGCGCCGGCGTTGCGCAACGAGGCGCCGACCACGACACATCCCAGTCCAGCAAGGGCGAACGCGATCGACGATCCGTTGGGCGACGGCAGCACCACGCGCTCGACGCCGTCGACCGCGAGCATCGACGCGGGCGACAGGCTGACGCCGGCCTGGCCCTGACTTGCCTCGAGCCGTCCGACGGCGAGCACGGCGTCGCGCTCGGCGGCGTACGCCTCGGCCCGCGCGTCCTTCCAGGCGAAGGGATAGACGGTCATGCCGCGGTCGAGCGCGACCGTGAGCGTCGTGGTGAACGACAGCACGTCGACCACCACCGCCACGTCGGCGCCGGCCGCCACCGCGGCGCCCCCGGTCGGGCCCCACTCGAGCCGGACGGCCCAGGAGGCCTGTGCGTGGGCGGGGTCAGTCCCGGACACGCACCACCGACTTGCCGAGCGTGCGACGCTCGTCCATGTCGACCAGCGCCTGGCCGAACTCGTCGAGCTCGTAGAGCCTGCCGATCGGCGGCTTGACGTGGCCGGCCTCGATCATCGGCACCAGCCGCGCCCACTGCTCCTGCATGTAGCCCGGCCGCGTCATGGCGAACGCGCCCCAGCCGACGCCGCGGACGTCGACGTTGTTGAGCAGCAGCCGGTTGACCTTGACCTGGGGGATGCCCGCGCCGGACGCGAAGCCCAGCACCAGCACGCGGCCCTGGGTCGCGAGCGAGCGCAGCGAGTCGGTGAAGGCGTCGCCGCCGACGATGTCGGCGACCACATCGACACCGTTGCCGCCGGTGATCTCCCCGACCGCGTCCTTGAAGCCGTCGAGGAGGACGACGTGATCGGCTCCGGCGTCGGTCGCGGTGGCCTTCTTGGCCTCGGTGCTGACGACGCCGATGACCGTCGCGCCCATGCCCTTGGCGACCTGGATCGTCGCGGTGCCGAGACCGCCCGCCGCGCCGTGCACCAGCACGGTCTCGCCGGCCTGCAGACCGCCCCGCTCGTGGAGGGCGAACTCCGCGGTGAGGTAGTTCATCGGCAGTGCCGCCCCCTCGTCGTAGGACGTGGTGTCGGGCAGCGCGAACGTGAAGATCGCCGGAACGACCGCACGCTCCTGGGCGCCGCCCCAGCCACCGACGCCCGCGACCCGCTGGCCGGGCTCGAAGCCCGGACCGCTCACGACGGTGCCGGCGACGTCGACGCCGAGCGAGAACGGCATCTCGGGCTTCATCTGGTACTCACCGCGGCTCAGCAGCAGGTCGGGGAAGCTCACCCCGACCCGGTGCACCTCGATGAGGACGTCGCCCTCCCCCGGGGTGGGCTCGTCGACCTCGCGGACGACGACGTCGGCGGGACCGGTGGGCGTGACGACCTGGACTGCGCGCATGCCCACCAACGTAGAGGCCCGCGTATCAGGGCGGTCCCCTCGTCCCTCCTCCCGGACAGGCGCCCGGCACCAGGTCGGGCCAGCGACAGGAGGAACACCCATGTACACCGCCGACGACTTCCCGGGAGCCGGCAACATCCCGTGGCAGCTCCTCATCCGTGCGCGCTACGCCTTCGAGATCGACGCCGTCCTGGCCTCGGTCGTCGTGGCGCGCGTGGGTGCCCTCACCTCGGTCGACGTCGCGCGCAAGCTCGTCGACGCAGCCGGCGTCAAGGCCGGCGGCGACAAGGCCGAGCCCGGCGCCGTCCTCGGGGCCCTGCGGGCCACCCTCGACTTCGACGACTGGTGCGGCACCAACTGGCCCCGCCGCTGGCCGCCCAAGCCCCGGGGCCGCGACTTCGACGACCTCAGCGACCCGATCGTGCCGCTGGTGGCCGAGCGGGCGCTCGAGCTGCTCACCGCAGGCGGCAGCCCCGACCTGCAGGGCTCGCTCGGCCAGGTGCTCGCCGAGGTCGGCGGGATCGCGCACTGACGGGGTCGCGCCGACCGAACCGGCGCCGCCGTCGCTCCGAACACCGGGCGTGCGCCTCTCCGACCGCGTCAGCGCGATGACGATGCACGCCTCGGCGCGCTTCACCGTGCGCTACGGCGCCGACCTCCGCTTCGCCGGCCGGGACCTCCCCCGGCCGGCGAGGCGCCGTTACGCCACCCGCCACGGCGTCGTCACCGGCTGGGAGTACGGCGCGCCCGACGCCCCGGCCCTGGTCCACTTCCACGGCGGGGCGTGGCTGATGCGCTACCCACAGATGGACGACTGGTGGTGCCGCTACGTCGCCGCCACAGCCGGGGTGCGGGTCGTCAACGTCGACTTCCGCACCGGCCCCTACGTCACCTACCCCGTCGCCCAGCACCAGTGCCACGACGTCGCGGCGACGGTCGCCGAGACGGGTCCGGTGGCCGTCGGCGGCTTCTCCAGCGGCGGCGGCCTCGCGGCCTCGGTGGCCCTCCAGGCCCGCGACCTCGGGTCGTTCGTCCCGCGGCTGCAGGTGCTCGGCGTACCCGCCCTCGACCTCGCCTCCGACCTGCCGGCGGGCAACGGCATGATCTCGCCGTCGCTGCGGGCCCTGGTGCGCCGTGTCTACTTCCCCGACCCCGCGACCCGCGCGGAGCCCTACGCCTCCCCGGTGCTGGCGCCCGACCTCACCGGCCTGCCGCCGGCGGTCGTGCTGACCGCCGAGCGCGACACCCTGCGCCGCGACGGCGACCGCTACGCCGAGCGGCTGCGCGAGGCCGGCGTCGACGTCGTCCACGACGTCACCCCCCGCGCCGACCACTACTTCCTCACCGAGGATCCCCAGCGGGCCCGGACGACGATGGCCATGGTCGCCGAGCGCGTGCGGTCCGCGCTCACGGAGGAACCTTCCCGTTGACCGCCCGCCCGGCCGGGCGAAGAGTGCGGGCAGCGGCCCACGTTCCGCGGGCCGCGCTCTCGGGAGGTCCAGCATGTCCGCACGTCGCGTCACCCCCACCGTCCGGCGCACAGCAGCCGCCGCCGTCCTCGCCGTGGCGACCCTGGGCGTCGCCACCCAGACCGCCCAGGCCCCACCGGCGGCGGCCGACGACCGACCCCCCACGGCGGTCGCGATGGGCGACTCCTTCATCAGCGGCGAGGGCGCCGGCGACTACGCCGCGGTCGTCGACCAGGCCGGCATCACCCAGGGCTTCCCGGGCTGGGACGCCGCCAACGCCAACGCCTACTTCTGCCACCGCTCACCCCAAGCCAGCATCGCGGTGGCCGACCTGCCCGGCATCGCCGAGCGCGTCAACATCGCCTGCAGCGGCGCGCAGCCGCAGGACATGGCCAGCCCGTCGAGCGCCCGCGCGGGTGGCCGCACGGTCGCGGCCCAGATCGACCAGCTCCGCCAGGTCGCCACCACCCACGACATCGACCTCGTGCTCATCGGCCTCGGGTCCAACAACGCCCACTTCACCTTCGGAACCGTCGCCGCCGAGTGCGCCGGCCGCTTCGTCGGCGACGGCTACACCGGCTGGTGGGAGGTCTGGATCGACCTCCTCAACTGGATCAACGGCACCGAGCTCGACGAGGACCCGTGCACCGACGCCAACCTGGCCGGGCCGGAGCAGTTCTCGGCGGCCCAGGCCGACACCACCGCCGCGCTGCGCCAGGTCGTCGACGTCCTCGCCGAGATCGACCCCGACGGCGAGCACCGGATCGTGCTGCAGGACTACACCAACCCGCTGCCCGAGGCCTACGCCGCCGACTACCTCGAGGAGGACGGCCGCGACGACGAGCGCGACAAGTACCGCGCCCTCGTCGACGAGCGCTACGCCGCCGGCTGCCCCATCGACGTCGCCAGCCTCGCGCCCGCGCACCGCTTCAGCCAGGGCCTCGGCGCCATGGTCGCCGGCGCCGCCGACACCCTGCGCGCCGAGCGCCCGGGCCTCGACCTCACCTACCTCAGCGTCCAGCACGCCTTCGACGGCGCCCGCCTCTGCGAGGACGCCGGCAGCCCGACCGGCACCCTCGCCACGCCGCTGCGCGTGATGGACGGACCGACCGGGGTCAAGGTCGAGAGCTTCACGCCCTTCGACAAGCTCGACATCAAGCGGGTCACCGACACCTGCTCCGACCACTACCAGACCTGCCAGGAGTCGTGGCACCCCAGCGCCGCCGGCCACCAGGCGCTCGGGCAGTGCCTCGCAGGCGCCTGGACCGCGGGTGCACCGCGGCTCACCTGCGCCCGTCAGCCCGACGGGACGATCAGCGTCGGCTGACCGTGCCCGGCGGGGCTAGCCCGGCGCCTTGAGCTGGGACAGCTCGAAGTGCATCGGGTCGGTGTAGCCCCAGTCGCCACCCCACGCGAAGCCCCACCGCTTGAAGACCGCGACGACGCCGCGGTCCATCTCGCCGACCGTGCCACGCTGGTTGCCGGGGACGTTGAGGTCGAGGGCCAGGCCGAACGAGTGGTTGGACAGCGTGGACGAGCCGGCGATGTAGCGCGGGTAGTAGCAGCCGGCGTACTCCCCCGGGTTGATCTTGTCCTCGAGGCCGAGCTGGACGATCTCGCCGAGCGCGGCCTTGAGCTGGGGCATCAGGAACTTGTTGCAGGTGATGGTCCCGAGGATCGGCACCGTCTCCTGGACGATGTGGCTGCGCACCCACGCCGGGTCGGGCGCGATCCGGCCGCCACCGATCGGGGTGAAGTTGAAGACACCCACGGCGTCGGCGAAGTCGCCGACCAGCACGGCAGAGTCGAAGGCGCCGGGATCGAGTCCGTAGCGGGCGACGGCGTCGAGGTTCTGCACGGTCGCCGCGTCGCCGACGATACGGGCGATCGGCCCACGCAACGACTCGGGCGCGGTCTGGCCGGTGCTGATGAGCATCGCGTTGTCGGGGACCATACCGAGGGCCTCGCCGCGCTTGCGGTTGACGACGAGGTCGATCTTCTCGGCCTGCTCGGGGAAGGAGCCGACGTGGACGGTGCCGGAGTCCTCGTCGCTGAGCCGGAGGAACCCCTGCTCGTCGATCGGCGCCTTCTTCTCGAGGCCCTTGGCCACGGCGACCTCACCGGCCGCGACGCGGTCCCAGGCCTCCTGGAAGTCAGCGTTGCTGGTGAAGAGCCGGTAGGACGCCGGGTCGACCGCCGCGAGGTTGTAGACCTTGTTCTCCATCGGCACGTTGGCCAGCGAGATCGTGGTCGTGGCGATGACGCCGTCGATCTTCGAGACCTGCTCGACGAGGTCGGGGTCGAGGGTGTCCTGGGCGGTGATCATGATGTCGGCGACGCCGATCCGCTGGGTGCGCGGGCCGGGCGGGTCGACGGCGAAGGCCGGGTCGAGGGTGCCCGGGCGCTTCTCGTCCGTGGCGGTGGTGGCGGTGCTGGCGGAGGGCGAGGGTGGCTCCGCCGACGCGGCACGAGGGTCGCCGGTGTCGGTGGCCCCCGGGGTGTCGGGGTCGTCAGGACCGAGCGGGCCGGCGGTGCAGGCGCTCGCCAGCAGCACCACCGCCACGGCGGCGGCGGTCGACACGCGCGACACGTTCATGCACCCTCCCGATGTCGAGGGTATGACGAGCACGCAACTCGGGTGGCCGGTTGGGCCAGCTCTTCGACCGGAGGTCAGCGCAGCACGCGCGCGGCGATCCAGGCGATGTCGTCGGCGGTGGCGTCCGGGGGGCCGCTGGGCTGCATCACGTGGCTGAGCACGACTCGCACGACCATGTCGACCGCGGCGTCGAGCCGGTGGGTGTCGAGGGGGACGCCGTAGGGTTCGATCCGCTCGACGATCACGGCCTTGGCAACCACGAGCAGCGACTCGGCGTGGGTGGTCAGCAGCGGCAGCAGCTCGGTGTCGGCGCCGTGGGTCGCAGAGACGACGGCGTGGAGCAGCGGGTTGTCCTTGGCGTGCTCGAGCACGGTGCGCGACGCCACCCGGATGGCCTCGACGAGGTCGTCGGGGTGGTCGTCGAAGGACAGCGAGACGACCGCGAGGAAGCGCTCGAGCTCGCGCAGGATCATCGCCTCCGCCAGCCCGGGCTTGGTGCCGATCTCGTTGTAGACGGTCTGGCGGCTGACGCCGACGACGTCGGCGAGCTTGGCCATCGTCACCTGCGACCAGCCGATCTCGCTGGTGAGGCGTACGGCGGCGTCGACGACCCGCTCGCGCGTCGACGTACCGGTCACCCCCGCCGCCGTCGTCCCGCTCATGCCGTCCAGGGTAGGCGGCCTGCGGCGGGACTCAGCCCGTGAGGGTGAGGGCCAGCACCGGGCACGCCTGGGTGGCGGCGTGGACGTGACCGCGGTCGGCGTCGGGGACCTCCTCGCGCAGGACGGTCATCTCGTCGTCGCCGTCGGCTGACTCCGTGAGCTCGAAGTAGTCCGAGGCCATCGCCTCGCACATGCCGAGGCCCTCGCACCGGTCGCGGTCGACGCGGATGGTGGCCATCAGGCGTCCTGCCGGTCGGTGTCGCCGATCGGGACGAAGTCGACCTTCTCGCGGACGCCGCAGTCGGGGCAGCACCAGTCGTCGGGGACGTCCTTCCAGGCGGTGCCGGCGGCGAAGCCCTCGAGCTCGTTGCCGACCTCGACCTCGTAGGTGTAGCCGCAGCCGGGGCAGCGGGCGGCCAGCACCTCCTCGGCGGCGGCGGCCGCGGCGGCCGCGAGAGCGGCGTCCTCGCGGGCGATCCGCTCGGCCTCGAGCACCTCGCTGGGGCGCGGGTAGCGGGCGAGGTAGGCGGCACGCTTGCGGGGCTGGATGTTGGCCAGCGTGACGTCGCCGCCGAAGTGGCGCACGACGCGCTCGTCCATCACGCGGCGGTAGACCGGCGGGACCAGCGCCAGGACGATCATGCCGGCGTAGCCGGTCGGCAGCACCGGGCTCTCCTCGAAGTCGCGCAGCGTCTGGTAGCGACGCGTCGGGTTGGCGTGGTGGTCGCTGTGGCGCTGCAGGTGGTAGAGCAGCACGTTGGTGGCGATGTTGTTGGAGTTCCACGAGTGCGAGGGGTCGACGCGCTCGTAGCGCTGGCGCTCGCCGGCACCGACCTTCTGGCGCAGCATCCCGTAGTGCTCCATGAAGTTGACGACCTCGAGCAGCGAGAAGCCGACGACGGCCTGGAGGACGAGGAACGGCAGGATGCCGACGCCGAGCCACGCGACGAGCCCGCCGAACAGCACCGCCGACATCAGCCACGCGTTGAGGACGTCGTTGCCGAGGTGGAACGGGTGGGTCTTCTTGCGGGCGTAGCGCTTCTTCTCGAGGTTCCAGGCGCTCCTGAGGGAACCGATGACGGTGCGCGGCCAGAAGAAGTAGAAGGTCTCGCCGAGGCGCGAGGACGCGGGGTCCTCGGGGGTGGCGACCCGCACGTGGTGGCCGCGGTTGTGCTCGATGTAGAAGTGGCCGTAGAAGCTCTGGGCCAGGGCGATCTTGGAGAGCCAGCGCTCGTTGGCCTCGCGCTTGTGGCCGAGCTCGTGGGCGGTGTTGATGCCGATGCCGCCGATGGTGCCGATCGTGATGGCCAGGCCGATCTTGTCGACGAGGCTGAGCTCACCGAGCCCGAACGGCGCCCCCTTCGCCATCGCGTAGAACGCGGCCACGAAGCCGACGTACTGGATCGGGAGGAACAGGTAGGTGATCCACCGGTAGTACTTGTCCTTCTCGAGCGCCTCGATCGCGTCGTCGGGCGGGTTGGTGCGGTCGAGGCCGGCGACGAGGTCGATGGCCGGGACGACGCCCAGCACCACGATCGGCCCGATCCAGAACCACACGCCCCACCCGGTCGCGGCCCACAGGCCGCCCGCGAGGAACGCGAGCGACGGGACCACCAGCCCGATCAGCCACAGGTAGCGCTTGCCGTCCTTCCAGGTCTCGCTCGAGCCTGGCGCAACGGTGCTGTTGCGGATCGTGTCGGTCATCGCGGGCCTCCTGCGTCCTTGCGGGTTTACAGAACCGTAGGTGATGTAAACCGTCTTGACAAGAGGGGTGCGTTTGTAAAGTCGGGTGGGTCGGCGGCCGGCGGAGCAGTAACTCACCGTCCGTGCGACTTACCCGCCCGCATTCGGGCGGGCAAGTCCTCCGGACGGTGAGTTACTTGCGCGCTGCCCGCACGCCGGCCCGTCAGCCCACCCGACGCGCCAGCTCCACGAGGTCGGCCAGCTCGGCGGCGCCGGGCGTGCCCTCGAGCGCGTCGAGCCGCTCGTCGAGGTCGTCGAGGGTGACGCCGCGGTCGGCGTACGGCGCGGCGCCCTTGAGGACCTGGGCGAGGTCGGCCGCGACCGTGGCGAGCCGCAGCGACGCCGACGGGTCGGCAGCAGGGTCGGCGGCGACGAGGTCGACCTGGGCCTCCTGGGGCTCGGCCTCGCCGGTGCCGGGTCCGGTGGGCCTCCAGAGCAGCGAGGCCGTGCCGATCCGGGCCCCCGGCTCGACGCCGTCGGCCACGGTGACCTCGTAGAGCGCGGTCGCGTGGTGCCCGGAGCCGAGCTCGCCGGCGTCGACGCCGAGGTCGGTGAAGTCCTCGTCGGCGAGGTCGCGGTTCTCGTAGCCGATCAGGCGGTAGGACGACACGACCTCGGGGTCGAAGGCGACCTGGGCGCGCGCCTCGGCGGCCACCGGCACCAGGGTCGTGGTGAGGTCGGTGCCGAAGAGCTGCTCGGCCTCGTCGTAGGTGTCGACGTAGGAGTAGAAGCCGTCGCCGAGGTCGGCGAGCTGCTCCATCAGGTGGTCGTTGTAGTTGCCCATGCCGAACCCGACGGTCACGAGGTGGATGCCGTCGGCGCCCTCCTCGGCGATCTTGTCGGTGATCGAGCCGGGCCCGGTGGCGCCGATGTTGGCGACGCCGTCGGAGCAGAGCACGACGAGGTTGACGGCCTCGGGGTCGAAGGCCGCCCGCGCCTGCTCGTAGCCGAGGGTCAGCCCGCCCTCGAGGTTGGTGCCGCCGCCGGGCGTGAGCCGCTCGACCGCGTCGAGGATGGCCTCGGTGTCGCTGACGGGCGTCGGCTCGAGGATCGGCGCCGCCTGGTCCTCGAACGAGACGACCGAGACGGTGTCGTCGTCCTCGAGGCGGTCGGCGAGGAGCGCGAGCGACGACTGCACGAGTCCGAGCCGGTCGCGCACGTCCATGCTGCCGGAGCGGTCGACGACGAGGGTGACGTTGACGCGCGGGCGGTCGGCCGGGTCGACCTCGCGGGCGCTGACCCCGACCCGGACCACCTGGGTGCCGTCGTCGAGGGTCGGGGCGAGGCCGCTCTCGGCGACGAGACCGAGGTCGGCGTCGGTGGGCGCCGGGTCGTCGTACGGCACCGCGTTGACCCATTCCTCTGGCCGGACCGACGCGGCCGGGACGGCGTAGCCGTCGCTGAGCAGGGCGCGGGCGACGCCCAGCGAGCCGGTGTCGACGTCGAGCGCGAAGGTCGACAGCGGGTCACGGTCGGTCGGGACGAAGCCGTTGACGCCCGGGTCGACGAACGTGTTGTCCTCGTCCGGGTCGGGCACCTCGGGCACTTCGGGCGCCTCGGGCACGGGCGCACCGCCGTCCTCGGCCGCGGTGGCGTGGGGCACGGCCCCGCCCGCGGCGGTGTCCTGCTGCGACTCGTCGTAGGACTCGTAGTAGCGCTCGGCGTCGACCTCGCTCCCCTCGTCACCCCCCGCGGAGCCGCTGCACCCCGAGACGGCCAGGGCGGTGGTGACGGCCAGTCCGGCCAGGATCGCGGTCGTACGTCGTGTGGTCATGCCGGGTCGGACGCAGCCCGCCGGGCCGGGGTTCCGGCGTGACCCGCACCACCCGCACAATGGACCCATGTCCGACCCGGCACCCATGGCGCGCTTCGACGCCGATGCGCCCGACGCCGACGAGGTCGGCGAGCGCAACGTGGTGCTCCGGGCCCTGAAGCGGATGCGGGCCGGCATCGTGCTCGTGCCCCTCGTCGTCGGGCTCCTCGTCGCGGCCAGCATCGGGGCCAGCAAGCTGTGGGCCGACCTGCCCCAGGAGGCCGCGACCGACCCCGACGTCACCTGCTGGAACAACACCCAGGCGCCGATCAGCCAGTGCCCCCAGCCGCAGGGCAAGTTCGGCCTGCGGTGGGTCTTCCCCAGCTTCAAGCCCGACGACAGCGACTGCTCGCAGGTGCGCCGGCGCGACCAGGACAAGGGCCGGCCGTTCGAGTTCGCCTGCAACCAGCGCTACGACCAGCGCCCGGTGGTCATCACCTACAGCGTGCGCACCTCGCTCGACGAGGGTCTCGCCTTCCTCCGACGCGTCTACGGCGCCAAGCCGGTCTCGGAGGCCGACGGCGAGCGGCTGGTGTTCCGCTCCAGGAAGCCCGGCGACGACGGGCTCTACCGCGTGACCGTCGCCTACACCGACCACCCGTTCTCGGTCACCGTCGCGGCGCCCGACCCCGACCTGCGCGACACCGCGCTCGACGAGCTCGTCCGCTACCGCCCCGCCGAGCAGCTCGTCGTCCGCGCCGGCGCCTGACCCACGCCGACCCGTCCTCGATCGGCGACGGGTCAGCGCGTCGTGGGTGAGGACTAGCCGCGGATCGCCGCGGCGACGGCCTTGGGCACGTCGGCGTCGAAGACGCTCGGGATGATGAAGCTCGAGTTGAGCTCGTCGTCGCGGACGACGTGGGCGATGGCCTGGGCGGCGCGCAGGAGCATGTCGACGGTGATCTCGGTGGCACGGGCGTCGAGCAGCCCGCGGAAGACACCGGGGAACGCCAGCACGTTGTTGATCTGGTTGGGGTAGTCGGAGCGGCCGGAGGCGACGACGGCCGCGTGCTTGCCGGCCTCGCCGGGGTCGACCTCGGGATCGGGGTTGGCCAGGGCGAACACGACGGAGCGGTCGGCCATGTCGGCGATCCACTCGGGGTCGAGGATGTTGGGGGCACTGACGCCGACGAACACGTCGGCGCCGCCGTCGGCCTTGAGCGCGTCGTGCAGGTCGCCGGTGACGCGGCGCGGGTTGGTGGCCTCGGCCAGCTGGACCTGGGCGGGCGAGAGGCCCGCGAGGTCGGGCACCAGGCAGCCGACGCGGTCGTAGACGACGACGTCGGTGACCCCGGCGGCGAGGAGCAGCGTGACGATCGCCGTTCCGGCGGCGCCCGCTCCGGCGACGACGACCCGGGCCGTGGTGAGGTCCTTCTCGACGACGCGCATCGCGTTGGTGAGCGCGGCGAGGACGACGATCGCGGTGCCGTGCTGGTCGTCGTGGAAGACGGGGATGTCGAGGCTGGCGCGCAGCCGCTGCTCGATCTCGAAGCAACGGGGGGCGGCGATGTCCTCGAGGTTGATGCCGCCGAAGCCCGGCGCGATCATCTCGACGGCCTTGACGATCTCGTCGGTGTCCTGGCTGGCCAGGCAGATCGGCCAGGCGTCGATGTCGGCGAACCGCTTGAACAGCGCGGCCTTGCCCTCCATCACCGGCAGCGCCGCGCCGGGTCCGATGTTTCCGAGCCCCAGCACGGCGGACCCGTCGGTGACGACCGCGACCGAGTTGCCCTTGATGGTCAGGCGCCGCACGTCCTCGGGGTTCTCGGCGATCGCCATGCTGACCCGGCCGACGCCCGGCGTGTAGGCCATCGACAGGTCGTCGCGGTTGCGCAGCGGGACCTTGGACGACACCTCGATCTTGCCGCCGATGTGGAGCAGGAACGTGCGGTCGCTGACCTTGTGGACCTCGACGCCCTCGACCGCGTCGACGGCCTGCTCGAGCAGCTTGGCGTGGTCGGCGTCGCCGGCCGAGCACGTCACGTCGAGGACGAGCCGGGTGTGGCTCGACTCGGCGACGTCGATCGCGGTGACGATGCCTCCCGCCTCGGCGATCGCCGTGGCGACCGCACCGGTCACGCGGTGGTCGGGCGCGGTGTGGAGGCGCATGGTGATCGAGTACGACGACGGGGTGGCGGTCCTGGACACGTCGCCACCATGTCACCGACCGTCCGTTACGAGCGAGTAACGACGGGTTGCGGTCGTTGTGGTCAGGACACCCCGAGGTGCGCGAGCAGGTTCTTGGAGAACCGGTCGCCCATCTGGTTGATGACCCCACGCATCGTGGTCCGGACGGCGCCGCCCGAGATCTTGGGCAGCGGCAGGTCGACGCAGATCTCCATGCTCGTCTCGAGCATCACGCCGCGCGGGTGGTCGGCGAGGGCGTACCAGCCGTGCACGCCGGCCCGCTCCTTGGCGCCCTGGGGCGGGTCGTGGGTGAACTCGATCCGCTTGCCCTCCTCGAGCGTCATCCGCTCGGTGAAGGTGGCCGAGAAGCCCTTGCCCAGGACCTGGAGCCCCGACATGTGCCAGATCCAGTGGTCGTCGCCCTGGACGGAGATCTTGGCGATGAAGGGCGTGAACCGGGCGACCAGGTCGGGGTCGGTGAGAACCTCCCACACCCGGTCGCGCTCGACGGGGACGACCGCCTCGGCCGTGGTCGAGGACGAGAACGTGCTCACCTCAGGCCTTCAGCGCCTTCTCGATGTCGCCCGCCATCTTCTCGGGCTTGGTCGTCGGCGCGTAGCGGTCGATGACCTGGCCGTCCTTGCCGACGAGGTACTTGGTGAAGTTCCACTTGATCTTGCCGCCGAGCAGGCCGCTCTTCTCCTGCTTGAGCCACTGGTAGAGCGGGTGGGCGTCGTCGCCGTTGACCTCGACCTTGCTCATCATCGGGAAGGTGACGCCGTAGTTCTTCTGGCAGAACGCGCCGATGGTGGCCTCGTCGCCGGGCTCCTGGTGACCGAACTGGTCGCACGGGAAGCCGAGGATGACGAAGCCCTGCTCGCCGTAGGACTCCCACAGCTTCTGGAGGCCCTCGTACTGCGGGGTGAAGCCGCACTGCGACGCGGTGTTGACGACCAGCACCACCTGGCCGGCGTAGGCCGACAGGTCGACGGGCTGGCCGTCGAGGGTGGTGGCGCTGAAGTCCTGGAGTGAGGTCATGCCGACGATTCTGGCAGGCGGCACCGCACCTGCGCAGGCTGCTCGTACCCCACGGGGTTCTCGAACCCGCCGAGGTCGACCCGGACCTCGCGGTCACCCACGTCGAGCACGACCGCGTCGGCCTCGATCAGGCTGACCTCGCCGGTCACGAGGTAGGTCGTGGGCGTGAGCCGCTCGAGGCGCCCGCCCGGACGCGCCCGGCGCACGTCCTCGAGCGCGACGAGCGCCAGCGGGCCCGTACGACGGCGCAGCATCAGCACCAGCGCGAGCAGCAGCACGACGTCGGCGAAGACCGTCAGCCCCACGAGCAGACCGGCGCCGAGCTCGCCGGCGGCGCGGTAGCGGTTGGGCGAGCCCGGCACGACCCGCACCCCGAGCTCGTCGGTCTGCTCCGCCCGCGCGAAGGCCTCCTCGTCGAGGGCCGCCGTCCACGTCTGCTGGTCGGGGTCGGTCTCGGTGTCGAAGCGGAACTCGACCAGCCCGCCCCGGCCCGACTCGCGGGTCTGCAGGACGGTCGCGACGACCTCGACGCCGTTGCGGTCGATGTCGCGGCCGACCCAGGCCCCGTGCACGAACGGCAGGTTGACGACGGCCAGGAGCAGCAGGACGACGAGGACGCCCTTGTGCCTCAGCCGGCCCACGGCCGCCACCCGCCGCCCGGGTCGCCCGGGTCGCCCGGGTCGCCCGGGTCGCCAGCGGTGAACGCGATCTCGCCGAGCGGGCGGCGGGTCCGCTCGCGGTCCTCGCGCTCCCGGTCGCGCTCCGGAACGTCGGCCGGGTCGCCGCGGACCCCGATCGCGATGCCCGCCATCAGCCGCACGCTCTCGGGCACGCCGAGCGCGAGAGCGGCCGCGGGCTTGTCGAACCCGGCGAACTGGTGGGTGTGCAGGCCCATGGCCCGCGCCTGGAGGGTCACGTGGGCCGAGGCCTGCCCGAGGTCGTAGCGCGCGGTGTCGGCGTCCTTGACGTCGACGACCTCGCACCCGGCGACCAGGACGAGCGACGCGCGCGGCACCCACCCGGAGTTGCCCCTGCTCAGGTGCGGCACGAACGCGGCGTGCGTGGGGCTGCCCCGCAGCGCGACGACGAACCGCCACGGCTGGCTGTTGCCCGCGCTCGGCGACCACGACGCCGCCACGAGCAGGGTGGCGACCTCGGCGGACGTCAGCTCGTGGGCGTCGTCGAAGACGCTGGGGCTCCACCGCGAGCGCAGCGGCTCGGCCAGGCCCTCGGCGTCGGGCATCGGGGCGTGGCTCACGGCGCGCAGTCTGTCAGGGCCACGTCGTGCCGGTGGCGGCCGCGACGTAGTCGACGAAGGCCCGCCGCTCGGCGGGATCCCGCCGGCGCTGGACCGGGTAGGTGGTCGGGCGCGGCGCCCGGTCGTGCCAGAAGTGGTGGGTGCCGGAGGAGTCGGGGCGGGTCGCGACGAGCCAGACCGCCGTGTCGGCGCCGCCGGCCGCGTCTCGCAGCAGCGGGCCGATGACCTTCTCGAAGCCCGGCAGGCTGTCGGTGAGGCCCGCGGTCGCGGCCCAGCCGGGGTGGCAGCTCTCGATGCGCACCTGGCCACCGCGCAGCCGGTCGTTCCAGGCGTCGACGACCTCGACCTGCATCCGCTTGGTGCGGGCGTAGCCGCGCACGCCGTCGTAGGTCCCGTCGCGGTACTCGATCTCGTCGGGCGTGCTCCGCAGCCCGGCGCTGTACATCCCGCCCGACGACATCCACACCACGCTGCCCGGGTTGCCGGCCTCGGCGCCCAGGAGCGGGAGCAGCCGCTCGGTCATCAGGTGCGGCCCGAGCACGTGCACCGCGAGGGCGAGCTCGTGGCCCTGGGCCGACTCGGTCCGCTCGGGGACCATCACGCCCGCGTTGTGGACGAGGCCGCGCAGCGAGTCCACGCGGCCGGCCAGGTCGTCGCACCAGGCCCGGACGGCGTCGAGGTCACCCACGTCGCAGACCTCCTCGACGAGGTCGGCCGACGGCAGCGACCGGCGTACGTCGGACACGACGGCGGCGACCTTGTCGGGGTTGCGGCCCAGCACGTGCACGGTCGCCCCGAGCGCCGCGAACAGCGTCACCATGGCCTCGCCGATGCCCGACGTCGCACCCGTGACGACCACCCGCCGCCCGGCGAGCGAGCCGGGCTCGGGGTCGGCCGGCCACCAGCGGCGCCGCAGGGCGGGGCCGACCCGGGTGTAGCCGAGGACGAGGGACCGGTCGAGGGCCCCGTCGAGGAGCGCGGTGAGTGCGGGCACGCTGCCCAATCTACGAAGGGGCAGGTCGAGCGAGGTCGTGCAACGACGTGCAGAGTGAGAAACCGTCCCCCGCTCTCCCCCCACGGTCGAGCGGGGGACGGCGATTTCAGGCTAACCGAGGGTTTCCGGCCCCGCGCCACCCTCAACCCAAACATTTGCTCAAGGGAGACCTCAGGGCGCGGCCGGGTGCGGCGGTGGTTCGGGGTCCCGCTCCGGCTCCCGGCCGGACGACGTCAGGACGTGGCAAGCGCCTCACCGTGACGGTCACCGCGTCGAACCCGGCCCACGTGGGCGGCTCGGCGACCACCGCGGCGGTCACGATCCCGAGGAAGTAGTCCGGGGCCGGTCCGTCAGCAACGGGAACAGGCCAGGAGCCCGAGGGCTCCTGGCCTGTTCCTGTGTGTGTGAGCGATTCATGTCGGGAGGTCATGGACGGTTCGCGGTTCGGGCTCCCACGAGCCGTTGTGCTTGTCTCCCACGATTCGTTTGTGCAGGTCAGGGCGTTGTGGGCCGTCCACGGGCCGCCCGGTTTGGACGGTTTGAGCTACGACAGGTGTCCGGGTCCGGTTCTGCTTGCTGTGTTGTTTCGGGAGCTGGACGGGCCGTTTTGTTTGTGGCGTTCGATTGGGGGCGTGGATCTCCCACGATCTGTTTTGGGTAATGCGAAAGGGACCGTCCCTGGTGGGGACGGTCCCTTTGTGGTGAAGCTGGTTTGTGGTTGTTGAGGGTGTGCGGTCAAAGGCCGTTCCAGAAGAAGGTGTTCATGCCGGAGTGCATGCCTTTGATGTAGCTGCGGAGTTGGTCGGCGGTGAGGTGGTGGAGGTGTTCGCGTAGCTGTTCGAGGCGCTCCTGTGCGATTTCGTTTTCGGGGTGGTCGTCGCCGAATCGGCCGAGGGTGACTGAGAGGTCCCAGTCGTGTTCGCCGAGTTCTCGCCAGAGTGTGTTGGTGGGGTTTTGGTAGAGCGCGATGTTGCGGTTGCATTCCTCGATGAAGTCGAGTGGTGGTGTTGTGAGGGGTGGGATTTCGGGTTGGCCGTCGATGATTTCTTGCCAGGCTTCGTCGCGGTCTGCGTTGGCATGGTTGGTGTCGAGGTTGTAGTCGCTCATGGGTCTTTCCGGTGGGTTTGTGGGGTGGGTTGGTTGGGATGGTGGGAGGCGGTTATCGACCGTTTGGGTAGATGAGGTCTTCGAGTTCGCGGGTTACGCCCGCGATGAAGTCGCGGAGTTGGTCTTCGTTCCATTCGATGAGGGGCGCGATGACGTCTTCGACGTTGTCGAAGGCGCGGTTGGCGAGGTCGGGTCGGTTGGAGATGTGGACGAGGGTGGATTCGATGAGGTGGCGGTACCAGGCGCGTCCGCGCTGGTATTCGGGCATGTGGGTGCCGAATTGGTCGGCGGGTGGTGCGGTGGTCATGGGGCTTCCTTTGGTTTGTTCGGACGTTTCGGTGGGGCGGTGGCGCGGTTTGGTTATCGGCTGGTCGGTGGGTGTTGGGTACCGATGAGGCGGCGGTTGTCCGTAGGCCCGACCGGTTGCTTTCGGACCGGGCGGGAGTGTGCTGGCGTTGTCGCGCAGGTAGGCGCGTTTGCGGTCGACGTTTTGCTCGATTTCGGCGAGGGTTGTCTCGATGAGGCCGGTGAGCCGAGTTGGGTCAGAGCTCGCGACGGCGTGGGCGACGATTCGTCGTGCTGCTTTGAGGTGGCTGGCCGTTTCGTCTAGCCAGTTCTCGTTGTCGTCGTCGAGGGCGATGAGTGCGCGGGTGAGGTGGCATTTGAAGTGGATTCCTGCTCCTGTTGCCCAGTCAGCGGGTACGTATCGGCCGTTTGAGTCTTCTTTGTAAAACCTCATTCGGGGTCTCCGAATACTCCGAGTACGTCGCGGAAGGGTCGGTTGCCGATTCGGGGTTCGACGATGAGTTCGCCGAGGAGCTCTAGGAGGGCGTCGTGGATGCCGTCGAGGACGTTGTTGAGTTCGTCGGGGGTCATTCGGGGGAAGGGCCGGATGATGCGGACGAGTTCTTCGAGGTGGTGTTCGTGGAGGTTGATGTCGTCGTGGGCTTCGGCGATGTCGCGCATGACGGCGATGTAGGCCTGGCCGCGTTCTGCGGGGTGGGTGTAGCCCCAGCGGCCGTGTAGTTCGTGGTGCTGCGGCTGCCTGGGGTTGTTGGCGGGCTGGTCGGCGGGCTGGTCGGCGGGCTGGTCGGGTTCGTGGTTGGTCATTGGCTTCTTTCTGAGGCGCGGGTTCTGGGTGTGCGGGTGGGTGGTGTTTGGGCGTGCGGGTCCCGCCGCCGAGCTGCGCGCGGTGCGGTGCACTTGGCGTGCAGCTCGGCGGTGGGGTTGCGGGGCCCCAGGTGGCTATCGGCCGGTTAGGTCAGTGGCGGCGGCCTGGGGTGCCCTGGTTGTAGGGGCGGGGGTGGCGGTGGTGACTGTTTGGCGGGGTCAGCGGCCCCTTGTGGGGCGGTTGGCGCCGGTTGTGGCGGTGCCGTCGGCGTTGAGGGCGGCGGCTCGTGCCTCGCGGTTGGCTTTGGCGGGTGGGGCGGGGATGACTCCGCCCTTTGCGGCGACCCTGGCGTCCCAGGACTCCATGACGCGTCGGTTGGTGGTGGCGACGCTCATGGCGATGGCAAGGGCGAAGGGGGCTGCTTTGCGGGGTGCGATGGCGCCGCGTGAGAGGTTCGCTCCGCCGTGGGGGCGCTTGAGGTAGTTGTTGTATCGCTCGTTGGCTGATCTGGGTGCGGTGTACCAGTCCTCGTGTTCCCAGGTGCCGGGCATGAAGTCTTGCCAGGTCTTGAAGACGTCGAGGGGGATGTTGACGCGCATTTTTCCGCTGTCGTTGGAGCAGCAGGCGGGCCTCTTGTCGAGTGGGAGGTCGACGGGTGGGGCGGGGATTGCGGGGAGGTGGGCGAGGGCGGGGTCGGCGAAGTCGTCGAAGATGCGGCAGCGTGCGGTGCCTTGGATGGCGGGGCAGATGACGGTGACGCGCATGACGTTGTCGGGTGTGGGTGTGGGGACGCCGGGGTGGGTTTTGCGTTGGCCGCCGCGTGGGCGGTTGGCGTGTTCTTCGGGTCGTCCGTGGGTGGGCATGGTGGCGGCGGTGATGCGTCGCTCGAGCTTGGCGTGGGCGTCGAGTTCGGGTCCGGGGAGGAAGTTGCCGTCGTCGTCCTTGGGGATGCGGGGCTTGGTCTTCTCGAGCCATTTGCGGCTTTCGCCGGGGCAGAGGGGTCGGCCGTTGTAGATGTGGATGCCGGGGGTGCGCTCGCCGTCGGGGTGGTTGATGGCTCCGACCTCGAAGAGGACGCGGCGGTCTTTGCGGTACTCCATGACCATGCCGTAGTGGCGTGCGTGGAGCTGGCGGTTGAGGTTGACCGCTTCGGTGTAGCCGCCGTCGACGATGACGTATTGGTTGCGGTTGGAAGGTCTTGGTGCGCGCAGCCGGTTGGTGTCGATGGCGTCCATGACGGTAAGGGCGGCTGAGCCGAGTCCGCCGGTGGGGTGGTGGATGCTGGCGGCGAGGCACAGGTCTGGGTTGGCGTGGGCCTGGTCGGGTCGGGATGCGGCGATGCCGAGGGTGACGCCGACGACGGCGGGTGCCATGCCTTTGTGCTGTCGGCTCTTGGCGTGGACTCGTGCGATTTGGTTGCCTGGTGCGGCGCCCTTGGGGAGGTCGCCGAGGCCGACTACGGCGTGGGTTTCGTCGATGGCGACGTGACCGTGGTGGTTGGCGAGGATCCCTTCGTGGAGGGGTGTGCCGGGGTGGCGCCGGTCGTTTTCGTGGTGGACGCTGGCGCCGATGATGGCGTTGAGGACCGCCCACTTGAGTTGGCGCTTGGGGATGAGGTCGGGGTGGGCTGCGGCCCTGGCGACTTCGGTGCGGCTGGGTCGGTCGGTTCCGCGATGGTTGGCGACGATGGGGGTGTCGTCCATGGCGGCGAAGGCTCGCTGGAACTCTTGCCAGATGCGCTGGTATTCGGCCTTGTTGGCTCGGACGGCCCGGTTGATGTCGGCGTTGGTGACGGGCTGGCCGGGCTTGGGGACTGGTCGGGCCATGGCGGCGAGGCGTTCGGGGGTGCGGAGGTGGGCGAGGCCGATGGCTGCCATCTGGGCGGGGGTGTAGCGGACCCAGAGGGTGTCGAAGAGTTCTTTGAGGGAGAACGGCCGGTGGCTGGCGACCATCTCGTACTGGGCGCACAAGAACCCGTGGACGGTGTAGGCGCCGGGTGGGGCTTGGTCGACTTCGACGCCTGCGCGGTCGGGGTCGTCGGGGTTGGTCGCGTTGCTGACGGTGCTTACCGGCTTGGGAGCGGTCGGCTGAGGCAGGTCGCCCAGGTCCTCCGGGTGACGCAGGTCGTCCGGGCCCTCCGGGTGACGCAGGTCGTCCGGGGCGTCCGGGTCGGTCGAGTCGTGCGGGTCGGTCGGGGCGTCCGGGTCGTCCAGGTCGTCCCAGTCGGCCGGGCCGTCCGGGCTATCCGCACCGTTCGGGGCGGGGATGGGCCCTGGGACCTGTCCGAGGAGCTCGGGGACCCGGGCGTGGGCCATGACAGCGACGGCGTCGGCGAGGAGTGCGTCGGTGTCGTGGTCGGAGACGTGGGTGGCGATGGTGTGGATGCTCATCAGGCCACCTGCGCCCGGTTGTAGGCCGCGTCGAAGCACCGGTAGGTGTCGTCGCTGCTGAGGTGCGGCATGTGAACCAGCAGGTCGGAGGGGAGGTTTGAGTCCTTGCCGATGCCTGCGACCTGGCTGACCGCGTTGTAGGGGATCCCTGCGACAAGGGCCTGGGTGAGCCAGGTGTGACGCGCCCGGGCGGCCTTGAAGTCAGCGAAGACGGTGCTGCGGGCCCGCATCTTCGGCACGAGCGATGAGATGGCGTCTGCACGGTCGGCGAGGAACGTGGGACGGAACAGGTAGTCGTCGAACCGCAGTTCGCGGCTGCGGGTCAGGAGCCACTGGCCGTACTGGCCGTAGACCGGGACGTGGCGGACCCACATGCCGCCGCTGATCACTTCGAGGACGACACGGCGGCCGACCTGGGTGACCTGGCGGGCCTTGAAGGCGTGCACCTCGTCGCTTCGGATGCCGCCGCCGAAGGTCAAGGAGAGAAGCGACCGCGATTCGGCCCCGACCCAGTCGTCGATGGCGCAGGCCGCGGTCCACATGCGGTCTCGTGAGCGGCTGCTGTAGGGCGCGCTGGCTGCCTTGCGGGTCCCTCGACGTCGGGGGGTTCCCTGGCGGGCCAGGCGACGAAGTTGGGAGGCGTAGGTGTCTCGGGTCTGGTCGGTGACGCCGCTCTTCTCGAAGTTGAGGTAGTCGGCGAGGGCGTCCTCGTTGAGGTCGCGGTCGGGCCTGAAGGTCGAGTCGGGGGTGTTGTGAAGGCACCACCGCGCGAACGAGGTTCCGATCGTCATCATCGAACGGTCCGAGACGAAGGAGGTGAAGGAGACCTGGCAGATCAGTTCGATGACGGTGGCCTTCACGGCGGCGACGTCGTGCTTCGGGCCTTCGGGAAACATGGCTTGGAGAGCTGCTCGACGGACGTCGTCACCGACGGTGTCGCCCTCGGTCAGGAGCCGGAACTCGGCAGCCTGAGTGCTGGAACCGGCGGCGGTGTCGGTCCGGCCGATCTGTGCCGCCGGTGGGGTGGTGCCGTGCTCGGTCGTGGCGGTCACGGCTCCGGGTGTCGCCACGGCGGTCGTCCCGGCGGTCGTCCCGGCGGTCGCCCCGGCGGTCGCCGTGTTGGAGGTGTGGGCTGGGAGGACGACGTCGCCGGAGCCTTCTCGGCCTGTGTTCGATGCCGCCGTCGTGGGCGAGGGGCGATCCGTGGGGGGTGTCGCCACGCTTGAGGCGGAGGCGGATGCGGCTGCTGCTCGGGCGCGAATCATGGGGTCGTCTGCGTCGCGCTGAGCGATCTGGGCCGGGGTGAGGCGCTTGCGTGCGTTCTTGGTCATCGCAGGTCCCCATCGCTGGCAACGGGCGAGCCGTGTCCGAGGTCCGCGAGGTACGCCAGGTACTCGAGGCGCTGCTCGTCGGTCGCCGCTGAACCCGTCACGAGGGTGGCGATCCGGGAGAGTTGGTTGCGCCTGGCTCGGCTTACGGTCTGTGCGGCGGGGGGTTCTGCGGACTGCTTGGCCTTGGAGGCGTCGTAGTCGTCGAGGACGTCCAGGATGAAGCCGGTTGCGGCCAGGGCGTCCAATACGTCGCGGTGCGACCTGTCGACGTTGACCGGCAGAGTCTGTGGAGCGAGAGTTGTACTCATCGAAGCGGTTTCCTAGTTCTGTTTCGGTGGATCCCGGTCCTGGTAAGGCCGGGGTGCAACTTCGGGCAGGCGCGCTGATGCGCCGGTCCGGGGAGGCGGTCGCCGCGTCAACGGCGGCCGTCTCCTTCGCACCACGATGTAACGGATCCGCTACATCGTGGATGGCGGGTCACAGGCGGGTCAAGCAACCACAGACCTGTTATTCGCCCAGCGCACACGTCGTCACCTCGACGTCTGCCCCGTGTCGGCCAGCAGATCCGGCCGGTGACCCGGACCTGCTTGCGGCGACATGGGTAAGCCTGCAGCATCGGACGGCCACCGTGCATGAGCTCAAGACCCGACCGTGGCGACACGAATCCGACACCAATCCGGCGCGAGTTCGCGCTGACATCCCGCCCTCGTCGGCGCGCGGCCGAACACGGGCGCAACCGCCCGCATTCACGGCGCCCAACCGGCCCGGACGGAACCCGCCGCACGAATAGACGGCGAGACGCCGCACGAATACGACGCGAATTCGCGACACTTACGTCCGGGGCCAGAACCCCGATTACGCGTCCGAAGATCCGGCCAAACGACGTGGCCGATCGCCCCGCTTCACCACAGGAGTGAGCATGCTTCCCCCCGGCGTCACCTACGACAAGGCCAGACACCCACCCGAGTCAGCCCCCATCGGGGAGCAGCAACTGATCACCGCACCGGACGCCGGGCTCAAACGCCGACGAGCAGCCGACGGCACCCCCTACTGCGCCTGCTGCGACGACACCCTGCTCCCCTCCAAAGGGCCCGGACGCCCCCGCGCCACCTGCGGGGCCTGCACCGAAGACCGCCGCAGAGCCAGGGACACCGCCTACAACGACCGCAAGCAAGCCGAAAGAGCCGCCCGGTCCTCAGGCGGCCAACCCCACGTCGGCCTCACCCGGGCCGACGTCCAAGAACTCTCCACCCTCATCGACCAACTCTCACTCGCCGTCGGACGGTCCTCGACCCACTTCCAGTCACAACACGAAGGCACCTGGCAACACGCACTCCTGCTTTGCTCCAAAGACCTCGTCGCCTGGCGCGAAAGCGCCCTCCCACCCGTCGTCACCCGCCGATACGAAAACACCGACACCGACTGACCCTCAGCACCACGCGAGGTCGATTGCTCAACACGGCGGGTGCCCCCCGACGTCAATACGACCACCAAGGCGCCCAACCGCGACATGTGGTCGACGAGCAGCAGCGGGATCGACCCATTGCGCCCTGCGACGTCCACTCATGAGTGACGTCGCGGCCCGAAGGTCTGCGGTTAGCACGTCGTGTCGTTTGCGGCCTATCCCCCGACCTCACTCCTCGGTTGGGCTTCGACCCCTCGCACACCGCCGAGGTAACTCAGGTGTCGGCGTCCCGCCGCAACTGTTGACGTCTTTCAATCTCCGAAGGCAACTTGGCTCGGCACTCGCAGCCCTCGCCGAGCGAACAACCCATCGAATGGAACGGGACGTCGAGTTCGTCCCAGCAGCGAAGCCGGAACCTCGGGCCGGGACCTTCGTCCTCGCTCAGCGGACCACCTACGACCGCAGCACCCGGCCACTTGGCGACCACATGGCGCATGAGGAAGAACGCGACTACCTGGTGGCGGCAGTGCGGATCGTCGTTGACCCGGATCATGTCCAAGCTGACTTGCGGAGGTGAAGCCTTTAAATGTCGGAGCCCAAGAGACACTGATCCCAGCGAATGCCCCGCCCGCATGCAGTGGAGGACCTGCCTCGCGCTCCCCCGCGTCTGCGTCACCGGCGCCCAGTCGGCCTCAAACTCAAACGCGTCGTACAGAGATGGCGCATCGCCAGGCTGGAATCCAGGAAGCCCGAGGCGCACGCGCGCCGTCTCGGCCGCTACAGGTCCCGCTTCGCCCAACTCGGACGGGGCATGTTTGTTGGTGGGCCTGGGGAGGCCAGTCTGAGCGGACCAGGACTCCGCTTCAGCGGTACGAAGGTTCGAGTGTCGCAGGGGGTGCCGTCCGTTCACGGCGCGTGCGAGGTCCGTTGCGAAGCCATGGCGGCGGCTGTCCGGTCGAGTCCAGATGATGCGTATCGGCGATTCGTCTTCGAACGCTGAAGTAAGCCACGTCAGTACGCATGCAACGCGTCCGTGCGAGATCAGGACCGCCCCGTCATCCCCGTAAATCAACGACTTCACGAAGCGGACGTCGAGACCGGGATTCACGTGCCCAGTCAATCAGAATGAACGACCGCGCCACGGCCGTGCTCGACGACGACAGGCTCATATGGACGGTGTGTACAGCTCCAACTGAAGCTCGCGGGCATCGATGACCCATTCATCCTCAGCACGAGTGTTGTAGCGGGCCAGCACCAGTTGCGGAGGGACGACCGTCGTCCAAACCCCGCCACGGCTTGCGCCTGCCGTGGCACCAGCAAAGTCAGCGGCAACATGAATGTCGGTCGTCCAGGCCAACCCACGGGCACGTTCAGTCGGTGCTCCACGCCAGACCTGTGTGGGCGAGGTCGGCTGCTCGAACGGCTCGTCGGGGTCGCATGTGAAACCGACGACCCTGAACGCCGCCACCCAGTCGTCGGTACCGATCGCTGCCTCCGGCGAGTTGTCCAGGCTCCAAGCCCTAGACAGCGCCCTATCAGCCGCGCGAGGCGCCAGGCAACGTTCAGAGACAGCGGTCAGAGCGATCGTCCGGCACGCATTGAGCCATCCAGATTGTGCGCTGTCGTCCTCGCTGCGTTGCGGGACCCCGTCGAGGACTTCGTCGAAGAGCCATTCATCCTTTGCGCCGAAGGACCGTGATCCGGCGGCCTGCCTGAGAATCCGATCCAGGAACTGCTGCTCCTCCGGGAGCAGTTCGAATGACGGCACGGCTGATCGTAGGGCGACAGACCCGGGCGCCACGGCAACGGGCACGGGTGTCAGCGGTCAGCACGCTGACTTCTGTCGACGTCCTGTGGATGCTGCGACGATGGTCTCCATGCACGGAGACACGACACCTGATTCCGGGACCGCCGTCGTCGAGCCTGGCCGGGCAGCTTCAGGCCATGGGGTTCTGCGGCTGAGTCACGTGCTCGAGTCCGCCGGTATCGCCGCCGAGGACGCCATCGTCATCAGGCACGTGTTCAAGACCGATGCGGACCACCTTCGCGGACCCGAGGACCTCGCCGACCGTGACAAGTTGCTTCTCTACACCTCACGGCAGGGCGTCGACGGCAAGGCGTTCCCAGCCAAGCCGCCGCGTTACTGGATCGTGTGCATCGGTGAAGGCCGCAACGCTCGTCTGATCACCGTCTACGACAACCACGGCGAAGTGGAACGCTGGACTGCCGAGGATGGGTTCGAGGGCCGCACTTTCGACCTGCAAGAAACCGACCTGCTCGACACCTACCGACAACGGCTGACCATCACCTGGTCCAACCCACGCCGCTGGTGTGTGTACGGCCCCACCGCAGCCAAGGGCGAAGTGGTGTCCCTGGCCGACCCGGTCGCCGAACCGTTCCCTGGATTCGACTCCCTCATCTTGACCCAGGCGCAGCTACGCACGGTCGTCAACGACCCGCTCTACCAACACTGGCGCACCGCGCTGGAGTCGGTTCAAGGCATCTACCTCATGACCGATTCCAGCGACGGCCGCCACTATGTCGGCCAAACCGCTGGGGGCCAACGCATCCTCGGCCGCTGGTCGCAGTACGCAGGCAACGGGCACGGCGGTAATAAGGAGCTGCTCAGCCTGTTCCGCGACGACCCCCTTCACGCCGAGCACTTCGTCTACAGTCTGCTACGCGTGTTCGGGCCGTCTGTGGACCCCGAAGTCGTGTACGCCGCCGAGTCTCACTACAAGAACGCACTCATGACCCGACAACCGTTCGGCCTGAACTACAACTAAGTGCCGTAGCAAAACCTGTGATCGACATTCCGGCACACGTCGCGCCTCCCGGCCAACGCTCACGCCCGCTCAACGGTGGCGGAGTCCACCCACCGCGCTAGGACGCTGAAAGCGGCGAGCTGCTCCAACGCGACCTGTTCGTCGACGACCACGATCTCGTGGGACGTGGGGTTGCGGATCCCTGCGTACAGACCTTCCGCAAGAGTTCGAGCGCCACGGTGAACGCTCTGGTAAGTCTTGCTTCCGTCGTCCTGCATCGGGCGTAGGCGAGGTGCCCCGGGTTTGGGCGCATCGAGAGTGAACGCTTGGGCAAAGAGGTCTCCCTCAGAGATGTCGCGACGGCTTAGTTTCGCCTGTGCCTCCGTGTTGACCCGAATCGCGGACTGGGTGACAGCCACGGCGTGGTGTCCGGTTCGCCAGTAGGGAGCTGCAGCCTCCCAAACCCACGGGTGCAACCTTGACGCGTCCATTTCTGGCGCGTCGTCGCCGAGCCTGTCTCGGATCTCGTCTTCGCGCGTCAACATAAGCCGAGCTCTCGCCGCCCACTCCTGCAAGTGGGTCCAGCGACGTCGCTGCGCGACAGCGGGTTCCTTGGGCCAACCCGGAATGACGCGGTCGATGATTTGCTCGACCACATGGGCTTGAGCCGCGGCGTCTGTTGATGAGCCACGTTGGACCGTGCCCATGTAGGCCGCGCTTGCTCGGTCGTCGGGGACTACCCGAGTGGTGATTGATAGGAAGAGGTCGATCTCACCGATAGCCCAGGTCTTGTCCATGCGAGTCACTCCGACAGCATGCACGAGGTCACCGGCACTCAATTGCGTTAGCCCGGCTCCGACTCGGACGGAGGCTCGCGAGCCACTTATCCGGCCGCTTGACGGTCAGACCCGCGTACTGGTGTGGATGGGAGACGCTTCACCGACCGCGATGTCGCCAGAGGGCGGCGGGGCGACCTTGCTCCTTAGTTAGGAGCTCTGTCGGCCGCCTCGTTGGATCAGTTGTGCTGACTGCATTTGAGGCGTTCCACTCTCGTCACCGCCGCAGCTCGTGGACGGAGAGGGCGGAGGGTTGAACTGACCGACTGTCCGAACCGGGGCGTCCCTCACGTGCCAGTTTGCTCTAGGTCACAAGTCGAACGAGCTCGCGGATGAGAACCCCGACTCCCGCGCCGCCTCCGACAACGGCTGCAACTGCACCGGAGCTCCTCAGTACCTTGAGGCGGAGCGTTGGCCCCCAGCCCTGAAGCGCCAGTGCGCGGTTGGTTTTCTCCCGCTCGATGAGCAGGCGATAGAGCACTTCGCGCTTGACCATCATCGTCTCCTTCTGCGCTCATGGTTGAGGGTTCAGGGGCGAGCCAACTGACTTGTGTCGGCTTTCGTGCCACGTCCCGTGCGCCTCTACAACAACTAGGGCCGGGACAAGCGACATCTGTCCCACGAAACTTGACTGAAGGTTTTCCTACGTTGGAGGGACGTTTGCGCGAGCGACTGCCCCTATAAGTTTCGCAGGAGCAGCGACGACGGGGACGGGATGACGACAGCCGGTGCATTGAGGGGAAGCTCTGGCCCTGAGCCAGCAGACCAGCATGCGCTCAATCTGCAGCGCGATGGTGTCTGGGTGCTTGCCGTGAAGGAGGCTGGTTACTCGGGAGAGCCATTCGACCTGGGTGCAGACCTACTGATCGGATCGGCGGTCGAGCGCGTCAAGGCCATGGTCTTGACGGGACGGATGTTCGACGAGTGCGCCCGGCTGGGCCGCCCCGTCCCAAGTGCGACGGCCGGACTGAGACAACTGCGAGCGTGCCCCTCTGACCTGGACCTGTTGGCGTGGCACGTCGTCGAGCGGGCTTGGGCACGGTTCCTCCGCGACGCTCTGATGAGCTCGAAGTGGAACCCGGAAGGGGGCGCGACCCTCGTTCAATGGTTGGTCGGCACCTGCATCCAAGAGTTCAAGGACAGCTACAAGCAATGGCTCCCTGGGTATCTGCGCCGAAGCGACATACTCGTGGACCCCACCTCGATGACTGAGCTGTTGACGAACCCCAGCGGCATAGCCGCCGGAAGAGATGCCCCGCCGTTCTACCTAGATGAGGAGGCGGAGGACCTCCTAGAGCAGCTTCCTGACATCACGCAGCAGACGGTAGTACTGATTGCGCTGGGCTATTCAAAGACCGAGGTCGCAGCGATACTCGGGATCACACCCAGCGCGGTCCGAAGCCAACTAGCCAGAGCCCGCACTGCTCTCGACGAGCGGTATCCAGGACGGAGGCGGGCATGAGCCCAATAGAGTCCGACATTGCCCCAGATCGCGCTTTGGTCGCGGGAGCTTCCTTCGCCGAGCCAGCAAACGTGGAGCTGGCAGAGCGCGCGTCTCTGACTCGGATCCGCGGTATGCGACGTGGAGTCGAGGAAGCCGTCCCCGCCACGGCTGTCGCCCAGCCCGAAGCCCTGCCGACAGAACTCACCGACTTCAACCTGCTCGTGAGCCGCTTCAAGGGCGAGCTGACGGCTCACTGCTACCGGATGAGCGGGTCCGCGCAGGAGGCTGAGGACCTGGTGCAAGAGACGTTCATGCGGGCTTGGACGCTCAGCTCTACTTTCCGCAACCGCAGCTCGGTGCGCACCTGGCTTTACCGGATCGCCACCAACGTCTGCCTGACGAACCTCGAACTCAAAGACCGCGCTCCAAAGCCCGCCGAGGTGAAGACCGAGAGCGGGTATCCATGGCAGCGGGAACTCGTTCAGGAATTCATCGAAGGAGGCCCTGGGGCGTGACGACGGGCGTCCTGCCTCCAATTGCGAGCTTGACGCACGTACTGGGATGGGGCGGCCCAACCTGAACCGTGCAGGGCGGCTCAGCAGGCTGGGCGCCGGGCGTGAGCGGCCGCATTGTTGGCAGGCGCTGCGCACTTGCTGACCCGCCGGGGTCCGCCTTCGCTACTTCGATTGCCTGGGAAGGTTCCGAATCGTGGCGGGCCATCCGAGCTGCTCGTCGATCCCTAGCCTCGATCGCACAAAACGTCGGACCGGGCGTTTCCGCCCGGCCCGACGCTTCCCTCGTCGTGCGCCCCCCTACCGCGCACGAGGGCCCCGGGCCTTCAAGGTGCCCGGGGGTTCGTGGGTCGGCTTCGGTCAGCCGACGTGGTCCCTGCTCAGTCGACTGAGGCCTGAACTGTCGGCAGGAGCAGCGCCGAGTCACCGTGGACCTTCAAGGTGCCCGGCTCGAACTTGCCGTCAGAGCGGCACACGGAGATCGCGAGACGCAGGTGGGCGTCGTCAGGGACCGCGACCCGGGTCGGGAGGAACTCGATGAATGCCTGCGCTACGCGTCACGCGTGGGGACCCTGTGGTGCTCAGGTGGCGAGGCGACCGGTCGCGCGGAGCACGTGGACCAGGAAGCCCGCCATTCGCACGAAGAGGTAGTCCACCTCAAGGTCTTCGACGTGGTCCTTATTCGTTTCGAAGTGGCGGATCTGCATTCGGTTGCCGATCTCGGTGAGATTGCGGGACTCTGCGTCGAGGGCATCGCGCATGTAGCCGGAGGCCGCCCGGTCGAGCAGTGCCTTCGCCTGTAGCGCCTTGTTGCTGCCCGGTTCCAGCGTCTTCAGCCGTTCGAACGCGTCCCACAGTCGCTCCAGCCCTGCCCGCAGGTCATCGGGGTGGCGTGATAGGAAACGAGTGCGGGCCTCCACGATGAGCTCATCCAGTCGCGCATCGCCGGTGTCCGGCATCAGGTCGGCAACGACTTGTCGCCCTTCCGGGGGGCCGAGACGGGCGATCGTCAGGTCGGCTCGAAGCTCGAAAGCCACACCGCCGCGAGAGAGGAGCTCGTTGACCTCATCGCGATACCTCGAACGTCCGGCCGCACGATCGAACTTGAGCTCGTCATGGCTGAAGAACGGGTGGTAGCGGGCCTTTGAAGGCTTCGACACGCGCTGGGCCGCGAACTCGATCAGGTCGAAGATCGTCGCCGTCGCGGGTGCCTCCTTCGGCGCAGGCCAGGGCAGCGAGGGGACCAGTGCCTGAACCGTATCGAAGAAATTCGTACGGTTGGTTCCGATGGTTCCGCGTCCGTCGGGGCACGGTTCGGGGAACGCTTCTGCGAACCAGTCCGCGTCCAGTTTGACGTTCACCAGGCTGTGAAGTCCCCGCCAGGTCGAGTCGGGAACCTCTGTAGCGGTGCGGGGCACCGTTCCGCCGGTGCGATCGCTGTAGAACGAAGCGGGAACCATCTGGCCACGTTCGCAGATTCCTGGCCGACACACCTCTTGCGGCCCGGACGGACCGCGTGAGTCCACAGAAATTTCGAGCATTCGGCAGAGTCCGCATGGTCTGAGCTGGATCGAGATCTGCGATCGGCGGGGCGGGAGGGCCACCCGCTCAGCCCGCTCCATCCTCAGGCAACCCGTGTTGCTGTCGTAGCCATGCTGGGTGAAGTGGGAGGGCTTGCTCTCGGCGTACGGTCGCGACATGTCTCGTCCCGGGCCGGGTGGTCGACGACCACAGGCATCATCGAAAGATGCGACGAGCTCACCTTCTGGCTCGTGGGCCAGCAGTCCTGCGACCCGGAAGGTCATGCTCGGCAACCGGAGGCGCGACACGAAGCCCGAGTTGCGGGTCCGTAGTCGGCTGCACGCTCGAGGGTTGCGATACCTCGTCGACAAGGCGCCCATCCCGACAGTTCGCAGCCGTGCCGACCTGGTGTTTCGGGGGTCGCGGGTAGCCGTGTATATCGACGGATGCTTCTGGCATGGGTGCCCTTTACACCACACCGTGGCCAAGTCGAACCAGGACTACTGGGCCGCCAAGCTTGCAGCGAACCGTGAGCGGGATGAACGGGTAGTGCGGACACTCGAAGCTGCTGGGTGGCTGCCGCTACGGTTCTGGGAACACGAGGATCCGGATTTGGTGGCCTCCGAGGTCGAAAGGTGCGTGCGCGCTCGGGGCGCATGGAGGTAGCCCCGTGCCACTAGGCGGTGGTGGCGCCTTGGTCAGCCGGACGACAACGTGTCCTGCAAAGCCCGCGTAGAGTGCACAGGACGACCAGCAACAGTGCCAGCTATTCGTTCGCCCTGGCGTTGTCTCCGCCGGGGTTCTTCGTTTGGGCAGGACCGGTTCGGGTGCGGACGCGACGCGGGTGCAACTTCAAAGGTGGCCTTGACAAGGCGGATACGGCAGTGAACCCTCAAGGTTCAATATCCATCTGCTCGTGCCTCACCCAGGTGCACGGAGTTTCGGCGCAGCCAGACTGTCTCGATGCTCCCGTCCTAGGTAGCGGTCCGACCGGAGGGGCTTTTTCATACCCAGAGCACATTGCGGTGTGTTCTGACCGTCCCGCCGATCACCGGCACGGGCTCGTCGACCCCAGGAGGTCAACGTGTCCCGCAACATCACCCGCACAGCCAAGTCCTCGCTCAGCCAGACGAGTAGCGCGGTCTTGCACCCGCTCAGCGATCCAGATCTGGCACCCCCCGCCAGCCGACTCGAGGGCCGCCCGCTCCGGCCAATCGCCTTCCGACCGGAACGCAGCAGCACCCGGCAGTCAGACGGGGCAGGCCTCACAAAGGTCGGCAGCCGCTTCCGCGACGTGTTCGCCGAGATCCACCACATCGACCCCGACGACGTCGATCTCGGTCTCATCAGGCTCATCGAAGCCCTCAACGCCGACACCGACCGCAACCACGCCTTTCTGTCGGCTCCGCAGACAAAGCGAACCGAGTTCGGGGTTCTCCACCAGGTGCGATTCCTGGTCAACGTCCCGCTCGTCCTGCCATGGCTGACCAACGGCCGCGCACTGCGGCGACTCGGATCCGCGCTCGGCGGCCACACCAAGCTCCTGACCACTGCGGTTGACCACGACCGTTACGACTTGCCTGTCATGGAGGTCGACGACGCCGAGGCCGTACTGCAGATCATCAATGCTCAACGTCACCTCGTGAAGCTCGACTCCTACACCTCAGCGGATCCCAAGAAGCGCAGCCGCATCGACAGCATCGTCCAGTTCGGGGTCCTTGAGCCGCCCGACATCATGCTCACCCAACTCGTCTCCGGAACCGGGTCGGCCTGGGTAGCCGAGGCCGCAGAAGGCGCACAGCGCTTGTTCTCATCGCTGCTCGGCCTAGACGCTCTCGCCCTGCGATCCGTTCATACCCTCGCCACTGCCCACTGGTTCGACGGAGGCGGCGCCCGGCTGCGTGACTACGACGCCGACGACGTCCGCGCGTTGGAGGAAGCACTGCGGTTCAAGACAACAGCCGCCGCGGGGTACTTCCCCGGGGCCGACCAGGACGTCTGGCTCAACGACGTCGCCGAGCACAACCCCGCAGCCGTGGCGTTTCAGCTCATGCGAACGATGCCGGTCAACCTCACGTTGCGAGTCCAGCCCGACCCCGTCACCACGGCACAAGAACGAAACCCGGTCTCGGCGACCATCCAGGAACTCATCCGCAGCTATCACGTCCCCGGCAAAATGAAGGACGCCTGGCAAGAAGCCGACGTGCACGGCCTAGTCGCCATCGGCGTCATCGACGAGTTACTCGCACAGCGTCGAGTCTCTCAGGCAGAACGATCGGCGTGGCTGGGCGAGCAGACGTTGCCCTGGGCCGGTCCCAACGTCGACGGCAACGGAGCGGCGGGCAACCGGTTGATCTCTGCCACCCGCCTAATGGCGGCTATGACCGCCGAAGACGCTGTAGCCGCGACCGAACACGACCGCGAACCGTCGTTAAGCGTCGTCAACCGCCTTCTGCGTCAGAACAGCACCAGGGTGCACCCCGACCAGCGCGCCAAGGTCGCCGCGGCGCAGGCCATCGCAGCACTACACCTCCACAGCACCGGCGACGAAGCGACCATCGCTGCAGCGCTCGCCGCGACCTTCCGCTCCAACTGGTTCTGGAAGACCAGCGACCACACGGGCGTCCCCTGGACCACTCAGCTCATGCGACCCGTCGCCCACTTGGCTGAAGACGCCCAGGCCGAGCGCCGGGCCGCTGGCCAGGATGGAAGTTCCAATGCCGGGCCCGCCCAGCGAGCGCTCGCCGCCCTGGGAGCGGTCGCTTTGATCGCCAACCCGGGGCTGATCGCCAGCGGCGAAGCGCTGACGCAAACCGGACGAGGCGGCGGCGGTAAGTCCGCCGACGTCAAGGCCTCGGACCCCAGCGTCCTCCTGCAACGCATGATTCAACACGAGCATGGGATTCACCAGCTTCACGACGCGATCAGCGCGCTCACGGCCGCTGCTGAGCCGACCGCTCCGCTCGACCGAAAGTCGCGCGAGGTGCTCGGAGACATCATGCTGCGAGGCATGTGGTTGGGCAGCAACCGCGACCCCAGCAAAACTCCCCAGGCCGAGTTCGCGCGTCGCCTCCAGGAACTCGCCGACCAGGTCAAGGCATGCGTCGATGAGTCGGAGGCTCTGCGCGGAGAGACCCCGGACAGCATCCTTGAGGTCGAGCGTGACGAGGACTCACCCGAAGAAGACCCCCTCTACGAGGTAGTGGGCATCAACGAGCAGACCGCAGAAGACGCGCTGCAGCAGCTGCTCCGGCTCAACGACTTCTTCTCGACCGGCAAGGCCTACGCGAGGGCCGCTGCTCGCATCAGTCGATGAGTGACGTGTCGTCTCAAACCTCCGGTTCGATCGATCGTGAAGGGGGGCGACTCCTCGTCGAGTCGCCCCCCGGCATGCCCGCTCCGACCTGGGCCGTAATCGCCCAGCGACTGCTGATGTTCGCGCGCGGTTCGGAGATCGGGGCCACGACCATCGCTGTCCCGGTAGACCAGGCGCACCTGCTGCACGAGGTACTCGTCGAACCCTGGCCCGCCCGCCTGTGGCCGTGGCATTGGTCGACCACTGCAAGAGCGACCACAGACGCAAGCATCGACCTCGCAGCGGCCTTATCGTCCCTCCTCATCGGCGACCAAGCGCCGTCGGTGCCACACGAGCAGATCGAGAACGATCTCCATGCCGCCGGTTTCAGCCGTCGTCTCCTGCCAGCTCAGATGACCGCCGTCAGTCGCCTGACGGCAGTTGGCCACGGCGCCAACTTCTCAGTCCCGGGCAGTGGCAAAACCACGATGACGCTCGCCCTGTTCGCGTTGTTGCGGCGAGCCGGAGTCGTGGACCGGATGCTCGTGGTCGCACCCGCGAGCGCATATGAGGCATGGACCGAAGAGACAAAGGATTGCTTCAACGAGCCGCGCCGCCCTCGTATCGAGGTCGCTCCGACCTCTCCGAGGAGATCGAGCGACGTCGTCGTCTACAACTATGAACGCGTGGCCATGGGCGCAACGCGTGCCGCAGTCGACGGGTGGTCGCATGGGCATCGGCTCATGGTCGTTTTCGACGAGGCGCACCGCGCCAAGAAGGGCGAGGACGGCCTCCACGGGATCGGAGCTCGCGATGTCGCAAGCCTCGCAACCGCAAGGTACGCACTCACCGGCACCCCGATGCCGAACGGTCGAGCGGACCTGGCAGCTGTGCTCGACCTTGTCTGGCCGGGTCATGGTGACCGGCTCGCAGATCCGGCCTGCCTCAACGCCGACCGCACATGGGTACGCATCACGAAGGATGACCTCGACCTCGCTGACGCCGTCATCGAGGTTGAGCGGGTGAGGCTGGACGAGACTCATCGCGCCATTTATGACGCGTTCACGTCTGACCTTTCGCACCGCACGAGCCTGATACAAGCCTTCCCGGCCATCGCCTCTACGTCCACAACGCGCCTGCTGGCAACGGCGACCAACCCTGCCCTGTTATTGGGTGGCTCAGGGGACGCCACCTTGGACTGGAGGGACTCCCCGGACCTTCCCGATACGGTCATGGCAGCGCTCTCTGGGCTCTCGTCCATGGTGCGTCCCACGAAGATCCTTCGTGTGGCACACCATGCGGCCGAACATCGGGCACGTGGAGACAAGTTGCTGGTGTGGACCAACTTCATCGGCAACGTCCACGAGCTCGCACGTGTTCTAGAACCGTTCGCCCCCGCAGTGGTGACCGGGGAGGTGCCGGTAAGTGATCCGGGTGCGCCGACCGACCGGGTCCGTGAGCTGCGTCGCTTTCGAGAAGACCCGGACTGTTTCGTCCTCATCGCCACTCCGCAGACGTTGGGTGAGGGCGTCAGCCTTCACAAGGTGTGTCAGTCGCAGATCCACCTGGATCGCTCCTACAACGCTGGCCTGTTTCTGCAGGCGATCGACCGGACCCATCGAGTTGGGATGCCTGAGGGGACGACGGCTCAAGTGAGAGTGCTCGTTGCGGAGGACACGATCGATGAGGATGTCGATCGGCGGTTGCGTCTTAAGGTCGATCGAATGAATCAGGTCCTAAATGATCCGGCCCTTCGACGTCTCGCGCTGCCTGACGAGGCCGCTCCGGCCGTACGGCCGATGTCGGAGTCCGACATCACGGGACTCGTAGGCCACCTTCGAAGAGAGACCACGGATACGACCGCGCTTGAGGACGCTGGCAACTAGGGGCGAGTGCCTCAGGGTGGTGTCACCAGGACCGCCCGGATTGCGTCCAAATTCGGTGCTCGAGTAGCGTCGGCCTGTGACGACGGCGGAGCGGGAGCAGCAGCATCCGCTCCGCGCGAAAGCCAAGCCCACTGTCGATCTCCTGCGACCGCGAACGCTCAAGGTGGTCGACTTGTTCGCTGGTTGTGGAGGGCTGTCGTTGGGCGCAGAGATGGCCGCTACCGCTCTTCGTCGTCGGCTCGACGTGCGGCTTGCGGTCGACTTCGAAGCGGCGGCTACTCAGGTGTATCGATCGAACTTCGCCGCAGCGCGACGTGTCTTAACCAAGCCGGTCGAAGAAGTCCTGTCAGTTTGGACTGCACCCGAATTGACCGACGGCGAGACCCGCCACGCACGCAGGGTCGGGCGCGTCGATGTGCTCCTGGGTGGCCCGCCGTGCCAGGGACACAGCAACCTGAACAACCACACGCGGCGCAACGATCCGAAGAACGCGCTGTACCTTTACATGGTTCGCGCTGCCCGTGTGTTCGCCCCGTCAGCGGTCATCATCGAGAACGTCCCCGCCATCCTCCACGACACCTTCAACGGCTCGAATGTCGTCGAGATCGCAAGGGTCGAGTTGAAAGCCCTCGGATACGAGGTGCACGACCAGGTAATCCCGCTCGTCGACCTGGGTGTGGCACAACGACGGAAGCGTCATGTCTTACTTGCCACCAAGAAACCGACCGATTCTCCAGCGACAGTCCTTGAGGGGCTGATCGCCGAACCGACGCCGGTCCGTGACCTGCGTTGGGCGATCAAGGATCTCGAGACCGCGTCGGGCGTCGGTTGGGACACGCCACCCAAGGCAAGTCCGGCGAACTCCGAGCGCATGCAGTACCTGGTGGACTCTGGTAATCACGACCTGCCCAATGAGTTGCGGCCCGTGTGCCATCAGGGCTTGCATTCCTACGTCTCCATGTACGGGCGTCTGAAGTGGGACGAGCCCGCCCAGACGATTACGAGCGGCTTCGGAAGCATCGGTCAGGGCCGGTACATGCATCCTGGGCAGAAGCGTGCTCTGACGGCGCATGAGGCAGCACGCATACAGGGGTTCCCTGACTACTTCCGGTTCGGTGAGGTCCAGAAGCGCAGCGACCTGGCCACGATGATCGGCAACGCAGTCCCACCTCAGCTCTCAGAGCGGATCATCCTCGCGTTGCACGGGTGGTGATGCCTCACGCGCTAACGGTCTGACCCCAAGTCCAGTCCGACCTGACCGCAGCCCCGAATCGAAGTCTCATCTCTGGGCTGCCTTTCCTCTTGTTGGCCCCGGACCAGGTCACTGGCATCTACGTTGACGGGGTCAGCCCCCAACCTGCGGCCCGCGGGCGCCCGATCCGCACCGGGACCCGGTCCCACGCGCAGAAAGCTCAAGGATGGACGCACGAGAGCTCGCGGGGTCCATCGACACAGTCCCCCGTCATCTCCTTATCTGGCGTGACGGACCAGCAGCGCTGCCCAGACTGCTGGCACAAAGCACGCTGGGCCGACTGCAAGACGAAGAACGCCTGCTACTTTCCGGAATCCCTCCTACGCGCCCGGCAATCGACGAAGTTGAACACGAGAGCCGCAGCGAAAGCCGCGACCGGTGGCGGCACAACGCCGCCACGCTCGTCAGTTGGCATGCTGAATTCGGCCACATGAGCGCAGCCGAGGACCCGCCAACCATCGAACCTCGGCCCAAGCGTCACAGTGGGCGCAGGCGTCAGCGAGGGGACGGGCGTCGGCCCGTACGCGTCGCCGACTACGAATCCGCCGTCGAGGCGTCGAGCTCTTGGTGGGAGCTCGATCCGATTCGCCTTGGGTTGCGCACCGGCGACATGACCGTTCGGCGCTCTGATGGTCGGCACGTCTGGATTCACAACACTCGGCGCCCTGAAATCGAGGCCCTTGACCTCATCCTCGGCTACGTCACCGTCAATGACGCTCCCCCCGCCGAATGGGCTACATCCTCGAACTCAACCACCTCACGCCTCGACCCGATCGATTCCTGGTTCCACGCGCGACGGCTCGCACCACCTGACGCACCCGGACTGGGACCGCGGCACCCGAAGGCCTTCGACTTGATGAACCGTTTCCCAGTCGCTTTGCGGACTCGCGCTTGGCGTCACACCGAAGCCAGACTGATCGATCAAGGCACCACGATCGCTTCCGATACCGATCTCGGTGGGATCACATTCGCTGACGCCCGTACTTGCTATTCATTTCTGCTCTCTCAACTTCACCTCAACGAACTCGGTGCCTTCCACTTTGGCACTCCAGAAGCCCTCCTATGGGGCATCCGCCGCGAGCACCTCGCCCGCGCCTTGGCGTCCCGGGTCGACCGGGACGCCGCCGAGGCCTTCATTCGCATGCTGACCTTCGTCACGGGAAGGAGCCCGTTGTCGGCGCCGCTCATCCCCAACGACGGCAAGTTCCTCATCCCCTCCGAGATCGTCTCGCCGATCGGCTACGAACGCACTCTCCTGCGCGCAGCCTCCGCGGACCCGAGTATCGCTGGACGTCTCGGCAACGCTCTAGGACGTCGTTCGTCTCGCTGGTCCGAGCGCCTGCGCGCCGTCCCTGGGTCTCAGGTCGCAGAAGGGGTCAAGGTGCGGGATGCAGGCGGCAGGACGCTCGGAGATCTCGACCAGATTGCTTGGGACGCCCGGCGGCGGCTTCTCGTCGTGTTCGAGACGAAATGGCCAGTCGATGCGGCCACCCTCGACGAGAGCTATAAGACCGACGCACAGTTCAGCAAAGGCGCCTCGCAGTTGGTCCGGCTCCGCGACGCGATCCGCGGCGGCGCGGCGGTCTCTTGGCCGCCAGGGTTCACGATTCCGACAGATCTCGCCGGGATTCGGACCTCGTGGTGGGTGGGGTCAGCACAACAACTCGACAGTCGGGACATCAACTTTCCTGACATCCGCACTACGTCGTTGCGGCTGGTCGAGCAACTTCTCCCGGCCGACCATCTCGACGACCTGCTCGAGCGTCTAACGAACTTTCCGTTGCCGCGAGAAGGCATCGACTTCGAAATGGCCCAGCAGACAGTCCGCGTCGAGGCCCTCTCGATCCATTATCCCGCTATACAGATGATTGGAGAGCGACCTACTCCGCCTTCGAACCGCCGGACCCGTCACGGGTGGACGTAGGAGCGGCAGGCTCAGCGCCAAATCTGACCCCGACTTGCACGGGGCACGCCCGAAGTTCGGCACCTTGGACCCGCCTCTCGGATCCGTTTGCTGCGTTCCCCATCCAGCGGCGCCAGTATTTCGGCCCCGACTGCATGAACTCGTTGAATGCGGTGCTTGCCTGAACTGCGAGACCGGCGCGAGTCGTTCGGCGGGATCTCAGTTTACGCGGCCAGGTCCGACCCTCAACGTGAGGCCCGGTCTGTCACCAGCGACCTTGCCTCCAGGGAGTGGCCTAAATCGGCACCTGCTCCAGCCAGTCATCGACCCTCTTTAAGCCCACTTCAGTGGCCCGAACGAACCGCTTCTCGGAACGTGTGGAAGGCCGCGGCGAACTCGACGTATGACAGGTCGAAGTGATCTGTGGGGGATGCTCGGCCATCTTGCCAAAGCAGGACTTGGACGCGTCCGTCTCCGACGTGAGAGCTGAGATACCGGTCGTCGCCGATCCCAACGATGTCGATCCTCTCCGGGTCCATGACGTTGTCGGCAAACTGGGCCGGGTCGGGTTCGATCCATCGAACGATGACCTCGCTACCGGCCGAGATGGTCGTCACCTGGGTTTCAGCGTCCGCTCTGATGATGAACCGACGGCGTTCGCAGGTCATCAAGATCTCCCTCCAGGGAGGCGGCCGGTGGCGCAACGGATGTCCGGATACTCGGTCCTCGCCGACATGCGTCCGACTGGACGGATTCTCACCACATACCGGTCTCGACGCGTCCTGCGGCCGGGCAGCTGATGCCTGGTGCCGCGGCCATCGTGTTCATCACGGGAGTCCCATGTAGTCCGCGACCATATGCAGGTGGTGGCTGATCTGCAGCGACTTGTTCCCCGAAGGGTTTGTCGGTGACGTACCGGCAAGGTACGTGAGGTAGGTGGCGATCGTCGGTGTGGCGGTGAACCGCCCTGGCGTCGCTGCGATCTGAGCGTTCAAGTGTGCGACCGCTTCGAGGAGTTTGGTCTGGAAGGTGCCGATGTTGCGGTCGGTTTCGTCTGAGACGAAGTGCTCGACCCAGAACGAGTCGTCCGTCTCCTTGAACGTGATGTGGATGGCGGCGGCGCCGACGGGGCCGCCGCCGCTGCTGTACTCGCCGGGCAGGATCGTGTAGTCCGAGAAACCGACCGAGCTGGCGGTCGCGCCGAGGTGGTTGTTGGCCAACCATTCTGCGCCGTTGTAGTCGGAGTTCCTCGCCTGGGCGTTGAAGTTGTTGATGACCTGGATCGACGGGCCGATGCTGGTCGCGAGGGCGTGTGCGTTCGCTGAGGTGGCGAACACGGTGACGTTGGCTCCCGCGAGGGCGGCGGCCAGGGCGGTCGGGTTGAGCTTGCCGGTGGCGAGTACGACTGCGACCGGGTCGGCGCCATGGGCTGTGGCGAAGGCCTGAATCTCGGCCACGGTCGTTCCGGGCCATTCTTTGAATGCTGGGCGCAGATGGGCGGAGGCGGCGATCTGTGGGTGGATTGTCGCCGCCCAGTGTGTTTGTGCGGCGGCGTTGGAGAGTTTGTCGAGTGCCGGGTTCACGATGACGTAGGCACCGAGTCCGGCGGTGGTCAGCCGAGTCAGGGTGCGGCGGAGCTTGTCGGGTTGTACGACGGGCTCGAGGATCGGCCAGATCTGCTGCGGAGTCCCGAACCGACCGGCGGTGATGTCGAGGGCGCGCAGTTCGGCTTGGCGTGCGTACAGGTACGGAAAGTAGGGCAACGGAGTCTCCATCGTGGACGGATATCCATACTACTTGCCAATATTGCCAGTCATCACTCGAGGGTTGCAGGGTGGGCGGTGAGGCGGCGCATGGTGCGCTCGGCGCTGGTGGGGTTGAGTGAGGCGCCGTAGGCGAGCGCTCGCAACGATGCGGGGTAATTGGGCCTAGACACGAGGTCGGCGGCGAGGGTTCCGCGTGTCTTCAACGTGGTGACCACCTGGTGGTGGGCTTGGTGTCGGTCGAGTTCGGAGAACAGTTCGCGCATCCGCTTCCACGAGTGTCCGCGTGGGATGTCCGCGACGTATCCGGTGGTGCGCTCGAGCAGGGCGGCGGCCTCGTCGACTCGGAGTAGTTGATAGAGGTGGTCAAGGTCGAGGAGGTCGAGGTTTGAGCGCGCGGGACGGATCGTCGACATTGAGCCGCCTTGGCTGGCGACGATGAGTCCGACGTTCTCGGGCAGGTGCCCTGCTGCTCGTGTCGCTTTCTTTTCTCCTACGACGACGTTCACGAACTCGGCTCGAGTTGCGTAGGAGGTGAGTTGGGAGGCGAGCCTGTGGAAGTCGTCGAGGTCTGTCTTGATCTCGTAGATCGTTGAGGTGCCGTTGACGACCATCAGGTCGGCGCAGGATCGGCCCATCGGCACTTCGAGGAGCGCGGAGGCGGTTCGCGGCGAGTGGCGGCCGAAGATGATGCGTGAGATGAGGTCGTTCTTGTAGACGTATTCGTTGCGGTAGTGCTGACGCAGGATGTGCTCACCGGCTGCGTAGGCGTCGCCGAGCGTGGCATCGGGGTTGCCGTGCACGAGGTCGATGATCGGCTGGAGTCGTGGGAGGACGTCGGTGAGTCCGTCGCGTGAGGCGAGTCCACGGAACACGGCGGGTGAGTAGGCGCTGGCGATGCGCTGTGGGGTGGCTTGTGGCACTGGTCGACCGGTGGTGGGGGGTGTCGGGGAAGTTGGTGCGAGCGCTGATGAGGGCGTCACGTTGGAACCGTACTGCGACGGGTTCGTCACTTGGGCGCTTCGGGGTGTCATGGGTGAGCTATCGGACGGCGAGCTGGACGTGTCGGCGGTCGATGTCGCGGGTGGGGCGGCGTGCGTCAGGGGCTTGCGGGGACGCGGGTGCCTCAGGTGGCGGTGGGTCCCTCGTGGGGGGCGGCGGGTTGTAGGCCTTGGAGGAGTTCTTCGACGGGCGTTTGCAGCGCGTGGGCGAGGTTGAGGAGGGTGATGAGCCTTGGGTTGGCGGTGGCTCCGTTGGAGCTGCTGCCGGATTCGAGGGCTGCGTAGTGGGTGCGGGCGATTCCGGCTCGGCGGGCTACTTCGGCTTGTGTGAGCGCTTGGGCTGCTCGGAGTCGCTGGAGGTTCTGACCGAGGATCTGGGCGTTTGTGTCGGCGTCGTCGGTCTGGTGCTGAACCATGGATGGGATTGTCCCTGAGTGGCGTCCAGGTGCGACATCAAAGCCCGATGTCATCTATAGATAACATGGCTGCGTGGCCCCCCAGTACTTCACCAACATCGCCCGCGCAGTCTGCGCCTACACAGCTGCCAGCAAGATCCCGTGCCGCATCAACGGCGGCTGGGCCACGGGAAAGAGCCAACTGGCCGCCGCCATCGCCGCCCACCACACCCAACACCACCAGGGAACGGTCTGGCTCGTAGGCGAGACCACCGAGAGCGCGCGCGAACTGACCTGCCTCATTACCCGCGAGCCGGGTCAAGACCACATCGTCGTCATGACCGCCGAGGACTACCTCGACGCGCACGAGACGCAGACCCAGCCGACCATGATCGTGTTCGACGACGCCGACCGGTACCAGCCGCCACAGCCCCGACCACACGTCGAGGTCGTACACCTCACCAACTGCAGCCAGAGCAAGGACGCCCCGTCGCACCACCCGCTGTTCTTCGAACTCCACACAAGCCGCGCCGCCGCGACCCTCGTCAACACGATGAACCGCGCCAACCTCACCGGGACCGCCGCAGTCGGCGCATCCCCCACAGACGTCCTGCGCGCTCGCCGATCCCCGCTGGTCCCCCTAACAACAGCAATCACCGGGTGGGGCCTCGTGGTCACCCTCGCCGGACGCGCGACCACCACGCTCACCGGCACCACCCACGGCATCTCGGACGACGCCCGCTCGCACGTCCTCGCCCGAACCGCCAAGATCATGGCCGCGCTCGACTCAACCGAAGCCCTCAGCGTCGCAGGAGCCCCGCTACACGCACCTCGCGCTCCCAGGACCGCCATCGCACTCTCCAACCAGCGCAGCGGCCGACCCGGTCGCCTCGTACCGGGCGAAGAGCAGCTCCCCGACGTCCCATCGCTGCTCGAGGACCTCGCGGCCGCGCGCCCCGACGTCGTGCTCATCGCAGCGCTCGACGACGACCTGGAACACCTCGCACGCCTTGCCTCAACGTCTCGGCTCGGCGCCGTCGTCATCGCTCAGCCGGGCTCGCTGGTTCACCGAACCCTTCGGCACGTCGAAATTGGCTGATGAACACTCCCGATCGCCGTCGTCGCGCAGACCGGCTTCATGGCGCCGAAACGTTCAGCAAGCGTCCGGTGGCCCCGAGAGCCACCGGGGCTTCAGCAGCACCAGGTGTGCTCCCGGCTGAAGATCTGCGTGGGGGCGTCGGTCTCCACGACGACAGCTCCACACATCACAGCCGAGCTCAGGAGCGTCACGGAAACGATCGATCGGACGATACGGCGCATTGAAGGCTCCAAACAGGACACAGCCGCCGACCGTCGGCGACGCCCCATCTGACAAGTTTGGCAACTGTAGCGCGCCGCGAAGTTGCCAATATGGCCCGTTCGTCACCCGGGCATGGCCCGAGTGCGCGTAGACAGGCCCCCCGACCGGGTCTTGCAAGACGCGGCCAGCGCGCTCTGTGAGACACGCTGGACGACTCTGACGGCGCCGAAGTGTCGATTCGCGTGCTGACGCAACTCTGGCAACTTCGAAGTTCCGGTTGCGAGTGGGACGATCGCCTAATGCAGTTCGACCTCACCAAAGCGCTCGAGGAACTGGACCCCGCCGACGTGGGTCACCGCCTGAAGGAGGCGCGACTGGCGGCTGGCATGAAGCAACCGCAGGCCGCCGCAGGAGTCGTGTCAGTCGGATACCTGTCCCGTATCGAGCGAGGCGAACGACGCGCCAACGCCTTCGTCCTCGAACAGCTCTGTCGCAACATCGGCGTGTCCCCCGAAAGCATTATCAACTCCAACGAGGCCACCGACGATCGACGAGTCGAGGTCGAACTGGACTTCGCCGAACTCGAACTCCTCTCCGGCGACGCCACGGCCGCTCTGACACGACTGGCGCTCACCGAGATTGACGACGATCTCCCCCGTTCCCCGCTGCGCGACCGCCTTCGTGAGCGAAAGACACTCACCAGCGCCAAAGCGCACGCCGCTCTCGGGCACGTCAATGAAGCCCAAACCGACTTCGCACAGGTGATGCAACAGCGCACCACCTCCGACGGAACCCTCGAAGCAAGCCTCGGCCTAAGCCGCCTCAAGCGCGAGACCGGAGACCTCCACGGCGCCATCGCCATCGCCGAACAGGCTTTGGCCGCTGTCGAGAATGCGCCCGCTCCTGTAGATGACGTCGTCAAAGTTTCGATGGCGCTGGCCGCAGCCGTGTACGAAGCAGGCGACACCAACCGAGCCCTCGCGATCTGCACGAAGGCCGTCCAACTGGCGGAATCGGCTGACTCCACCCAAGCCCGGGCGGCTGCCTACTGGAACACCGCGATCATCGAGTGCGAAGCCGGACGCATGGAACAGGCCCTCAGCCTGACCAGGCGAGCGCTCGCCGTCTTCGCCGGTGCCGACGACGCACGCCTCGAAGCACGACTTCGCACCCAGCTCGGCATCTTCCTGCTCCGTGCCGACCCGCCCGCACCAAGCGAAGCGATCGCGCAACTCACACAAGCACGAGACACCTATCAGCACACCGACGCCGACACCGCAGACATCCTTCACAACCGCATGGCGCTGGCCCGAGCCCACTTCGCTGCAGGCGACGTTGACGCAGCACGCAGCGAAGCCGATTACTGCGCGCTCGCAGGCGAGCAGTACCCCTTCGTCGGGGCGACAGCCACGACCCTGCTCGGGAGAATCGCTGTCCAGATCGGCACGACCGGCGACGCACGGACCCACTTCCTCCGCGCGATCCACTTCCTGTCCGCCGTGGGCGCAGACCGGCGAGCCGCCCAACAGTGGTTCACCCTCGCCACCCTCCTTGACGAGGCGGGGCTCGATGCTGAAGCGAAGGACGCATTCAAACGCGCTGCGGTGTCCAGTGGACTCACACCCAGTTACGGCAACAGCAGCAGTCACACTGCGGACTCCCGATAGCCAACCGGGCAACATCCGCAGTCGAGACCCGATCAGCACAAGGATGCGCGTCACCCTCGTCACGCCCTCAACGCGCATCGACTTGATCAACTCGGACGACAAGGCGTTTGTGCCGCCATTGGCTGGCTGCGGTTCTCCTTTGATCTCCCGTGGGGATGATGGAACGGTCTCCCCATGAACGTCTCAACCATCTCGAAGCTCCGCTTTGACGTCATGGCTTCCTATGCGCGCTCGCCGCTCATGAGGTCAATGGGGTTCGAGGTGGAATGGTTCCAGGTCGAGACGACACCAGTCATCGCTTCACTGATCTACGACACCGACGGTCTCTACTCAGCATCCGTGCTCGCCCCGGATCTCGTCGATCGCTACCGCGGCGTCCGCCACACGGACTTCCACACGACGCCTCAGGACGCAGTCACCGATCTTCTTCGGGTCTTTGCAGAAGTTGTTCCGCAGTTGGAAGCAGAACGGGTCCAGGGCGACGAACCGCGACGGCCCGTCGACTTCTTCACCCCAGTCCGTCCGTCCGACCGGCTCAACCACGGCTTCCTACAGCTCACTCAGAACTATGGCTGGACGGCAGCTCATGAAGTCATCAAGCACATGATGCGGTGGTACGAAGACGTCGACGGGAACTTCGTGGAGCAGTTCCAGACAACGGGCTTCGACGCCCGCATCTGGGAGCTCTACCTCTTCGCAACGCTGAACGAGGCCGACTACAGCCTCGACCGATCGTTCCCGATGCCCGACTTCGTTGTCGATGGACCGCAGGGGACCTTCGCCCTGGAAGCCACGACGGTGAACCCGAGGGTGGTCGACGGCAAGGCCGAACCCGACGCACCGTTCGACACACCGGAGGAGAAGTTTCGCTACGTCCGCGACTACATGCCGATCCGGTACGCCGGACCACTCACGGCCAAGTTGAACAAGAAGTACTGGGAGCGTGAGCACGTGGACGGGCTACCGCTCGTTCTCGCCATCCAGGACTTCCACGAACCCCGGTCCATGTCATGGACAGGCTCGTCGTTGTCGATCTACCTCTACGGACTGATGCACGAAACCGTCCGAGGCGACGACGGGATCGAGAAGGTTGAAGCGCGCAAGGTCGAGACCCACCAATGGGGCACCAAGACAATCCCGTCGAACTTCTTCGCTCTTCCGGGGGCCGAACACATCAGCGCCGTCGTTCGCAACAGCAGCGGCACCCTGTCGAAGTTCAACCGAATGGGTGTCAGCGCCGGATTCGGTTCCCCCAAAGTGCACCTCATCCATAGCGGATGGGTGACCAACCACGATCCGAACGCAACACTGCCAAACCAGTTCAGCCATGCCGTCGAGGAGGGCTACGACGAGTCCTGGATCGCGGGAATGGACGTGTTCCACAACCCACGCGCACTGAAGCCGCTCGACTTCGATGCGTTACCCGGCGCTGCCAACCATGTCCTGTTACCCGACGGAACGATTGAGTCGCACACTCCGGAGTGGCACCCGTTGTCCTCAACGAACGCGATCGTGGTCGGCACCTGACGCCTCTGAAGCAGCGCCCGCAGACCGTCCGGCCAACCTGGACGATCGAGCCCAGGCACCGTCCACTTCGACGGCAGCCAAGTACGGCGCTGTACTCACTTGGTTCCTGGTGACGCATGCAGAATTGCCCGGTAGCTGTCGGTGGCTCTCGTGCGCGGTCGAGTGAACTTGGCCGCTACACACGCGCCGAGACGGTTCGGCCCGGGTGACTACCTCCACCTTTTGGTGGACGTCCGCTTCTCGAGTGCCTCGACATCTGCGATTGGGATCCTCCACTGTCCGCCAATGCGATTAGCGGACAGCTCCTGACGAGACATCATTCGCCGCACTGTGCGTGTGCTGATACCGAAGTACTCGGCCACTTCTTCCATCGACATATACGCTTTGGCCATTTTGGCTGCCCTCCTGCTGCCTTCTACGTGACGGAGCGCGGTCCTGACAGGCTCGAAGGTTCTGAGACCTGGCGGTCCCGGACCGTCTGGCCGGTTCGATCGTCGCGTCGCTTCTTTGGCGGCTCGATGCGGTGCGATGAACGTTGCTCGGCGGGCGCGGGTCTGGCGGCGGGGCTTGGACGGCAACACCTGTCCCGCATGTCATCTATACATGACATTGACATCCTCCCCCAACCTAGGAGCCACTCATGCATACGAGCACGCACAACCAGAACTGGTACTCGGTCACCTACACCGCGACAGCGCCCCCCGGACTGCCGCCCCTGTTCAACGCAGCACGGGTCTGCACCTACATCGACGCCGAGTCGACCTGGGTGATTGCGCTCTGGGATCACCCGGACCCCGACCGCCCGAGCAACTGCATCTTCAAGGTCGCCTCAAGCGACATCGTGAGAATCCAGAAGCACGACGACCTCCGAAGCGCGGCAATCTCGGCCATGGCTTCCCAGTAGGCGCCCGTAAGCGGCCGTCCCCGGCCAGCCACGCCCAGCCACGCCCAGCCACGCCCAGCCACAGCGATCAGTCGTCGCAGTACTTCTTCAAGTACGCAGCGATGCTGTCAGCGTCGCTTGATGCGTACTCCTCTACGTCTTTGACCTCGCGAAGAACGTCTGCCAGCTTCTCGAAGTCCTCATCGAGCACACGGTCGTTGTACGACGGGGTCAGCAGTGAGTCGTTCTTCGGCGCGCACTTGCCACCCAGCAACGGCTCGGCTTGCACACCCACCCCGGGCCACCACGCGGGGCCACCTCGTGGCTTGAAACTTCGCAGGATGATGGAGCGCACCATGACGATCGGAGCCCGCACCCCTGAGCGCTTGTCGTCGACGATCTGCTCAGTCGCTGTCACCAGAGTGACCTGAAGTTGGTTGGCCTGCGAACCGTCGTCGAGCTTGCCTGGAACACGGGCAACCTCCCATCGCGAGGTGAGGAAGATGGCTGGAGCGGCAGCGGGGTCCTCGTACAGCGACGCCCAGGCCCACTCCCAGTCGTACCCAGTAGTGGCGCGGCGGCTATTGGTCCGCGCGTAGTCGGTCGTTTGCGGGTACTGACCGGCGAAGACGAAGTCGAATGCCTCCGAAGGTGACCTCCCCTCGAGGTCCGGCGAGACACCCCGCTCGGCAATGTCGATGGCGCGCGTTGCGAGTGCCTCGACGTCAGCGGCAGTGAAGCCGCTTGGCGGGGGCGGTAAATCTTCGACTCTCGGCGGCCGAGTCTTGCCATCGGTGAGCCGGTCGAGCCGATCGAGGGTCGACTGATCACTGGGCGTCGTGGTCCGGGCAGTGGGGACTCGGTTGGTTGGTTCAGTGGAGCGGTCCACGGAACCGCCTTCGCTGCATGACGAGCAAGCGACACCGACGAACGCGACTGCGGCAGCCATCGCCAGGCGGGCCGTCGCACAGGCTCGTGCTGGTGGTGCGGCTGTTGATGGGTTGCGGGTGGGTGCGGAGCGCTGACGCACGTTGAACCTTTCGGAAGGCGGGTGGAGGGCCACCCCTCCAACGCACTTGCTGTGCGCGACTACCTTAGGCGTATATGGCTAAGGTGTTCACGCGCTGGGCATAAATGGCTGAGCCTTGTGAGGTTTAGCCATGACCGATCCGTCCGGGACCTCCTCCGACGCGGCGTTCGCTGCGGCGCAGGCCGAGTTCGGACGACGGGTGCGCGAAGTGCGGCAAGCTCAGAGCAAGTCGCTGGAAGCCCTCGCGGAAGGCAGCTCCCTGCACTGGTCGAACGTCGCCCGGATCGAGCGCGGCCAGGGCAATGTCACGCTACGCAGCCTGCTGCGACTTGCCGATGCGCTCGGCGTCGACGCGGGCTCGCTGGTCGCGGGACTTGAGACCGACGTCTAGAAGGATCCGGGTTTTCGGGATGGCATAACCCTCCACCGACCTATGACGGATCTGCGCCGTGTCACCCAGCTCGAGGTCGCGGGGACGTTGGACGTGTTGTTCGGCATGCCGATGAGTCGGTTATGACTACGTTCAATGACAAGACCACCATCCGGGCTACCTGGCTCGCGTCCATCGATCCAGAGCATGTGCCCGGCGCACGAGGTCTTGGCTCCGGTCTGCAGGTCACCTGCTCATGCGGCTGGTCGGTCGCAACATCGAATGTGAGAAACGCTGCGCTACGCAGCTTCGGCCGCCGCGTCGAGACGGCAGCCTCGAGCCGAGCGACACATGTTCTGAATGGGCGCATCGCCGGTCATAACCTTCTCGGTCTGTCCATGGCGGGCGCGGGATACAACCTTCACTGTTCCTGCGGGTGAGCGAGCGGCCCTGTCACGTGGTTGCTGAGGCACTCCCTCGCAATTTGGGGCGCGCACATCCGGATCTCGTCGGTCGGCGGCCGTGCGGGCGAGGTCTAGGGGTCTTCGCCTCAGTCATGGACGGGCGTCTTCCTTGTCCAAGGCCGCAGCGGGCGCTCTGCGACATGCGCCAAAGAGGTACCAACGTCGTGGGCTTCAGCAAGGAGCGCAGGAAGGCAGTGCGCGAGACGGTCTGCGGTGCTCCGATGTCAGTCGAGCGTTGCCCACCAGTTGAGCAATGCTCCCCGCACGATGTACTCAAAGGTCGATAGGAGCATGGGCGCTTCCTTTGCGTGCCAGATACCACCGAGTCCGCTCGCTCCCGTTCCGTACGGCTTCTCCTGGAAGGCTTCGCCTTCACGTCGGGGCGCTTCGAGCATCGGTACGGGGAATGGCTTTCCGGCGTGGAGAGCTGTCGAACGGTGTCCGTAGATGATGGAGGACGCCTTTCGAAGGGTCGTCCAGTCGAAGAGACTGAATTCCGGCCGAGTGGCGGGTGGGTCAGGTGCGAACTGCGCAATGAAGTTGACGAAGCGTGCGGTGGCTCGCATCTGCTCTGCGAGGAGTGCGGCGACTGATTCCTGTACTTCGGGGCTGGCTGGTTCCACGGCTGCCCACATGTCGGGCCAGAACTCGCGTAGCAGATCGACCGGCGGTGCTGATGTGGTGATGGCGTGGGTGGCGGCTACTTCGACGGCCGTGACGAGTTGCAACCATGCCCAGTTCGCATCTTCCTCAGCCACCCAGATTCCGGCCGCGTAGGCACGAGCCGCCCTGATCAGGGCAATCTCTGAGGCCTCGCTGAGTGCGTTGAGTTGAGCGATGAGGCCGAGGTCGTCGAGGTTGCCTCTGCGAGAAGCAACTTCGGGTAGTTGGAGAGCGCTGTGGGCCGAGGTGGGCGTCGTAAGCGTCCGTACCTCAAAGTTGATGGGCGGTGAGGCGGTCTCTTGATCGTCATGGAACCCGGACAATGTCCTGGTTCCAGCGACCCTGAGTCGGACCCCATGGCGCAGCGCAATCAGCGCAGCGAGTTCGTCGCTGATTGTGCCGCCGTAGTAGGCGGAAGAGTCGGCGGGTGCGAGCTTGTTGTCGACGACGAGGTCGGGGATCAGGTTGGCGTGAATGCCGCCCTTGAGGAGAAGCACGAGCCGGACGCGACGAGGTGAGCCTGCGGGTTCGCTGTGATGGACCAGCGACAATTCGTACGGCCCCAAGGCCGTGGGACCGCCGACAAATGCGCAGTCCGAATGCAACTCGTCGATGAAGTACTCAAGCTCCGGCAGCCCCTCATCGAAGCTTTGCCAGTTTCGCCATGCGTCGGTGCCCATCGGCTCGCTTTCCCTGGTGGTGGCCTCGTTTACCTGTCGAGGTCGCTAGGTCGATGACGTTCGAGTGGGTGGGTCTGCCAGGCTCTCGCGCTTCGACGTCATGTGTAGCCGGTCCAGACCCGACCGGACGTTCATCTCGCGGGTCGAGTGCCGCTAAGGCAACGTGGTCCTCCCAAGTCTGCTGCGACTGTCGGCCGCATTCGATATCGATCCAGTGGTGTTGGGTGTTGCCCTCGGTCCGACGTACGGGCGAATAAGCCCGGTCAACGCCCCAGGCCCAGGTCCGAACCGTCCATCGCGTCGCAGCGGATCGTGCCGATAGCGGACGGGTGCACTCGCAGACATTCGGACGACCGGACATCAACGTCTTCAACGCGGACTGTCTTGCAGTTCTCCGTGAACTCCCCAGCAACAGCGTCGACTCCGTGGTCACGGACCCTCCGTATGCCATTAGCGCCGCCGATGCGCTTGAGGCCCTTGAACAGTCTGACTCAGACGCCGTGATGGCGGCAGGCATGCTCGGGATGCAGTCGCAGAACTGGAACGAGACCGCAACTCATTCGCGTGGCTACATCGACAACGACCCCGACCTCTTCGAGGCCTGGTGCCGATTGTGGGTTAGCGAGTGCTTACGGGTTCTCAAGCCCGGCGGCCACCTCGTGGCGTTCGGAGGGACGCCGACATGGCATCGGCTCGCCTGCGCGATTGAGAAGTCAGGGTTCGTGATCCGCGGATCGATGGCGTGGCTGTACGCCACCGGTTTCCCGAAGGGCGTCAACGTTGGTGCAGCCTTGGACGGCTCCAAAAGCATCGGTGGCTCAGCCGCGCGAGGTGTCGTCGCCGGTGCAGCGGGCACTACGGCCCGTCGTTGGGACGGCTGGAGTACTGCGCTCAAGCCCGGACACGAACCGATGGTGCTTGCCCGTAAACCGCTCATTGGGACCGTCGCAGCGAACGTCACGCGTTACGGAACAGGAGCGTTGAACATCGACGGTTGTCGAGTCGGCACAGATCTAGAAGCGGGTACAGACCTTGCAGGAAGATGGCCGTCGGACGTCTTCATGGACGCTGCGGTCGCTTCGGAACTCGACGAGCTAGCGAACCGTCCGGTTTCTCGATTCTTCTGGCATGCGAAGCCCGGGGCCGACGAGCGGGTGACCGTTCGGGGCGTCGCGCACCCGACCGTGAAGCCCCTCAGCCTCATCCAGGAGATCGTTCGTCTCGTCACTCCCCCGAACGGAACGGTGCTCGATCCATTTGCCGGATCAGGGACGACGCTGGCGGCGTGCATCGTCGAGGGGTTTGGCTGTGTTGCAGTTGAGCGGGAGGCGGACTACCTGCCGTTGATCGAGCAGCGAGCGAACCGACGACTGAATCCCGTCCAGGCTGTAGCGGCGAGCGGCGAGGACCTCGGCCTGTTCGCCATGTTCGAGGATGTCTGATTCGGGGAGGAGGGGCGCACCGGTTGGCGGGGGTGCGACAACTGGGTAGCCGCGGCGAACCGGGACCAGTTTGAGCGGCCGAGGTCCGGGCTTACTTGGCTGCTTCGTACTGCTCGAGCACGGAAGCTGGGATTCGACCCCGATCCGAGACCGTGATGCCTTGCTTACGCGCCCATTCGCGAATCTGGGAGTAGTCCTGTCGTGTTCCACTAGCACTCTTCTTGCGGCTGCGTCGTGTTGTGGTGGTGCTTGCGCTGACCTTGGTGGCTGCGTCGATGTAGGGCTTCAGTGCCTTCTCGAACGCCGCGATGTTCTTCTTTGACAAGTCGATGGTGTGATCAGTGCCGTCGAACGAGAAGGAAACCTCAGCAGCGTCCTTTGTCCCGTCGAGGTCGTCGGTGATCTTAGTGATTGTCGTTTTGGCCACCTAGTGATGTTGACGGGAGATGGCCGTGAAGTCCATCGAGGATCGCAGGCGAACCGCATCGGGGAATGCACGAGGTGGTCCTTCTAAAGCGTCGTCGGACTTCGCGGTTACAACGCCGCGTGTCGAACGAATCGTGGGCTGCTGCTTTCAGTTCTGGCGGGCGGCGTTCAGTCGGACCCGTCGCCGACCGCCCTGTCAGCGTGCCTGAAGTCGATGCCTCCGTCGCCGCAGGTGGAGCACTGGAGAATCCCGATGCGTGGCCTGTTCGAGGTGAAGATCCATGCGTCGCAGCTTCCGCACTGCCAGACGAGCGCGTCCTCACGCATCAGGCGGAGAAGTTCCCAGGTTTGCTCCGGGTCGTCAGCCTCGATGAACTGCGGTTCGGTCTGATCGGTCTTCCCCAGCCATTCGTCGAGTGTGTACCGACCGACCCCGAAGTCGTCTTGACCAACGACATAGACCCATTCGTCGACTTGCTGGGTGGTCACCATGCAACCCCCGCCGGTGTCGAAATGGTTGAGCGACGCGTCCCACGCGCCTCCAGCGTGCTTGAGCACTGCCTCGCTTGCTTGCATGGCGCCAATCTTGCCGGTCGGTCCGGACACCACCCGTCCAATTCGTCTTGACGTGGTGGATTTCTGGACGGCGCGGCTGCTGGTGAGTTGGACTTGCGGTTCATACCGTTCGTCAGGTGCCACCTCGCCAACGCGACCCGCTTGCCGGACCGGGCGATTTGTGTGTCAGCGACCTGCGGCAGGCACCCCACATCATTGAGGACCCAAGCACTGACGCGGACCTGCAAACCGTCTATCGGTGGTTGACGTCCAAGCCCATCGACCGGTTGCTTACCGTCGCTGTGGACGACGCCGTGCAATACGTGTTGGACGGCGGTCGGACCTGGCGTTTCGATCTGAACTCGCCTGAGGTCGATTCAGATGAGCGCGCCAGCGTCGGCACCAAGCTGCAGTACCGAATCCTGTCGACCCTTGAGTTGGTCAAAGAACCACCGCTCGACACGCGAATTGCAGGTATCGCAGTCGAGCTCAAGGGCACGGTGCGCGACACGTGGATGATTCCGCGAGAAGGACAGTGCGAAATCTGTCTCCTAGTGCAGGTCGACACCAGGAATGACAGGCATCGAGCGTTCCTCCTGCGGACGCACAGGATGTGGCTCAACGCCCCCAACCAAGACAAGAAGCGTTCCGTGAAGGCGGGTGCACGTGACACCTATGCCCTACCGGTGATCGGCTGGACACCCCTACCGACGAACCCATTGAAGCTCCTCACCCCCGTCCAGTGCGACACCGTGTTCCAGCTCAAGGTCGGCCTGGTCAAGCGGCTCACCGCACTGTTCGGTTTCCTTCCAGACACCGTCATCCCCCGAACTGCGATCTTGACGGTCGGCGCGAACATCAAGGACCCACTCCGACGCGCACGCCAGGCCAAAGAACCGGTGCTGGCTCAGCACGGCCTCCGGGTTCTGTGTGGGACATGGAGCGAGCAGTCAGACGAAGCGGCGCAGCGCGGTTTCGACCTCTCAGATGAGGCATGGATCGCTCTGACCCCCCAATCAGGACACGGCGGGCAAAACCTGCTTGGCAATAGCTCGCGCGAGACCGCTGGGGACGGCGTTCCCGATCTGCTTAGCGATTTGGGTTTTGGTACCGACCCATAGGTAGTCCTGTGGAAACGCCTGGATGAGGCTGGCTTCGTAGTGGGTGATGACCCGGTCCACGCTCAGGTTGGGGTCTCCCTTGATGTAGCGGGAGTCGTCGTCTGCAGGTTGCCGACCTGGAACCCACTGCGGGTGGAGATAGGCGCCCTTTTCGGGCTTGAAGAATTCGGTGCGGATCGTCAGCGACGGCCGATCCCAGTGCATGCGACCCATGACGTCGGTGGTGCCGGTGGGCTTTTCGGCCCAGCAGCGCGGCAACAGGTCGGGGCGGACGTCGAAGCGTCCACCTCCTGGGGGCACATAGGAGTAGCGCTCAAGCGACTCGGGTCGGGGATCGCGACGGAAATGGATGTCCAGGCCCTTGAAGGTGCCGGGGAACCAGTCGCCGAAGAACTCAGCCTTGCTGTCCGGCAGGTTGACGTGGTCCGGCTTGGCCGGGAGCCCCGAGATCACGTCCCGAACGGTTCGCCACGGTAGAAGTCCCGAACCGGGCTGCGGATCCTTTGCGTGTGTTGGGGCAGGCAGATCGATTGGACCGACCCGGGATCCGATGATGATGGTTCGCCTACGGCGCTGTGAGACACCGTAATCGGCGGCATTGAGTACGCGGTGGCTGAGCGTGTACGCCTTGAGGGTTCCGTGGTCGACCTCTTCCTGGAGCATCTGGAACTCAGGCGAGGCGTAGAACCTGTCGACGTTCTCGATCACGAAAACCTTCGGCTTCGCAGCGTGGATGAACCTCATGTACTCGCGCCAGAGCTGGTTGCGGGGATCCGCGAGGTCCTTCAGTCCAAGGTTGGAGAACCCCTGGCAAGGCGGCCCGCCGATGATGACGTCGGCGCGGGGGATGCTCTTCTTCTCCACCAGCGCGATGTCGCCTGCGACCGTGTGGTCCTCGCCGAAGTTGGCGGCGTACGTGGCGGCCGCTGCTCGGTCCCATTCGACTGCCAGGAGGGGATCGAAGCCCTCCCCGGCGAACCCGACCGTCATGCCCCCACACCCGGCGAACAGGTCAATCATGGTCGGCTTCGTCATGGTCAAGATTCTAGGTTGGACCACGGACAGGACGGGCAACCTCGCCGGGACGTGAATGGAGTGACCAACGGGGTCAGCGTCACTAACCTGGCCCACATGCCTGCTGCGTTCGCCAAGGACCTGTGCGGATTCCGTGCGCACGGCAAACCCAACACCTCAGATGCCTCCGACCAGTTCTCCGTCGACCTAGGACAGGCACTGTTCGAGGCGCTGGGTGTGGATCCTGCAGCGACAGGGCTTGAACCGACCGGCGCCCCGTTCTCGCAACGAGTCGCCGACGACCTACAGCAACGGATCCGACGTGCTGGCAGCCCCCTGCTGGTCGTTCCCGAGAAGCCGCTTAACGCCTTTGACCAATACAGCCACGTCGCCGCACTCAAGGGTGTCTCGGCCGGACCATCAAAGCAGTACCAGGCCGCCTGGAACCGGCTAGTGAGCTTCACCCGCAAAGCCGTACCCGAGAGCGATAAAGCGAGGCGCACGAAGCTCGAGGAGCACCTTGCCAGGGTCAGTGACGCAGCTCAGGCGGACGCGAACTCGCGTCGGGTCTTGTTCGAGCAAGTAGGTGAGGAGTCGCTACTGAAGCTCGACGTCACGGCGGCGATGCCCGGCTCCGGTGCACCAACCCTCGAGGTCGGGTTGTCGCTGAAGTGGTCGCTTCGAACCGACAGGGCACAGGACTGCCGCAGCCAAGGCGCGAAGATGTCGGCGCTGCGCCGCGGCCGCATGCCGCACTTCGCCGCCGTTACGATGGAGCCGCGCCCCTACATGCTCAACTTGCTCGGCGGCGGGTCCGGCGAAGTCGACTGCGTCTACCACCTCGATCTGCCAGCTCTGACCGAAGCAGTCGAAGCAGCGTGCGGAGACCGCCCACCGCGACAAGCTGCGCTGCAGACGTTCCGACGTCTGGTCGCACAGCGACGCCTCCGCGACTACGACGAACTAGTCACCTACATGGGTTCGCTACGTCAGTGACCCCGGCATCTGAATCCTGGGCCTCTTCAGAGGGGAACCGGCGTTCGATGAAGGCCAACCGTGGCCGTGACACGAAGCCGGAGATGGCCGTGCGTCGGGCACTCCACGCACTCGGCTACCGCTATCGGGTCGATGTCCGCCCCGAGCCGAACCTCAACCGGCGGGCCGACCTGGTCTTCACACGGCCCAAGGTGGCTGTGTTCGTGGACGGTTGCTACTGGCACGGATGTCCGAAGCACTACACGTCGCCGGTCACGAACGCCTCCTTCTGGTCCGGCAAGATCGCCGGAAACCGGGAAAGAGACGCCGAGACAACCCGGCTGCTCGAGGCGGCGGGATGGTCAGTCGTCCGGGCTTGGGAACACGAGCCGACAGAGGACGTCGTGAGCCGGGTCCGCGAAGCCATCCAACGCAGAAGCGAACCCTCATCGGGGAACCTGAACACATGAGCTTTGAACTACAGGTCCTCGAAGGGGAGCCACTGGGTGATGCATGGGTTCGGAAACCATTCATCGCCGTGGAAGGATTCCGCAGCTCGTGGTGGCTCGAGCAGGCAAAAGGACCCCTACGGTTCTTTGTGCTTACTGACACTGATCTTGGACAGGTGGCTCGGGCCCAGGTCAGCCCGACGTCCTTTTCCGGTGCGGCATATCCCACATGGAGCGGTCCAGAGTCTGGTGCCGCCGAGATCGATCTGCTGGAGGTCCGCGCCGATCTGCACGGTCGGGGGCTCGGCGCGACCACGGTCGACCAGATCCAGGCCGCCCTCGGTGTCCCCCTGATCGCGATCTCATTGAACACCGCGTCAGACGCATTCTGGCGGTCGTTGGGCTGGACTGAACACCTTCACCAGGACACCGAGGGCAGCGCGGATGATGACTCGACGTCCTTACTGTTCGCTGGACCTACGGACCACTTGGTGAGGACCAACGCCTGACCGGGACTCGACGATGGGCTTGCGGACTTCAACCACCTCGCAAGGCCGCGAGCCTGTCTGGGGTGATCGACTCGGACGACCTCGGCCGGAGTCTGTCTTGCCCTCAAGCCGCGCTGCTAACCAGGCCCCTAAGGTGGTCCCGTCATGTTGAGGGCACCGGTACCTGAGCAGGTGGTGTGGGCCAGCGTCACCCGCCCGCCAGTTCCGCTCGTCTATCTAGACCTCAACCATTACATCGGGCTTGCCAAGGCGAGCCGGGCCGCGGCCGGGCACACCGCCGACGACGGGCGCCCCATCACAGTTCTACCCGGGTACGCCGAGTTGCTGGACGCCGCTCGGCGCGCGAAGTACGAACGCCGAGCAGTATTCACGCTCTCGAACGTCCACTTCATGGAAGTCGCACATGCGGTGCCCAGCCCCCGCCAACGAGGGCACATCGCCGACATCATGGAAGACCTGACGGACTTCACCTACCTCCTCGGCCGCACCTTCATCGCTCAGCTCGAGATTGCGGCAGGCCTCGACCACATCTATGGTTCGGCTGCCAGCTACGCACCAATGCCGCTTCTTGGCAGGTCCGCACTCTGGGCGTTCAACCGAAACGGCCACTTCCGGTTCATCAACGAAGAATCCGGAGAAGACAGCGGCCCTGCAATGCGCGCCGAACTTGGTGACGACGAGTTCGACAGGCGGCTCGCTGAGATGAACCGGTACATGGAAAGGCGACTACTCGAGGGCCCGCGGGACGCCGAGATCCCCCAACTCAGAGCCAACGGGTACGACCCAGAGACCTACGAGATCGGCGCCACGAAGCGCCTGGACTTCGAGCTCGAGACCTCGGCGACCCTGCAGAGGGAAACGCATTGGCGCCGCGGACGCCTACGCGACCTCGTCTTCGGCCGTGACGTCGGTCAGCATTGGACAGTCCCGGTCGTCGAACACCTTGAACAGCGGGGGCAAGACGGCTTCCGGAACGACATGCCTGCAGGTCCAGACATGATCGCGCTCTGGGCGGCGATGCCTCAGGTACAGGTCGCAGTCAGCATGAAGACCCGCTACCACCGCAATCCAGCGCACCGGTGGAAGATCAACCACATCGCTGACATCGATGCCCTCGCGGTTGCTTACCCATATTGCGACATCGTGCTGACCGACGCCGAGGCCCGTGGTGCGCTCGTCAATGCCCGCGAGCTGACTGGCTTCGGAGCCCGCCTTCCCCGCACCGTCGCCGAGGCCGCCGACCTGCTCAACGGTCTGCCTGCGGTCGATGATTTCGAGCGGCAGATCTTCCACCCGCCTCAATCAAGGGTCTGAACTGCGGCTTGACTCATGGTCCCCACGAAGACCAACTCCGCAAGCCAGCCGCGTAGTGCGTCAGTCTGAGCGCGGTGATCCGGCCAGCTCCGACAGTCGACGGGCGATCTCGGCGTCGCGATCAGCGGCGACGTGCTGGTAACGCATCGCGGCGTCGGGTGTTGTGTGGCCGAGCCGACCCATGAGTTCTGCGAGGGTCGCGCCGGTCTGCGCTGCTAGGACGGCCCCGGTGTGGCGCAGGTCGTGCCAGCGGAGGTCTTCACGGCCTGCGGCGTCTCTGGCCGGGTAGAAGACCTTGTACAGGGTTGAAGGTTGCATGTGCCGGTTGTCGCAGCTTGAAGACGAAAAGAGGAGCGCGTCGGCCGCTGGTGCGACGAAGTTGTTCAGGTGTGCTTCTACTGCTGGCATCAGGTGGGGTGGGATCGAGATATCGCGGATTCCTGCGTCGGTCTTGGGTGGGCCGACGATCATTTTCCCGCGAACTCGAACTACGCCTCGTCGTATTCGGATGAGTTTGCGCTTTACGTCGATGTCGCTGCGTCTTAGTTCGGCCAGTTCACCGAATCGCATTGCGCACCAGGCGGCGAAGAGGGCCATCAGTTTGTACTTGCCGGGCAGGTTGTCGATGAGCGTTTCCAGCTCGTCGAGGGAGGCGGGCCTGACTTTGTGAGCGGGCTTCACGTTGCCCGCTCCTCGAATGTGGGCGGGGTTGAACGGGATCAGTGGGCTTGGCCGGTCGGAGGCTGCTGTGCCGAGGATCGTTCGTAGGAGGCTGTAGGCGTGGGCTCTCTGTGCCGCACGGTCTGGGGACATCGCGTCGTACCAGTCGTTGACGCTGTCGACGGTGATCTCATCGATCGGCACTCGTCCGAAGGTCGGGTTGATGGAACCGTCCAAGATGTATTGGTAGTGGTCCCGAGTCGTCGGCCGCAGGGCTTGACCCTTCGTCTTACGGTTGCTTAGCCATCGCTGGGCATACTCGTCAAAGGTCGGCATCGCCTTCTTCGCCGTGGCGCGCGCGAGCAGGTCGGGGGCCCAGATGCCCAGCTGAATCTCGGCGCGGCGAGCGGCCAGCCACGCGATCGCGTCGTCCTTCGCGTCAAAGAGCACCGGCGGCCGGTGGAGCCTCCCATCGGGGCCGATGTAACCCGCGCGGTACCGGCCAGAGGGCCGCAACTCGACCCTGCCGAAGCCGCGCCTGGTCCTCTTCGACGTTGTTGCCGCACCCGCCATTGGGCGACCCCCTGGTTCCCAGCAGCTGATGTTTCCCATTTGCCTTGACGATTAGGGAGTCAACCAGAAAGGGAACCTAAACCGGTGTTCGAGTCCGGTGTTGTCATCGGTTGTCCGCACCTGTCAGGGCTACCTGAAGCCTTAAGCCGATTCTGGGGCCGCCGGAACTGAGACTGTCATGGCCTCGCACGCTTGCTTGACTACCGCGTGCAGGTGCGCACGGTATTCAGTCGGTGAGTTGTGGTGACGTCTCGAATTGTTCGACGAGTAATGCCAGACCTTCACGGCGTTGAAAGACTTATGAGAGAACCACTCGGCGCCGGAACCCTTGGTGCCCTTGGTCGTCTTACCTTCCATCTGGGCTCCAACCTGCAGATAGTTGAAGACATCCACACCGAGGCAGATGAGGAGCGGCTTGCTCTTCTTGCCGGGACTCATCATGCTCAACAGTTCCTGAAGGCGCTTCAGCCCATCCGTCACGAGGACTGGGTTCTCCTTCACTAGGATCTTCACCTCTTCGACGCTGCCTGACGTCGTTGTGTGGAGCAAGTCGGTCATGAAGGCGCCTTCGAGCGGGCTGTTGTGGATCGCTGCGGCCAGGAGATGGTCGTTGTTTTTCATGCTGTTGTGGAAGTTGGACCAGGACCCGCGGTCCATGTCGTTACCGGCGTTGAGTCCCAAAATCACCCGGGTGGCATGAGCAACCTGTCGGACCGCGCGGGTGGGGAGGCCGTCTGCGTCGACCGGTAGCCCCAAGACTGGGTCGAAGTCGTAACTGGTCAGAGTGCTCGGATCGCCCCAAACGGCCCAGGAAGCGTTCATGACACGAGGCGAGGGATCGGTCCGACGGGGGCTTTGTGCTTCTTCGAGCAGGTATTGGACGACGTCGTCGAAGACACTTTGATCCATGCGCGACATCGTCGCAGGGGACTGCGCTCTGGTTCGTTGCTGACGCGAGTGACGGTCGTTCCGATTCGACGCGTCTGACCCGTCTTGATCGGGTCACCTGCAGTGGGCGGCCACTGATGCCCTTCTGGACTCAGGGGCGTCCGTACTTTTTAGCGGTGCGGGCTGCGATCACGCGGGCGCCTGCCATCCGCATCTGGGCGAACTGAGTGCTGACTTGGAATCGGGAGGCGACTTGCTGATCGTCCCAGCCTTGCTTTGCGGCTTGCCGTGCCGCTTGTTCTGGGATGAGGAGTTCGCCTGACATGAATGTGGCTTGCTTCTCGTGCTCAGGGTTGAACTGTCGACGGTGGTCGCTACCGAGGATGACGGCGTCGAACTCGTGCTCAAGGAAATGGTGTCCGAGCTCATGGGCGATGTTCGAACGTCGGCGTACCTGAGCATGGGCGTCGTTCTCGACGATGATGCGCGCGGCGCCCAGGGGCACGAGAGCCGCTGACCATGCGTCGGTTGCTGCGGTTTGGAAGTGCTCGTGTGTCTCGGGCGGCAGGTCCTGCTCGAGCAGGTCGGTCAGTGAGTAGACCGGGATGCCGTGTTCGGCGGCCAGGGCGTGGGGGTCGAGCGGTTCGTCGTCGGCGAGCCCGAGCCCGGCGCGTTCCTCTTGGGCTACTTCGCGCATCCGGGCCTGCGTCCAGCCGTTCTTAGGACGCGGGGCCCGCTTCTTCGGCGCCTTCTTGGTCGTGGTCGTCTCGTTCGGCCCTGAAACGGCGGGCGGCTGCTCCGATGACGTCTTCAAGGTAGGAGACATCCTTTTCGGTCAGGTCGGTGCGCGCTCTGAGGAGCGGTCCGAGGGAGGCGACGAGGTCGGGTTCTTGTTCACCGTAGGTGTCGGCACCGACGTAGAAGTTCTCTGCGGGCATGCGTAGCCAGGTGGTCATCGCTGCGAAGGCGGTGACGTCTGGACGCAGTCCTTGTGCCATGCGCGAGATGGTCGATGCGCTGACGTTGATCTCTTTGGCGAGCTGACGCCAGGAGATGCCTCTTTGGGTCCGTGCGGCGTCCAGGGCGGCGTGGAGGGATTGGACGTTGACGGTGGGTCCGGCGCTCAAAGTTGCTTCGCCTTCGGCGCACTGCTCGACATGTCGGTCACGTGTGTTACGTTAGCACTGCTCGATAGTTCGAGCACTGTACCGAATCCGGTGCAGTCAACTATTGCAGGGAGCCCGCCATGACGGCAGCGCACGCACGACCGGAGCTCAACGAGCAGACCGGGCACGACCACGAGGACCGAACGGTCAAGATCATCGTCAACACCCGCCCGCACGACTGGGCTGAGAAGTCGATCTCCTATGAGGAGGTCGTCGAACTCGCCTACCCCGGTCAGCCGATCGGGCCCGATGACGAGATCACCGTCCGGTTCACCCGTGGCCACGACGACAAGCGCGAAGGTTCCCTGACGGCCAACCACAGCGTCCGCGTCAAGACGAAGATGGTCTTCGATGTCTACCGCACGACTCGCTCGTAACGCGGACCTCCGTCGTCTGATCGACGACGGATACGGGATCTCCATCGAGGGCGGACATCTCGTCGTCCGAAAGGTTCCCTACGTGACGACTGAGGCGACAGTCGCCTACGGGGTCCTCACCTATCCCATCACCGTCAGCGGTGACCAGGTCGTCTTCGACACCGACCACCGAATCTGGCTCAGCGGGTCTCCGCCTCATGACCAGAACGGTCGACCGCTGACCCTGGCCAACCCCGAGCAGCGGCAAGTCACCCCTGAGCTGACCGCGCAGTTCATGCTCTCGAGCAAGCCAGCAGCGGGGTACGTCGACCACTACGACAAGGTCACCGCCTACGTGCGGATCCTGGCTCACCCGGCCCAGGCTGTGGACCCCTCGGTGTCGGTCACACCGGGTGCCGCGTGGCAGGAGGTCGAGGATGATCTGCCCTTCCGGTATCGCGACACAGCTACCACACGTGCTGGGCTCGGTCACCTGACCGACCTGTTCCGCGGACAGCGGGTCGCGATCGTCGGTCTTGGTGGGTCTGGTTGCTACATCCTCGACCAGGTCGCGAAGACGCCCGTCGACGAGGTCCTGCTCGTCGACGGAGACGCGTTCGACAATCACAACGCATTCAGGGCGCCGGGGGCGGCCTCGCTCGAGGAGCTGCAGGCCAGGCCGTCCAAGGTCGGGTACTTCGCCGAGACCTACGGTCGGATGCACACGGGCATCCGCACCGAACACGCTTACCTCAACGAGGAGAATCTGGCGATCCTCGAAGGGTCCACGTTCGTGTTCCTGGCGATCGACGATGCCGAAGTCAAGGCATCGATCGGCACGTACCTTGCCGTACGGGGGGTCGCCTTCATCGACGTCGGCATGGGCGTGGAGGAGATTGACGGCAAGCTCTCGGGACTCCTACGGACCGTGTACGCACCGGCAGGTGTCACCCCTGAGAAGGCTTTGGAGCGCGTACCCAAGTTCAAGGGTCAGCAGGATGACTACGACCGCAATATTCAGGTTGCTGACCTGAATGCACTCAACGGAGTCTTGGCGGTCGTGCGTTGGAAGCGCCATCTGGGTCTGTACGCCGACGGGGCCGAAGAGACCTTCTCGACGTACTCGATCTACACCAACGAAATCAGCAACGAAACCCCCACGATCGGAAGCGTCGGTCACCGGGAGCAGCTCGACGCCCTTCCAGAAGCGGGAGCAGCATGAGCGTCACCAGACTAAGTCCCAAGTTCGTCGAGGAGTTCCCAGCAAACCTCGACCCCGGGGTGCTCTACGTCTCGATCGAGTACGGCACCTGCGGGCACCTGTGTGCCTGCGGGTGCCGCACCGAGGTGACTACCCCGCTGTCCCCCGCTCAGTGGTCGATCACCTACGACGGACAAGACGTCTCGCTGTGGCCCTCGGTAGGGAACTGGACGCTGCCCTGCCGATCGCACTACATCATCGATGGCGGCCGCATCCGGTGGGCGAGGTCTTTCACCGAGGACGAGGTGCTCCGCAACCGCGACCGCGACCGTCGAGCCCTTACCCGTCATGACGAGGGTCGCGTCGAGATCGACGACGCGGATCTGGATCAAGCCCTCGACCGAGACACACCGGCGGTGGGCAGCAACGCCGCATCTCACGTGGACCGCTCGCCCTGGGCCGGTCGGCCCACATGGTGGCGTCGCCTCCTGCCACGCGTCTTTGGAAAGTGACACAAGGCAGCGGGCGAGATCGGCCGCCGGAAGCGGCCGTGCTGTGGCCAGCCGTTGCCGCTGCGGCCCCCGGGTTCGATGCCATGTTGCTTGGTGACCGATCGCTCGAGGCGGCGTTCGGTCGCTTGAGGACGACGTAGCCGAGAGCTTCGGACTAACCTCCAGCGACCGCACCTCCTCTGGTCTGTTCGCAACTGAACGCGCGAACATGGTTCGCACCGGCTGGTCGAACTGCTGTTCGATTTAGGGCGCCATGGTCACATGTCGAGCCCGATGCGGTCGCCCAACGAGCGAAGTACCGTTCACGTCGCACCTAGGCCACCTTTGCCCTGCCAGGTCTATGTGGACAGCGGCACAACGCCCGACGGTTGGTATGAAGCTGAGCTCCTGGAGTGGATTCGCTATGCCGGGGTCGGCTGGGCAGGCATGGCCCGCTACCGCACCGGCCCCAGCGGCGGGTACGTCGGCTACTTCTCAGTCGACAACATCCGAGATATCAATCCACCCGATGACCTGTGACTCAGTCATCTATGGCCTGTCTTCTCGACAAGCCGTCGCGGCAAGTGTGTCGAGCTGGTCCTGGCTCAACGCGGGGGTCTTCTTGCGGCGATGGAGCGTGCCGTCAGTCTTCAACTTGTAGGTGATCACGGCGGCATCGGCTGGGGTGGCCTTCATCGGTGCACCGATTGCGAAGCAACGGCCGCCGAACACCACGACATCACTGTCTTCCTTTAAGTAGGTGGCGGTCGCGGCTGGCACCCATGTCGCGGCGAGCGTGACGTCGTTCGGTCTCTCCCATGTGGTGATCTTGCGATAGGGGCTGCTCAGCGTGGTCTCACCCAGAACGAGGAGGGACACCCCGAACTCGTACGTATTGGGGGCGGTCACGTCGAAGACGACACGGTCGGGGAGGTTGGGGTCGCGGCGAAGTGTTGGTTTGCCTGGGGCGGGCACGGGTTCTGACTGAACGCACTCGGCTGCGTCGAGTTCTGGAACCAGCATGTTCGTCACGAATGAAGTGATCGTGGAGGCTGCGACGAATCTTTCCTCTGCGGCGCCTCCTGACAGCACACGGGCGAACGGTTCGTCCCAGCCGCGGATGCGGTAGAGCCGGAACCAACGGACGTCGACGTGCTCGAGCGAGACCGCGTCGTGCAGCGGGGTGCTGCCGACGCAGAATCCGTCGACGGTGATGACGCAGTCTCCGCTGAGCCGTCCCACCTGCGACCCCGTGATTGAGGGTTCGGCTCGCACGTTCACACCGCCAGGGCGAGTCTGTACGTTCTGCGCTCCGTTGCTGCTGGGCGCGCCTTCGCATCTGGGGGCGGAGGCTTCACCGGGTGAGGACGGGAAGGCGAGTCCCGCTGCTCCCCAGATCGCGGCCCCCAGGGTGAGCGCTGTCAGGACAGTCGTCTGAGTGTTCAGTCCAGGTGTGTCCTGAACCGAGACGCGCAACCGGACCAGCACACATGCGACCGCACCGATGATGAGGGCGACGAAGAGGAGCCGGGCGTAACGCCGCGGCTCGTCACCGAAGATGGTCCCCCGAACGAGCAAGACAGCCAAGAAGGTCACCAGCAGGAGTTGGATCACGGCGGCTGCGGTGAGTAGCCGTTTAGTTGATCGGGCCATGGAGCTGGTCATGGTGATCCCATCAGTCGTTCCGCACCCAGTCGGTCACGGAGCGCGTCGGTTAGGGGTTAGTCGTCCGCTGGTCGATTTGCTGCACCCGCCCTGGTCTCGGGGCTGGAAAGGACTTGGTTCCTCAGCAGTCCGGGAGGTCGTCCAGGTTGTTCTTGGCAGTGTTGTCGCGGTCAGTGCGCAGATACTTTCCGCCGTCGACTGTCGAGTCGACGACCACGTGAATGTCGGTGTGGCCGGTCGTCCACGGCACGTAATAGGTGTGCGTTCCCGTCTCGATGTCACGGATCGCTTGGGCCTTCGAGACGGGGCTCCACGATGAGCCGTCATCGCAGAGCGAGGTGATGTCGCCGTCTGAGTTCTTGCCGGTCTTTCGTACGGGCCTGGCTGCCATTGGTTCCTCCGGTTGGGTCGAGTGATCTAGATGCGACTGGCCAACTGGAACGGGCTGCGTTGACCGTGGCTCGCCGAGCCACCAGTGCCAACCCTATGGCAACTTTGGCAAGTTACGATGTTCTGTCCGTGGCCGCAGTAGCGCCGTCCGAAGGCGCCCGGCTGCGCGCAGCCGGAGGCGTAGGGGGCGGCGTGTGCGCGTGGTGTCCCAACGCCCCCGACGCCTTGGAAGGGAAGCCGTCTGCACGACGCTGATCTGCCGGGCGGACTTGACCCCGACGCAGGCGTGGCTGCGTGTGAGCCGTTCGGTTGGGCGGTGCGGGCTAGGTCTCCCCGACGCCGAGGTGGTCAGCCCGAATGTGGCGGCGCGCGATCAGCGGCGGGACGTCAGGAATCAACAAGATGACCTACTTGGCCGCAGCTTGTGATTAACGCGGACGGGGAATATCTTTGCACTTGAAAGGCCTGAATCGACCTCTGTTCAAAGTCTCCGGGTTTCCGTTCGAATGGTGGGGCCGCCCCAAGTGGTGCGGCCCTACCGCCATTCACGCCGTGAGGCGGGCGCCAAGTAATGGGCGACCCAAGACAGTCAAGCTTCCGTGACGTCTACGCCACTGAAGTCCCGAACGGTGCTTACCGCAACGCGTCTCGGCCGCAAGAAGAGACTGGGCTTAACGGACTGACCGGAGGGCACTCGCGGTCTAACCCGCGATCGGGTACCAGGTTGCGGTCATTGCGCCGGGCCCCGATGACTATGTTGCTCCGGTCCTGGCGTGTCACTTGTTTATGCGGTCGGTTTGGAGCCGCTCTTGGTCAGGACCGCGTATCCCGTGGCGGCGATCCCTGCTCCGACGGCTACTTTCTGCCCTGCTTCTTTGCCAGCGGTGCGGAGATGCTGCGGATCACGAAGGGCCTGACGCCACGCAATCGGTTCCACTGAGTTCCGGTCGGATTCGATCGACAGGGGTGCGTGGAATTCGTCGATGATCACGGCGGTGGCGTTGAGCGACTTAATTACTGCCCGTGCGGCGCGTGAGTGCAGGAGCATGTTGTCGTTTGCGATCCCGGCGGCAGTGTCCATGCGGGACATGAGCGAAGTCGTCTCCGCAACGACGGCGGCTCGCCGCTTGGATCGTGCGTCGGCGATACCCAGGCGGTGCCCGTCCAGGGTCTCGGGGGCTGTGGCCAGGACATGGTCGAGTTCGACGACTTGGAACTCGTCTTGGAGTTCGAAGCATCGCGCGAGGATCGCGACTTGGACCGCGACCTCTCCTTCGATTTCGTGCATCGCTCGTTTCAGTTCGCCGGTCTTGCTCTTGCTTTCGACCTTCTCTGCGAGTGCGCGTAGCGCGAGTAGGGCGTCTTCTTGGACGTTCAGGATAGTTTCGGACGATCCGCTGACCTTGTCCCACAACGTCTTGGGGTCGCCGCCACGGGCGCGGATGATCATCGCCTCTTCGATGGCGGCTGCTGCGCTTCTCATCCTGGCGAGGACGTTGTCGCGCTGTGTGCGCCGGACGTCGTCGAGCTTGTGATCGATGCTGACAAGCAGGGCTCGAAGTTCTTGGGCTTCGGACTGTTGGGCGACTTGACTCAGTAGGCCACCGACACCGGACAGGACGGCCGGGTTGGTGAATAGCGACTTGGGTCCGTCTTCGACTTGGAGCCACTTGAGTGACTTCTTGCCTGGCTCGCCCAGCATGGCGTGGCTGATGCCTTCGGTCTTGGTCTTCATCAGACCACCGGCGTCCTTGAGCCGCTTGGCCGCCTCCGGAGTCAGCTTCAAATACATCCCGGACTGCTCAACGATGCCTGAGACGGCCGTGGCGGCGTTCGAGCCGGTGCGGGCGAGGTTTCGCAGCCTGCTCAGGTCGAGGCTTCGGGCGACATCGAGCAGTCCGGCATGTTCCAGGAACCGTTCGACGGAAGAGCGGTCACCTGTAACGACGACCCCTTCGCCGTCGCTGACGAGCTCGACTTCGCCTGCCATCGTCCCTCCCCCTCTTGTGCCTCGACAATCAACTGAGGCCATCATCCGTCGGGTACAACCTGACCGCCCACGAAGCGGACGATCTGACGCCGATCATTCTGACTTGGTCCGCTGACAATCCCAGTGCTGGGCCAACCGGGTGGTCGACGTAGGTCTCCACAGATTGCGTCGGTGGAAACACCTAGGGTGATAGGACCATGAGCAAGCGCGGCGGCCACCCCCCTGACCAGCCTGCGGGTCGCCGCAAAGACAGCCCGCCGCCCGGTTGGACCGCCGAGCACATCGCCGCCTACGACGCCCACATGAGGAGCGCACACAAGAGCGGCTCGACCCCCAGGAAAGACACCCTCAGCGACGACGGCAGCGCTCGTTCCCGGCCTTACCGGGTGCGGTGGAAGGGCAACGACATCGTGCTCCCCCCAGCCGGAAACGGCGAAGCTGACGCAGTCGGTTTCACCACCTGGGACGACTCACACCAACAGCTCGAAGCGTTCACCCGCAACATCGTCAGCACCCGAAGCAGACGACGGACCACAACACCCGTGGCTCTCCTGCACCGGGTTGACAACACATACAACCGTCGCGCTGTTTCGGTTGCAGCACCTGCCGTGGGCGCCCGCGCCACCGCACGCACGCCGCAGAAGCGGGCGTCAGACACCGCGCCCACCCAGCGGGACAGGCTGCGCGACATCAAGCGACGGCACCTGGGGTACCTCTCAGATTCGTTCCTACGGCGGGTGGGTGTCGAGTCGCTGCCAGCCTTGGCGAAGCTGGCCGAATCCCGAGGCGGCGAAGTCCGGTGCACCGGCATCGTCCTCGGCGAAGGCGACATGATGCTCGACCTCCCCCTGGAACGGATCATGGCAACCGCCATCGACGGGTTCCTTGCCGAGCACGGGGTCGACGCCTGGCAACGAGCACGCACTCACACCGCTCGATCCCCCGAAACCGTCCAAGCGCTCCTACGGATCCGCAGCTTCGCTGGAGACACCGCGAAGATCGACCGCATCTCCCTGGCCACGGTTGTTGATGAGTACGGCCACCGAACCGTCCGGGTCACCGATGCCGAGACCTCTCACCGCGTCGGCGCAATCGTCGACGGGCACCTTGTCCTCACTGACGAACGCAACCGGTCGCAGGTGATGGTCTTGCTCGGACGCATCGACCGGTCACTCCCCCAGTCCCTGCATCCCACCAATGTGTCACCGGATCCGGCGGCCCCAGGCGCAGCCGACGGGGTGTCTGACCTCGTCCCGAACCTTCATGCTCGCTTCGAGCCGGGAGGCGTAAGCATCGAGACCCGCGAGACCAACGGGACATCAGCGATGCCGATCGCTGTGTACAACACCGGCACGAAACGTCTCTGGATCGAGGACGATCGACTCGCTGCAGCGGTCACCACCTACGCGGCCCGCGTCGGGCTCCCAGTCAGCGCCGTCAGCATCCCCGAGAAGCCGTGGCACCTCACACGTGAAGTCCCACGCCACATGCTGCGCGACCCTCACGCCGCACCGCGTGCTGCCCGGGACCCGGCCGTCCATCTGCGCGCCAGCGTCCGGAACCTCGTAACCGACGACATCCTCGGCCCCGTCACATGGCACAAGCACCCAGCCGCTCTACCGCGCGACACCGAACCAGACGAACAGTTCTGGTTCCTTGAACGTCACGTCCGCGAACGCACCACGCTCTTCCCGGACGCCAAGCTCACCTCCCGGACGACCCTCTGCCGCCTGTGCGGTCAAACAGCCCCCGAGTTCACCACCCCGATCACGACCGAAAGGGTCGCCTACTGCCACGACTGCCTGGTCGCGGCCTCCGAAGGCAAACCCGCCCTCGCCCATCGCCGACGAACCGCGCAAGCCGTCCGCGAACTCGCCGCAGCCGAGTTCGACAACATCCCCATGCTCGAAGAGCAACTTGCAGCACTTCACATCGACCCAGACAACCCGGTACCAGCCACCCGGATCGACCGACTGCTCCTGCTGCGGTTCGCGGTCGCGCGAGGCAAGTTTCCCTGGACCCTCGTACTCGAGGAGTCCGGTATCGCACCCGAAGGCCTACGAACCAGCAGAGGCACACTCGTGCGTGCCCGCGACGGCCACCTGTGCTTGTCGCTACGCGAACGAGCCGTCTGCGACTTCCTGCACCAACACGGCATCAAACACGACCGCGAACCCCTCTATCCCACCGATGAGGTCCTGAACCCTAGAGGCCGACGACGGGCCGACTGGATCCTCACCGACGGCACCCTCGTCGAGCTGTGGGGCATGCCAAACGACCCCGTCTACGCCGCCAAGATGGTCGAGAAGCGACAGCTCGCTCAGCGTCACAACCTGCGGCTCATCGAGCTGACCGACACCGACCTACCGCACCTGCCACGGCTGTTCGCGCCATGGTTGAACGCCGCCGCCGCATCAGCCGACGGACGCACCGCCTGGACCTGGGCGCCCGCCCTCATCACCGCAACGCCGACCCGGACGACGACGGAAACGACCACCGGATCGGCCAACAGCCGTGCCGCCGCAGCCGACAACGGCTCCAACGTCAACGCCCGCAACGAGCGCACCGCCCGCGCTCAGCGAGCCCTCGAGCTGGCCAACGCCGGTCAGACACGAAGCCAGATCGCCGCCGAGTTCGGTGTCGGCATCAATTTGGTGAAGGAGTTGCTCCGTGACGCCAGGTTCTACGCCGAACCGGCCACCGACCCCGAACGCCACAGCCTCGTGACCGCAGCAGCAGCAGCACGTCGGGCCGGTCGGACCCGGACGGCCTTCGCCTCCGAACTGGGACTGAGCGAGAAGAAGGCTAAAGAGGTCTGGCGCGACGCAGCGGTGATCACCACGACCGACCAATGATGGATGGAACCCGCCGTTGCCTTCGCTGTAGTGAGTCGTCTTGAGCAGCCGTCGTGGTGCCGAAGTGGGACATCACGCGTCGATGGGTTATCGTCGACTTTCGCACAGGGGCGATTGGCGCAGTGGTAGCGCGCTTCGTTCACACCGAAGAGGCCACTGGTTCGAACCCAGTATCGCCCACCCCGCATGCAGTCAGAGGCACCTTCCGACGGAAGGTGCCTCCTGCGTTTTGGTCGGGGCGCCGCTTCATCACTTCGGCGGCCGGTAATCCTCGGGCTGATGACGTGGAAGGACGGCCCCGTTCTCTTCAGTGAAAAGGTGCCCGTACCGGCCGAGAGTGAAGACGGGGGTCGTATGACCTGCCCACCTCTGGATGCGCTGCAGATCGAGCCCCTGGGCTATCCAGAACGAAATCGCGGTGTGGCGTAGGTCGTGGATGCGTAGTTCGGGCCGTCCGATCGCGAGACGCGCTTTCGCGAACTGGCGTGCCCGGAACACGTTGGAGCGAACCTGTCCTCCGTCTCTGCCAGTGAACAGGTACTCACCGGGGTACATGCCCACGTGTTTTGCGAGCTGCTCGGCCACGAAACTCGGCAGCGGCACCGTGCGCCGACTCGCCTCGGTCGTGGGCGCGGAAGTGAGCAGTTTCCCCTGCACCTCGCCGGTTGATTTGGTGACTGTGACGCTTCGAACGCGGACGTCGGACGGCAGGAGCGCAGCAGCCTCTCCGATGCGAAGACCGCCGTAGGCAAGTAGCTGAATCAGCGCGGTGTATCGATCGCCGATTGCCTCCGCCAGCGCCTGCACCTCTTCAGGCGTCAGTAGAAGCATGTCCTGGCGCTTGACGCTGGGTAGTTCGATGCCTCGGCAGGGGTTGGAGCGCAGGTGACCGGCCTGTTTGGCAGCGGTCAGGCACTTGTCCAGCTCCTGGTAGACCTCCCGCACGGTCGTGGGCGCCAACGTGCGGTCGCTCCCATCCTTGGCTGGCTTCGAAGTCGGTTTCCGGATCAGGTAGTTGATGAACGACTGCACTAGTGGCGTAGTGATGTCGTCCAGGCGCAGGTGCCCGAACGCGGGTTTGATGTGGTTGACGTAGAGCGACAGGTTGCGCACGCTCGTGGCTGGTCGAAGTCCTTGTCGGCTCGGATACCACTGTTGAGCCCAGTCTTCGACTGTGATCGGCCTGCGACCCGGCTCGGTCATCGTCGCCACCTCCTGGTCAAAGTCCGCTTCCCGCACACCGCCGAGTCAGCAGACTCGAATGGTCTAATTGCCGCCAATTGCATCGGCCGACCTTGTCGATGCGGTCAGCTGGCCGCGCTTTCCGTCATGGGACGGACGGTAGCGCCTGCTCAGCCGCGCCCACCCGTGGTCGTCGGCCATGCCGCCGCTTCCTTCAGGGCAGAACTGGAGCGCTGTAGTCGCCCGCCAGGGCCTTCTCTGTTCGACCGGGCCGCTTCCACCAAGGGGGCGGCTAGCCGCTCAGTCGAACCTGTAGACGCAAGAGGTTGGCGGGGCGGTACGCGTCATTGCCGCGAGCTTCAGCGATCAAGCGATCGCTTCGGCTGCCAAGCCAGAGACCGACGAGAAGGTCGCACAGAAGGTCCTCGAGCGGAACGGACGCGGATGCAACCTGCTCAAGGCGAACCGTGAAAGTCCCCTTCTTCTTGTCTGGGTCCGTGGAACGCAGGACGCCCAGAAGGAACGATGCAGGCACGCACACCACACGGCTACCGGCGAGCTCGCTGAGCAGCCAGTAGGTGGCTGTCTCGTCATGGTCGATGAGGTCGATGAGCTGCTGGATTCCGATCGACCACCTCGGTGGAGCGGCCCCGGAAGTCCGTTTGATCTGAATCAGATGTGCCTTCTCCAGCTTCAACGCGTTCGGGACGTCAACCTCAACCACGAGACCGAGGTCGGCGCCGTTGACTCGTTCGTCCTTCCGGCGCGTCAATTGGGCGTCCAAGCGCACCGTGGAAGCTGCCATGGTTCCGTTGAGGTCGTTCAACTGCATCGCGAGCTGTTCGAGCAGGGCACCGGTCATGTGCTCCTCCTGCGTATGTCCATCCCAGCTCCAGCTCTCAGCTGCCGCGTTGATGCGGTGGTGGATGAGGTTCTCGAGTTCTGCGGAGTCGAGCCATGTACCGGACGGCGCCCGCATTGACTGCGGCCGTCCGAAGTGACGACGGTTGTGAAGCCACGATGAAGCGGACTGGAGTCGACTTTCCGGTCCGTCGTCCAGGTCGGCGACGATCCCGCTGGCGAGTCGGGCGATTCGTCCGGCCCCGTGTTCAGCGATGGTTCGGACCGCATCGGCGACTGGGCCGGGCCCGTCTGAGGCGGCCACTGCTACGAGCGTGTTGGCCGAGTGCGAGTTCCAGGCGAGGAGCCAACCTGTCATCGCCGCCAGGTCACCCAGCTTGTCCTCTTCGAGGTAAAGGTCGACCTGTCGCTCCCAGTGGCGGACCTCGCTGGCGCGAAGTTTGGTGGTGATGTAACTGCGGTCGGAGATCCGGTCAACGATCGCCAACTTCGCGGGAAGGTCAATCTCAGGGCTGTCATCGTCGAGGCCGATCCACGCCAGTCGGAGCTCACGCTCGACGCGCTGGTGCGTTAGACGCGGATCTGTCCGCTGATCGGCGCACGCCGCCGCGACTCTGACCCCCGCCGCTCCGCGTAGTTCCGACGGAAGCGAGGTCTTCGTGGCTTCGCGCCACGTTGTCACCGCGTTGTACCAGACCGCGACGAGGTCGCTGCCGCTGAAGGTGCCCCCATCCGAATGCGAGCCATCGACGCATTCGTCCATGAGGAGGTCCGCCATGGCCTGGGGCTGATGTGCCGACATTCCTGCCAGGAACAATTGGAGGTCCCTGGACCGCATGTGCGGACGGTCGGAGATGGCGTCTGAAAGACCCTCCCGAGACACACAGCCCACCGAACCGGCATCGAGGAACGACGGAACACTGAACCAGACCGCGTCATGCGGGGTTAGGGGGTTATCAAGATGTTCTCTCGACCGATGTTCGAGTTCGGGGCCAGCCGCGTCGGTTACCAGCTCGAGCGCCCTCAGGTAGTGGTCATGAAGGTCCGGAAGCATGTCGAGCATCTACCTAGTGTCGAGCCAGCAACTATCTCGATCAGGCAGATGTGGGCGTGTCTTGCCTCTGTCCCCCGGTCGCGATTCGCGGCCTAGGCTTGGCCCGTGGGTAGGCGGCTGAGCGACGAGGTTGCGCTCAAGTTGCTGCACGGGTTCGGCTTCTCCACCGAGGTGCCATACCCCGGAGCGAGCACGCCTTGGCCGTGTGTTCACGACAAGTGCGGGCGGCCAGCATCGCCGACGTTGTCTAACCTGCGAGCCGGGAACGGCGGTTGCGTCTCGTGCGGCATCGCAGCGCGCGCCCTGAAGCACCGGATCCCCGACGAGGTCGCCGAAGCCGAGCTGGAAGCAGCGGGCTTCGTCCCGCTTGAGAAGTACCCGGGAGCGGGACTCGCGTGGAGGGCCAAACACGTGGCGTGCGGGGAGGAGCGTCGACCTATCCTGACTGCGTTGCGCAGCGGCCAGTCGGGTTGTGGGCCGTGCGCCGCGAAGGCTGCTGCGGCAGCTCGTGTGACGACTGCTGCGCCTGCGGCGGTGGCGGAGATGGAAGCAGCGGGCCTGGAACCCGTAGAGCCCTACCCCGGTGTCGATGAGCGGTGGCTCGTGCGGCGGGTCGCCTGTGATCACGTCGGGGAGACGACGTTGACGTTCGTGCGGGCTGGGGCGATCGGCTGCGTGACCTGTGCGAACCGGTCTCGGGGCCCGTGGGGCGATGCGGAGGTGGCTGTCGCTGACATGAGGGCTGCTGACTTGGAGCCGTTGCTCGCCTATCCGGGTACCAATAGGCCCTGGCTCAGCCGACACCGTTGCGGGGAGGTCGTTTCGCCGACGCTCTCGAATGTGCGAGCGGGCCACAGTGGCTGCAACCGGTGCACACGGACCGCTGTCGGGGAGCAGCGCAGGGTTCCGCACGTGGTCGCTGTCGCGGAGATTCTTGCCGCCGGGCATGAGCCGCAGGGTCCCTATCCGGGATTGGCGGACGTGGCGTGGCCCAGCGTCCACCTCGCGTGCGGTGAGCCCTCTCAACCGACATTGTCGCGAATTCGGGCTGGCCAGATGTGCTGCGCTACTTGCGGACGAGCCCAGGGCGCGGCGAACCGTCGCCGCGACAGCGATGACGCGGTCGCGGTGATGCTCGCGGCGGGGTTCCGTCCCACAACCGAGTACCTCGGCGCGCTTCATCCTTGGCCGTCCATCCATGTGGCCTGTGGCCGGTTGGTGGAACCGGCCTTGGCGAGTATCGAAGCGGGCGGAGGTTGTCGCCTGTGCGGGCTTGAGCGAACCGCGGCCGCGCAGACAATCCCTGCGGAGGTCGCGGTGGAGCAGCTGCGCGGTTTCGGGTACGAGCCGCAGGAGCCCTATCCGGGGAGCAGCCAGGGATGGCGCAGCATCCACCTGGAATGTGAAGAGGTGCGATGGCCCCGGCTGGCCGTGTTGAAGGCGGGCCTGCAAGGGGCGTGCACGTCGTGCGGCAATCGCCGACGCACCGAGGTCGAGCGCGCCAGGGTCGTCGCGCGGTACACCGCACAGTTGCGGGTGCTTGGATACGAGCCAGCAGGACCGTACGTAAACGCTGTGACCCCATGGCCGGTGCGGCATCTGGAGTGCACACAGATCTCGCCGGTTCGTGCTGCGGAACTGCACATGACATCGGTGTTGTGCCGTGCTTGTCGCACTACCGGCTTCGGATACGCCGACGCGGCGGTGCTGTACCTGATCACCGACGGTACGGCCCACAAGGTGGGCATTACGGGAGTGCATTCGCAGCGGATTCGCCGTCACGTCGCCCATGGTTGGCAGGTCATCAAGGTCTGGCAGTTCACCACCGGCGCCGAGGCTCGGATCGTTGAGCAGGCGGTGTTGACCCACCTGCGCAAAGAGCTTGGCCTGTCGGCCTACTACGTCGCGGAGATGATGCCGCAAGGCGGCGCCACCGAGACAGTGGACGCCGAAGAGATCTCTTTGCCTCAGCTGTGGGGTCTCGTCGAGGACGTTCGTGAAGCGGTCGCGTCGGTGTTTGGCGATGACCGCGAGGGAGCGGCGCCCGTCCGTGTCACCTCCTGACCGGCCGAACGACAGGAGCGGCCCACAAGGGGCGATCTTCGTTCGCTTGCGGGCACTTCAATGTCTTGGACTTGGGCGCGCCGTCGGACGGCTCACTTGTAGGGCAGCCCGCGGCGCGGCGTCGCGGGCTCAGACACCGTGCCACCTGCACTGCGTATAGAGAAGGCGCTCACCGTCGCTACGGCACCGGCATTGCGGCTCTATAGACGTAGGGCTCTGCGGCTGCGATGGCTTCGGCTGCCGTGTACTCGACGACCTCCGCAGTGCTTAGCGCTCGGGTTACGACAGCGAGGTACCACTCGGGCTCCTCGCGAGCAGCCCGCAGCTCATTCGCGGTCAGTAGCACAATCGGGCGGTCGCCACTGAGGCCTTTGACCTCTACCTTTGCGACGGTCCCGCTGATGGTGTGGGTGAAGGTGAGGTCCCATCCCACCTTCTGCGACCCAACGTCGTCGCACTTCCAATCCGCCCCGTAATAGTCAATGACGGCTTGGACGGCTGCCGCCTCGACGATGGCGTTCTGCTCGGGGTCGCCGTGTGCTGCGCCATCGTCGGAAATGGTGATCACTTCGTCCTGCTCGAGCCACTCGGGCCACTCGTCGAGCAGTTCTTCGATCCGCGCTAGTTGCTCCTTTGACACCCATGACGGGTTCGAGCCTTGCGCCTGCACCTGCACTTCGAGGTCGTCGATGTCGGCTGCTCGGAGCTCGGCGTCGGACAGGGCACCTTCGAACAGGGGGATGTCCAGAGCGACGTCGTTCGTGACGGCCAGGCGGTCTTCTTCGTTGTGCCAGTAGGTGTCCTCGTCAGGCTCTAGGTCTTCGTGGACCGTGTCCCTGACGAAGTCAGTCACCCAACCCACGCCCCAGATTCCGCGAGTCATCAACTTGCTGTCGCCGGAGACCCACAGGATCACCTTGTCTTCGGGCTTCATCATCCGGCTGCGGTAGTTGTCAGCGACGCTCCAGTTGGTTACCTCCTCGAGGTCGAGCTCCTTGATCGCTCGAGGAAGGTCGTACTTGGATTTTGGGTCGCACTTGATCAACCAGGCGCCGAGGTTGCCTTCGTTGACCGTTCGTTCCGCCATGCGACGTTCATATCACCGCAACCTCACAACATGACGGCTCTAGGACGCTGGCTTCGAGGTTTGGCTGCTGCCTGGGTCAGCCCCCAGGTTCGCTAGGTGGCGCACACTCGCCCTCGGGCACGACTGTGTGTGTCAGTCGCGGGGCACCTTCCGTTGGCAGGGATAGACGGAGTCCCCCGCTGAGCGGGACCGACCGGCGCGCAGACTCATGAGCGCCTCGTTTCTGCCGGTGTAAGCGGCGGCGCTCCCCTCTGTCGTCGCCTTATGCCAGCTTCGTCGAGCGCTCGTCGGACGGCAGTTTGGGTGCGTCCGGTGAGCTCAGCAAGCTCACGCAGCGATCGTCCGGCTGCGTACTCGGCCGCGACAAACGTTCGTAGCCTTTGCCGCTGCGCGGGCGTCTGGCCCCGTGATGTCGCGGAATTCGCGAACTCGGGAAGCGTCTCCAGCGCAGGTCGGGTCGGGTAGGCCACGATTGATTGTCATCTAGGAAGGCTGGTCGATCCAGCCACTGGGACATCCCAACCGTGCCGTTGCCCCGGGCGGTACCGAAGGGGACCAGGCCGACGTAACCGCCACCGTCAGGATCCCAGTCAAACAACTCGCCCAGACCCACCCCGAGGACCCGAGCCAACGCGATCAACCGAGTAGCACCCCAGTTCGTCTAGGCAGCGTGCGGGCAACGGATCGTGTGCGTGCCTCTGCCCGGCTAGACCGTCGCGCATGGTGACGTCACGACGCGCGACACTGCGGTCGAAGCACAGCGGCGAAGCCAAAGTGCTCGGCGTAGGACAGGCCAACGTGTCGAAGGATCGACTGTGTTCAAACAGTTGTGCCTGGGAGGTCGTGTCGCGCTTCACGGGCGGGTTCGCCGTCACGCAGTGCGATGAGCGATTCCTGCTCAAGGTTCTTCCAACGGTCCACCGCAAGTGAGATGGCGTCGACATCGTCGACATCAAGGATGGAGACGCCGGTTTGAGTGACGGTGGCGAGTTGGACGGGAGGGCCGACACCACCCGAGGAAACCTCACAGACAGCGGTGACCGTCCGGTGCGCTAGGACCTTCGCCTCGTGAAGGCTCGGGTCAGCAGCGAGGTGGTGTGACAGCAGACCTTGCGCCACGGTTGCGTACTCGTGTCCGTACCCCATGGCGACCATGGGGGCGTCCGGGACCATGGTGGCGGTGTCTGGGTAGACCCTGACAAGAAACCCGCCAGACGGTCTAGTCCATGTAGCAAGAAGTAAGTCGACGCTGTGGTCGATGACCGTGCCACCTGGCGGTGGCGTCAACCGACCATAGGTGTCACGGACGACCGGGCACAGTTGGTCCTCAATGATCTTCTTGACCTGATTCGAGTCCAGGTCGATCCAAGGTTCATCTCCTGGGCCAGCCCAGGCGGTGGCGAGCCCACGGATGTGCTGGTCAAGTTCGGTTGCGACATAGGTAGACCCGGAGAACGTCCACGCCGCTGGGATCGAGGAGAAGGACCGAATCTTAGTGACGTTGCTAGCGATCTTTCCGCTCATACCCATGCTGTCGGTTGCCAGCAGTGCCCCGTCGGCGCACGCTAACCCGAGCGCAAGCGTCAAGACTGCCTCACGAACTTTGAGTGTGTGGCGTAGTCCGGGTACGCGGCGTACACCTCAGTCAAAAGCTGCCGGAAGCTTCGGGTCGTGACGTAACTGCGGACCTGCTGAACGAACGCGCGGTCCACCGGGCTCAACTCCATCCACAGCATGTCAGCAATCAACTCACCGACTTTCGTGGCCACGTGGGCCGCGTACCTACCCCCGGTTGGAGATACCCGGATCAACTTCTCGGCTTCGAGATGCCGCACCTGGAACGCCAAGTCGTCGCTGTAGGGGCCCCAGTCGTAAGGCCGGTAGTTGAAGGTTTGCCGCCATCTGGCCGGGCCTCGCATGCTGAGTAGAAACCCGGCCTTCTGCACTCGGACTCGATCCAACGGGAACTCCTCAACACCCGTTCGGGCGCCTTCGTGGACAAGAAGGAGGAGGAGCGACTCCTGGTCGCTCAGCTCGAGGCCCGACCCGTGGTGTTCGTGAGTACCCGGTGTGGTCATGCCATCACGAACAACTGGTCAGTCTTCAGAAGGGGTTTGGTCAGCGCGAGCAGCAAAGTACGGACCATTCACTACTGGCTTGGTCCACTCAGGACGACTGTCCCAATCAGCTGCTGCGCGATCTAGCGTCTCAAGAATCCAGGGGGTGTAGTCCTCAGCCACGACGGCTCTCCTTCGGTGGTGGATGGCAAACGATGCCGCTAGTTACATCGGCGTAAGTTGCCTTGTTCTTGATCGTTCTGCAGTCAAACATCACCCACTGACAGTCTGGGTGACCTGAGTGGGTCCTGTCTTCACCTTCAACGTCAAACCTTCAAGGACGTCGAAGTGGTCAGCATCCTCCGGTAGGTCTTCTGGAAGCCCTTGAGCGCCATCTCCTCGAGCGCTAGCTCTGGAACTTCCTGCCGCTCGGCAAGCGTTTCGGGCACCCAAGCCTCGAACGTCCCATCGTCTGACCGCTCACGAGAGTGCATCGCGAACACATGCGGGAACAGGACAGGTGCCACACCCTCGAAGGGCACGAACGGCACGTTGTTCGGACCAGGCTCGGAGATCTCGGCCGAGACTTGACCCTCGAACAGCGTCGAGACCTGCGACTTTGGGTACGGATCGATGAACACGACCCTCCTGATCCCCGCACCGATGATGAGCCGAGCACACTCATGGCACGGATAGGTCGTAGTGAAAAGGTCACTACCACCGATCGGCGTGCCTCGACGAGCTGCCGTACAGATCGCAGCCATCTCCGCATGCATGATGCGGCCGAACTCAATCAGGTCACGCAACCGGTTCCGCTTCAGCGGGCCAGCCAGGGCGTCCTTGATCAGCCCCTCCAGTCCGCGGGCCCGACGCTTCTTCTTAAACCACGGCTCTAGATCCTTCATGACGTCCGCTACCAGCTCGTACTTCAGCCGGTCGTTCATCTCGAACTCGAGCGCGTAGTCACGCAGATCGTGCTCGTCACCAGGCCAATACTGGCCACCACCTGGCTTCGGAACGTCGTTCGTGCCAGTAACGAGAACCTCGCCCGAGGCATCCACGACCGCTGCACCGACCTGACGGCCAGCAGCAGCTGACCTGAACTGCGCCGAGAAAGCGTGATACATCGCTTGCTCGTCTAAGGACGGTGTAGTGAACGGTTCACCGAACCAGACCCTCACAATTCTCGCCACCGCCGAGTTCGAGTCATGACCCGGCCGCAACCACACGTAGGCGTCACAACGAGTGAACGCCTTCTGGAACGACTGACCCATGTCGTCCTCGTCGTCCTTCTGGTCCCTACGCATCAGTCGGGTGGCCTCACCCACATACCAATCGACGTCGCGCCCCGGGTGATCCTTCCGCAGACGTGCAGTCAGCGACTTCAGCCGCTGCGTTTCCGAGGCAGAAACCCCCAGTACCAGGAGTCGCGACCCGTAAGTCAGCCGCAACTCCTCAAGCTCCTCCGGTCGCTTCACCGACCGGATAATCGTGACCACCCCCGAGCGCTCCTGGAGTCTCTGACCTGGCTTGGGACTACCCATCTCCGACTCGCGTTCAGCCCTGATCCGAGTCATCGCAAGGACAGCCGCTGCCGCTTTCGACTTCGTCTGCCGACGCAAGCCGTCACCCAAGTCCATCAACCAGCAAGCACGGGACCCCTCACCCTCCGGTCCCTTACTCCCCGAGAACTGGTACTCGCTGTTCGCCAGCAGATCGCTGATTCGAACGCGGCGAGACGTATAACCCACAGCGGCGAACGCCGACTCGAGCGACACCACAACAGGATCGACACTCGTGCCGATCGCAGACGCGATCACCACTACTAGTTCTGGACGAAACCTCGCCGCAGTTGTCGAGACCTGACCGACCGGGACCGGCAGGTGGGCTGAAGCGACTCGCTTACCAGCAACCCTGCGGGGACGCCCCAACACTGAACGCGAGCTCCCAACGCGGCTACTCAAGAGTCAGACCCCCTAAGATCCGCGGTTGGCTCATCAAAGAGAGCACTGGGGTTGACCCGCAAAACCTCGGCGAGAGCAAGCAGCTTGCTTGAGGGTAGGTCATTCTCTCCCGCTTCGAACCGGTTGAACGTCACCCGGTGCATCTCAAGTGCGTCAGCAACCTGCTGTTGAGTCAGCCCAGCAGCAACGCGTGCGACTCGTGCTCGTTCGCCGAGCCGCACGAGGTCGTTCTTGAACCGACCGCTAGTTGCTGCCACAACCGTCCGTCCAACTCGCGGCAAACCGAGCAGAAACGACGTGCAGGTTCAACTCCGTCTCCCAACAGTCCGTATCGAACGAAGAAGGCCCCTGACCATCTTCCCAGGTCAGGGGCCTCTTCAATTACTAAACGATCCTGGCCTTTTCGCCTGAACCGCTCTGTGTGCGCGAGGGGGGATTTGAACCCCCACGCCCTTTCGGACACTGGCACCTGAAGCCAGCGCGTCTGCCGTTCCGCCACTCGCGCAAGTAGCCGGTGAAGACTATCCC